>NZ_SPVG01000136.1 GCF_004614165.1 Duganella callida | reverse complement strand
GGCGCGATCTGCCGGCCGCCCAGCCACGGCCGCTCGACCGAGGCCTTGCGGCCGGCGTGGTTCAGCTGCACCGCCACCGGCATGTCCGACCAGCGCCGCACCGAGTCCAGCGTGCGCGCCATGGCCGCCGCGCTGGCGTCGTCGTACAGGCCGACGTCGGCATAGCTGATGCGCCCTTCCGGCAACACCGCCGTCGATTCGATGGTCAAGAGCGCCGCGCCGGACTGCGCCAGCTGGCCCAGGTGCATCTGGTGCCAGTCGTTCATGCAGCCGTCGACGGCGGAATACTGGCACATCGGCGCGATCACGATGCGGTTGGCCAGTTGCAGCTTGCCCACCTGTAGCGGGCTGAAAAGTTTGGAGTGAGGCATGTTTGGTCCCATCAGGTTAACGCAGCATATTGACCTTGGCCAGGTCGATCAATTCTGCCGCCCGTCCGTCCAGCACGGCCTTCAGCATGAACAGGCCGAACTTGTGCGCCTCGTCCAACGTGGTATGCGGCGGCATGATCAGTTCCTGCCGCGCGCTCACCACATCGACCAGCACCGGCCCCGGATGCGCCAGCGCCTCCCGCACCGCGCCTTCCAGCGCGTGCGGATCTTCCACGCGGATGCCCTTGACGCCCATGGCTTCGGCCATGGCGGCAAAGTTGGGATTCTTCAGGTCGCAGCCGGTATCGAGGAAGCCGTTGGCCTTCATCTCCAGTTCCACGAAACCCAGCGTGCCATTATTGAGCAAAATGATCTTGACCGGCAAATTCTGCTGCGACAGCGTGAGGAACTCGCCCATCATCATGGAAAAGCCGCCGTCGCCGGAGAACGAAATCACCTGCCGCTGCGGATGCGATGCCTGCGCGCCGATCGCGTGCAGCATGGCATTGGCCATCGAGCCGTGGTTGAACGAGCCGACGATGCGGCGCTTGCCGTTCACCTTGAGGTAGCGCGCGGTCCAGGCGATCGGCGTGCCCACGTCCGCGGTGAACACGGCGTCCGCCGCGGCCAGCTCGCTGACCACGCGCGTGACGGCCTGCGGGTGGATGGCGCGCGTGCCGGCGTCGATTTCGGCCAGCTTGTCCAGATCCTTGCGCGCCTGCGCGTAGTCGTCCTGCGCGCGATCGAGGAAGCTGCGGTCGGTCTTTTGCGCCAGCTTGGGCAGCAGCGCCGCCAGCGTGGCCTTGACGTCGCCGAGCAGGCCGAGCTGCAGTGGGCAACGGTTGCCCAGCGCTTCCGGCCGCACGTCGATCTGCGCGATGTTGGCGTGCTCGGGGAAGAACTGGCGGTAGGGGAAATCCGCGCCCAGCACCAGCAGCATGTCGCAGCTTTTCATCGCCTTGTAGCCGGAGGCGAAGCCGACCAGGCCGGTCATGCCGACGTCGTACGGGTTGTCGTACTCGATGTGCTCCTTGCCGCGCAGCGTGTGCACGATGGGCGCCTGCAACGCGTGCGCCAGTTGCATGATTTCGCCGTGCGCGCCGGCGCAGCCGGCGCCGCAGAACAGCGCCACGCGCTCGGCACCGTTCAGCATGGCGGCCAGCGCATCGATCTGTGTCGCGGGCGGCAGCACCACGGGCTGGCTGGGCAGCAGCCACGGCGGCACCGTGGCCGCCAGCGGCTGCAGCGCCACGTCGCCGGACATCACCACCACCGCCACGCCTTTTTTCGCCACCGCCATGCGCATGGCGCGGTGCAGGATCTGCGGCAGCAGCGCCGCATTGGACACCAGTTCGACGTAATGCGCGCACTCCTTGAACAGGCTTTCCGGATGCGTGGCCTGGAAGTAATCGATGCCGATCTCCGTGCTCGGGATGTGGGCGGCAATGGCCAGCACCGGCACGCCGCTGCGCTGGCAGTCGAACAGGCCGTTGATCAGGTGCAGATTGCCGGGGCCGCAACTGCCGGCGCACACCGCCAGCGCGCCGGTCAGGTGCGCCTCCGCGCCGGCCGCGAACGCCGCGCCCTCCTCGTGGCGCATGTGCACCCAGTCGATCGCCCCCTGCCGGCGCAGCGCGTCGGTGAAGCCGTTGAGCGAATCGCCCACCACGCCATACACGCGCTTGACGCCGGCCTGGGCCAGTGTGTGTGCCAGATAGTCTGCCGCAGTAGTGCTCATGTACAACCTCCTCGGATGATGTAACGATCGGTAGATGAAGCCTGCGCCCGAGTGTAGTGCACAGTTCAATCGTGCTCCTCTCCATTTGGATCAGTGTGGGCGTCACCCTGCCAAAATATCAGGGTGGCGTTCTGCCCGGCGGCGGATTGTGGCCGGGATGGCCACCGCTGATACTTGGTCAACCCAACCTCACTGCAATCACCATGAAACTGCTGCGTTACGGCCCCAAGGGCCAGGAAAAACCCGGTCTGCTCGATGCCGGCGGCCAGATCCGCGACCTGTCCGGCCTGCTGGACGACATCACGCCGCGCACCCTGGGCGCCGCGGCGCGCGACGTGCTGCGCGCGCTCGACCCGGCCCGGCTGCCGCTCGTGCCGGGCACGCCGCGGCTGGGCGTGCCGTGGAGCGGCATCAGCAAGATCGTCGCCATCGGCCTGAACTACCACGACCATGCGCTGGAGGCCAAGCTGCCGGTGCCGGCCGAACCCGTCATGTTCGCCAAATGGCTCAGTTGCCTCAACGGTCCGGACGACGATGTGGTCGAACCGCTCGAAGCGAGCAAGCTGGACTGGGAGGTCGAACTGGGCATCGTCATCGGCGCCGAAGCCAGCAACGTCAGCGAGGCGCAGGCGCTCGACTACGTGGCCGGCTACTGCCTGGCCAACGACGTGACCGACCGCGCCTTCCAGATGGAGCGCAGCGGCGGGCAGTGGAGCAAGGGCAAGGGCTTCGACACCTTCGGCCCGGTCGGCCCCTACCTCGTGACCCGCGACGAGATTCCCGACCCGCAGCAGCTGGCGCTGTGGCTGGACGTGAACGGCGAGCGCATGCAGACCGGCCACACCTCGCGGATGATCTTCAGCTGCGCCCAGCTGGTCAGCTACTGCAGCCGCATGATGACGCTGCTGCCGGGTGACCTGATCATCACGGGCACGCCGCCCGGCGTGGGCATGGGCAAGCAGCCGCCGCGCTTCCTGCACACCGGCGATGTGATGACGCTGGGCATAGACCACCTGGGCCAGCAGCGCCAGCGCCTGGTGGCGCGCCGCTGACCGTCGCGGGCGGGCAGGATTATGACGTAGCGGTTCATACCGTATGCACCGCGGCGGCGATTGTTTCGACGCCGGCAATGGGCTAACTTCACGCCATCACTGAACCATTCCGAAAGGATAAATGATGGAAAAGAAATTAAGCCTGGTGGCCTTCCTCTACGCCCAGCCCGGCAAGGAACAGGAACTGGCCGGCCGTCTGCAATCGCTGGTCGAGCGCAGCCGCGCCGAGGCCGGTTGCATCAACTACGACATGCACCAGTCGGACGACGATCCCACCGTGTTCGTCATGTACGAGAACTGGACCTCGCGCGCCGCGCTGGACCTGCATTTCGAGATGCCGTACATGCAGGAACTGGTGGCCGCGCTGCCCGGCCTGCTGCGTGCGCCGCTGGACATGCACTACCTGAGCATGCTGTCCACCCCGGCCCAGCCGAAGTGAGGTCGGCCATGAAGATCGGCATTATCGGCGCCGGCCAGATCGGCGCAACCCTGGTGCAGCGCTGGCGCCAGGCCGGCCACCAGGTCAAGATCGCCAACGCGCGCGGCCCGCACACGCTGGCCGCGCTGGCGGCGGCTACCGGCGCCACAGCCGTCACTGTCCACGACGCCATGCGCGACGTGGACGTGGTGGTGGTATCGATCCCCTTGCTGAACATCGCGCAGTTGCCGGCCGACCTGTTCGACCACGCCGCGCCGTCCACCATCGTGATCGACACCGGTAACTACTACCCGCGCCAACGCGATGGCAGGATCGGCGCCATTGAGGAGGGCATGCTGGAGAGCCGCTGGACCGAGGCCCACCTCAGGCGGCCGGTCATCAAGGCCTTCAACAACATCTACGCCACGCACCTGAAGACGCTCAACCGTCCTTCCGGCACGCCCGGCCGCATCGCGCTGCCGGTGGCGGGCGACGACAAGGTGGCCAAGGCGGTGGTCATGCAGCTCATCGACGAAGTCGGCTTTGACGCCGTGGACGCGGGCAGTCTGGACGAATCGTGGCGCCAGCAGCCCGGTACGCCGGTCTACACCGGCGACTTCGACGTGGCAGGCACGGTGCGCGCGCTGGCGCAGGCGCAGCCGGGCCGCGGCAGCGACTGGCGCGCCACCGCCGCCAGCCCGGGCACGTTCGAGCAGCCGGCCTGACCGCCGCGCGGAGAGCACCAGTGTCGCCACTGGCGCTCTCCGCTGCCGGCTCAGGCCTTCAACGCCTCGGCATCGAACGGCAGCCGGCGCACCCGCTTGCCGGTGGCCGCGAACACGGCGTTGGCGATGGCCGGGCCGATCAGCGCCGTCCCCAGTTCCCCCATGCCGCCCGGCGTTTCGTGGTTGCTGACCAGATGCACTTCCATCGGCGGCACCTCGTTCATGCGCGCGATCTGATAATCATGGAAATTGCTTTGTACGATACGTCCCCGCTCCACCGTCAGCCTGCCATACAGCGCGGCCGTCAGGCCGAACACCTGCCCGCCTTCGAGCTGGGCGACGATGCCGTCCGGATTGACGGGCTGGCCGCAATCGACCGCGGACACCACGCGCCTGACGCTGACCTGGCCATTGCCGACCTCGCACTCGACCACCGCGGCGGCAAAGCTGCCCCAGGCCACCGCCAGCGACACGCCCATGCCGCTGCCGGGCTTCATCTTTTTGCCCCAGCCGGCCTTCTGCGCCGCCAGGTTCAGCACCGCCAGCGCACGTGGCTGCCTGGTCAGCATGGCCTGGCGGTAAGCCACCGGGTCCTGCCTGGCGGCCAGCGCCAGCTCATCGATGAAGCTTTCGATCACGAACGTGTTGTGGGTGGGACCGACGCCGCGCCAGAAGCCGGTCGGCACCGGCGTTTCCAGCGCGCCGAATTCCACGTACTTGTGGGCGAAGTCGTACGGGCTGTGCGCCGCGTCGATGGCGTCCGTATCCACGCCATTGGCCATCCAGGCCGGCTGGAAGCGCGCCTCCACCGCCGAACCGACGAAGCGGTGGCTGAAGCCCACCGGCCGGCCGTCGGCATCCAGCGCGGCGGTCAGTTCGTCGCGGTAGAACGGGCGGTACAGGTCGTGCTGCATGTCCTCCTCGCGGCTCCAGATCACCTTGACCGGATGATCGAGCTGTTTGGCCACCAGCACCGCCTGCACCACGTAATCGGACTCCAGCCGGCGGCCGAATCCGCCGCCGATCAGGTGGTTGTTGATGCGCACCTTGGCCGCGTCGATGCCGAGCGCCTGCGCCACGTGGGCCTGCACCCGGCCCGGCGCCTGCGTGCCGGTCCATATCTCCACGCCGCCGGCGTGCACGTGCGCGGTGCAGTTCATCGGTTCCATGGTGGCGTGCGCCAGAAACGGTGCGTAGTACACCGCCTGCTGCGTGCGCGCGCCTTGCGCCACCAGCTGGGCGAAATTGCCCTCGTTGAGCGCCACCAGGCCTTGGGCCTGGGCGGCGGCGTCCAGCCGGCGCTCCCATTCCGCCGACGAGAAGCCGGCGTTGGGACCATCGTTCCAGGTGATCGCCAGCGCCGCCAGGCCCTTGCGCGCGGCGCCGTTGTGGTCGGCGATCACCGCCACCGCGTCGCGCAGCTTGACGATCTTGCGCACGCCCTTGACCGCGCGCGCCTTGCTGTCGTCCACTTTCTCCAGCGTGCCGCCGAACACCGGGCAGGCGGCAATCGCCGCGATCTTCATGCCGGGCACGCACGCGTCGATGCCGAATCTGGCGCTGCCGTCGACCTTGGACGGCACGTCGGTGCGCCTGGCGGCTGTGCCGATCAGCCTGAGTTGCGCGGCCGGCTTCAACGCCGGCTTCTGCGGCACCGGCAGCAGCGCGGCCTTGGCGGCCAGTTCGCCGTACTTGCGGCGCCGGCCGCTGGCGGCGTGGATCACTTCGCCATTGCGCGCCTGGCAGCTGGCCGGGTCCACCTGCCATTCCGCCGCGGCGGCCGCGACCAGCAT
>NZ_SPVG01000151.1 GCF_004614165.1 Duganella callida | reverse complement strand
GGCGCGGCCCCGGCCCTGGCCGGCGCGACGGGCGGCGCGGCGCAGCCGGGCATGCCGGTGGTGCCGCTCTTGGAAAACTACGATCTGCCGCCACCTGGTTCGGCAGTCGATGTGATGGTCGATCACCTGAAAGTGCTGGCCGCGAAAGAGCCGGAACGCGTAGCCGAAGTCGTCAAACAATGGATGCAGAAAAATGGCCGAACTCAATAACATGGATGATGATAGCGAGTACAGCAGCGCGCCCGCCAAGCTGACGCCGGTCGAGCAGGCAGCCATCGTGCTGCTGAGCATAGGCGAGGAGCCGGCCGCGGCCGTGCTGCGCTGCCTGTCGCGCGAGGAACTGCTGGAAGTGACCCAGGTGATGTCGCGCATGAGCGGCATCAAGGTCGAGTCGGTCAAGACCGCGATGCAAAAGTTCTTCGACGATTACCGCGAACAGTCGGGTGTGCATGGCGCCTCGCGCAGCTACCTCAAGCGTTCGCTCGACCTGGCGCTGGGCGGCGACCTCGCCAACACCGTGCTCAACAACATCTACGGCGACGAGCTGCGGCCCAAGATGGCGCGCCTGCAGTGGGCCTCGCCGAAGTGGCTGGCCGAGTACATCTCCAACGAACACGTGCAGATGCAATCGGTGTTCCTGGCCTTCCTGCCGGCCGCGCTGGCCGGCCAGATCATCGACGGCCTGCCGCAGGACAGCCGCGACCTGGTGCTGCTCAACCTGGCGCGCATGGAAGAGGTCGACGCCGACCTGCTGCAGGAACTGGACGAGCTGGTCGACCGCTGCCTGAGCTCGTTCGATTCGCAGGGCACCAGCGTGGAAGGCATCCGCCAGACCGCCGAGATCCTCAACCGCCTGCCGAGCAACCGCGCGCAGATGGTGGAGCTGCTGCGCGCCCACGACCCCGAGGTGGTCTCCAAGATCGAGCTGTCGATGTACGACTTCTTCATCCTCGGCAACCAGACCGAGCAGGCGATCACCCGCATCCTCGAGGACGTGCCGCTGGAACAGTGGGCGATCGCGCTCAAGGGCGCCGACATCGCCGTGCGCGACGCCGTGCTGAAGACCATGCCGAAGCGCCAGGCGCAGGCGTTCGAGGACATGATGCGGCGCGCCGGGCCGGTGCCGATGTCGCGTATCGAGCAGACGCGCCAGGAAATCATGGCCACCGTCAAGGCGCTGGCCGACGCCGGCGAAGTCGAGATCCAGCTGTTTGCCGAACAGGTGGTTGAATGAAGCAATTCCGTCCCTACCGTTTCCCGCCGCTGGCGCAGTTCACCAACCAGCGCGCCGCGGTGGCGGCCGCCCAGGGTGGTCACGGCCATGGCGGCGATGGCGGCGCGCAGTGGGCCGCCTCGGTCAGCGAAGGCTTCGAACAGGGCCAGCGCGACGGTTATGAAATCGGCCTTGCGCGCGGCCAGGAAGACGGCTTCGAGGCGGGCCGCCTGGCCGGCCAGGAACAGGGCCGCGAGGAAGGCCGCCACGAAACGCTGGTGGCCTACGATCAGCTGGCGCGCCCGGTCGACGCCATGCTGAAGAGCCTGAAAAAACTGCGCTCCGACTACCGCGCGGCGCAACGCAAGGAAGTGGTGGATCTGGTCGCGAAAGTCGCGCGCCAGGTCATCCGCGCCGAACTGGCGCTGCAGCCGGTGCAGCTGATGGCGCTGGTCGAGGAAACGCTGGCGTCGATGCCGCCGACGCGCGAAGAAATCGATGTGTACATGAATCCCGAGGAACTCAAGCGCATCGCCGACCTCGACCCCAAGCGCTCCAAGCGCTGGAATCTGATTCCGGACGCCCGTCTTGACGTGGGGGAATGCCGTATCCGGGCTGGCGATAATGAAGTCGATGCCGGTTGCCATCAACGGCTTGCGGCGGTCATGGAACAGGTCGATAATCAATTGACGGCTGCCGACAGCGGCGATGAACCGGAGACCGAAGAGTGATCGCAGATGCCTTACGCAATCTCGAACTGGGTTCCGTACCCATGGCGACCCCGACCGGACGCCTGGTGGGCGCATCCGGTTTGTTGCTCGAGGCCGTGGGTTGCCCGCTGCACACCGGTCAGCGTTGCCAGATAGAGACAGTCGGCGGCGAATGGCTGGACGCGCAGGTGGTCGGCTTCCGCGACAAGGTTTCCTATCTGATGCCATTCAAGAAGGCGATCGGCCTGACCACCGGCGCGCGCGTGTTGCCCTCGCCCGACAAGACCAGCTTGCAGATCGGCCCCGGCTGGCTGGGGCGCATGGTCAACGGCCTGGGCGAGCCGATCGACGGCCTGGGCAAGCTGGGCGGCGATTTCCCGCTGGAGGCGCAACCGCCGCGCGTGCATCCGCTGCGCAAGAAGCCGGTCACCGAGCCGCTCGACGTGGGCGTGCGCGCGATCAATTCCATGCTGACCCTGGGCAAGGGCCAGCGCGTCGGCCTGATGGCCGGCTCCGGCGTCGGCAAGTCGGTGCTGCTCGGCATCATGACGCGCCAGACCGTGGCCGACGTGGTGGTGGTCGGCCTGATCGGCGAACGCTCGCGCGAGGTGCGCGAATTTGTCGAAATGTCCCTGGGCAAGGAAGGCTTGCAGAAAGCCGTGCTGGTGATCGCGCCGGCCGATGAAAGTCCGCTGATGCGCATCATGGCGACCGAACTCTGCCATTCGATCGCGGCGCATTACCGCGACCAGGGCAAGAACGTGCTGCTGCTGGTCGATTCGCTGACGCGCTACGCCATGGCGCTGCGCGAAGTGGCGCTGGCGCTGGGCGAGCCGCCGGCCACCAAGGGCTATCCGCCGTCGGTGTTCTCGAACCTGCCGCAGCTGGTGGAATCGGCCGGCAACGGCGAAAACCAGAACGGCAGCATGAGCGCGATCTACACCGTGCTGGCCGAGGGCGACGACCAGCAGGACCCGGTGGTCGACACCGCGCGCGCGATCCTGGACGGCCACATTGTGCTGACGCGCGAGTTGGCCGAGCGCGGCCATTATCCGGCGATCGACATCGCCGCCTCGATCAGCCGCTGCGCCGCCCAGGTCATCGACCACAAACACATGCTGGCGGCGCGCGCGCTGAAGGCCTGCATGGCGCGCCACGAGCGCGTGCGCGACCTGATTCCGCTCGGCGCCTACGTGCCGGGCGCCGATCCGGTCACCGACAGGGCCGTACAGCTGCATCCCAAGGTGGAAGAATTCCTGTGCCAGGGGACCAAGGAAGAAGCGCCGTTTGCGCCTTGCGTCGCCCAACTTGAAAAACTGATGACCTGAGCGCTGACGCCATGAGTGAAAAACACATCCGCAATCTGACCACGCTGGTGGCCTTGCGCAACACCGAGGTCGAGCGCCTGCAGTCCGAAATCGCCGAAAAGGAAAGCTTGCGCGAACGCTATCAACGCAACGTCGAGCGACTGACCAGCTTGTACACCAACAGTGGCGCCAGCGGCAATCTGCACCCTGCCCTGGCCGGCAACTGCGGCGATTACAAGCAGGCCGTGATGCAGATGGTGGAAAACCACAAGGTCGACCTGCACCTGCACGAAGCCGACATGGCGGTGTCGCAGCAGGCGCTCAACGCGGCCTGGGCCAAGCGCGAGGTGCTGGGCAAAGTATTGGACAAGCAGCAAAAGATCGTGAATCAGCAGAAAAACGCCAAGGAACGCCGTCAGCATGACGATCTGGCAACGCAACTGTGGCTGCGCGGCCAGAAATAAGGCCGTTACAAAAAAAACGCGGGAATATTTTCATACGGAAACGATTAAGGTCGCCCTATATCAAGGTACACTTTACTTATCCTTTCCAGGAGCACGATCATGTCAGTCATCACCAGCCCAACCTACGATCCGCCGACCTATGCCGAGAAGCTGGCACAGAGCTACGTCGCCGGCACCCAGGCACAGATCGACAGCGCGACCGCCAAGGCCACCGCCACGCAAAAAGGCTTGAGCACGCTGAGCAGCGCGCTGAGCGCGTTCCAGAGCGCGCTGCAGGACTTGGCCGGCAGCAGCAACACGGTGAGCGCCAATGCGGCCACCCTGAGCAACTCCTCGATCGCCAGCGCCACCGCCGGCTCCAAGGCGGCGCCGGGCACCTACTCGTTCTATGTCGAGCAGCTGGCGACCGCCGGCCAGGTGTCGTACAACGTCGCCGACAGTGTGGCCACCAATGCCGGCGCCATGAACGTCACGCTGGCCGACGGTTCCTCGTTCCAGGTCGACCTGGCCAATGCCGACAACAATATGGACGGCGTGCTGAGCGCCAAGGAAGTGGCCGCCGCGATCAACGCCGCCGCCAACAATGACTCGCGCGTGACCGCCTCCACCATGACCGTCAACGGCCAGCAAAAGCTGGTGCTGACCTCGGCCAAAACCGGCGCAGACAATGCGGTGGCGTCGATCGACGTTTCCGGCCTTAACGATGCGGGGCTGCAGGCCTCGCTGTCGTCGCAGACCACGATCACCGCCGCCAAGAACGCGGTGGTATGGGTCGGCGGCAAGAACGGCGACCGCGTCGAGCAGGCGTCGAATGTGTTCACGGTGGTGGACGACGTCAAGCTCACCATTACCCAGGCCCAGGGCGCCAGCGACGCGCCGGTCACCCTGACCGTGGCGCCGGACAACAGCACCACCGCCGCCAACGTGAAAAAGTTCGTCGACGCCTACAACGCCCTGATCACCACCATCGGCACGCTGACCAAGTCGGGCGACCACACGGTGGCCTCGTCGACCGATCCCAATGCCGCGCCGTCGCCCACCGCGGCCGACGCCGCCTTCTACAACGATTCCGGCGTGACCAATCTGCGCGACCGCCTGGGCAGCATCCTGCGCACCGTCACCGGCGGCCAGTCGCTGATCAGCTTCGGCATCAAGAACAAGAGCGACGGCACGCTGGAAGTCGACGCGGGACGCCTGAACAAGGCGCTGGCCGCCAATCCGGGCGCGATCGACAACCTGTTCGGCCGCGCCGGCGCCGGCGTCGACAGCGGCGTGCTGGGCGCGATGAACAAGCTGACCACGTCCTGGACCAGCAGCACCGGCTTCCTCAACCAGCGCAAGGACCAGAACAGCAAGCTGCAAGCCGACCTGACCGACCGCCAGGCCACCGTCACCAACCAGTTCAACAGCGCCTACAAGCGCTACCTGGCGCAATTCACGGCCCTGCAGCAGCTGCAGGCCAGCATGACCACGACTTCGAACATGTTCTCGGCGATGTTCTCGTCCGATAGCAGCAGTTAATTAATCTCAGTAAAACCGTTACGGTGAATACCATGTTGAACCAGGAAGGCTATAGCAGTTATCACTCCACCAATCTCGAGGCGCAGGTTGCGCGCGCCTCGCCGATTGAACTGGTGCTGGTGCTCACCGACGGTTTGCTCGAAGAACTGGCGCGCGCGCGCGGCCACATCGTCGGCAAACGCTATGAACTGAAGGCGATCAGCCTGAACAAATGCACCGACATCATCAATGGCCTGTCCAGCTCGCTGGATTTCGAACACGGCGGCGAGGTGGTGGAAAACCTCGGCCGGCTGTACGAGTACTGCGCCGGCCGGCTGTACACGGCCGGTGTCAGCCTGGACCCGGCCATCATCGATGAAGTCACCAAGCTGCTGACCACCATCAAGAAAGGCTGGCTGGGCGTGCAGGCGAAGACCAATGGATAGGCAGCGCACCCTGCTGCAGATGACGCAGAAGATGAGCGCCGCCATCGCTTCCGAGGACTGGAAGACGCTGGCGGCGATTAACACGTTAATGGCGTCCACGCTGCCGCAGATGGCGGCGCAGGCGCCGTGGAGCAATGCCGAGCGCGCCGCCCTGGTGGCGCTGCGCCAGATGCACAACGAAGCAGTCCAGCGCTGCAACCTGGCGACCGACGCCCTCGGCCGCAAGCTGCAGGAAATGCAGGCAAACCAGGAGGGATGGTTGGCATACGCCCTCGAGAGCGCCCACACAGAAACCGGAATCCAAGCATGACCATGACACTCTCCAGCGCAACGGCGGCGGCCAAAGCCGCCCAGGCCGATTTCACCGCCCCGGTGGCCGCCAACCACAATGGCGCCGCCGCGGCCAGCGCCGCCGCGCCCGTTCCGGCCAAGAGCAGCGACGGCAAGCCGGCCCGCGC
>NZ_SPVG01000171.1 GCF_004614165.1 Duganella callida | reverse complement strand
CCCTGGCCCGCCGTGCTAGCGCTGCGCTTCGACACGCTCGCCAGCGCCTGGCTGCTGGCCCTGCGGCGCGAGCAGATCCACACGATCCGCTGGGGCGGGCGGCCGGAAAAAGTCGTCCGCGTCGGTCCGCTCGGTGCGCGCCTGACGCCGCGCGGCTCGTTCGACGAATGGCGCGAGCAGGTGCGTGGCCGCGCGGTCGGCTGGGACGCCACCGGCAAACTGGCCGCCAGCCAGCTGCTGGGCGAGATGCACCGCGCCAGCCTGGCCAAGCATGCCGAGGTCGACCGCGCCCGCGCGCAACTGCTGGCGATGCTGGGCCACGACCTGCGCGGGCCGCTGCATTCGATCAACATGGCCGCCACCGTGCTGCAGCATGGCGGCGCGCCGGCCACCATGAGCACGCGCATCCAGGCGTCCAGCACGCGCATGGAGCGGCTGATCAGTCAGGTGCTCGACATGAGCCGCATCAGCGGCGGCCTGGGGCTGGGCCTGAATCCGGGCCAGACCGACCTGGTGCCGCTGCTGCAGGACTTGCTGGACGAGGCGCGCACCGCCCATCCGGAACTGGTGATCCTGGACCGGATGCCGGCGGCGCTGAGCATGGAAGTCGACGCCGACCGCATGATGCAGGTCGCCAGCAACCTGATCAGCAACGCCCGCCACCACGGCACGCATGGCGCGCCGATCGAGGTGATCCTGACCGAGGCCGGCGACACGGTGCTGCTGGAGGTGCGCAACGTCGCGCCGCCGATTCCGGACGAGCTGCTGCCAACCCTGTACAGCCCGCTGAAACACGCTTCGGTCGGCAATGTGCGCAACCGCGGCGGCCTTGGGCTGGGGCTGCACATCGCCCAGCAGATCGTGCAGCAGCACGGCGGCGAACTGGCTTACCGCTACCAGGCGCCTCAGGTGGTGTTCGCGGTCAGCCTGCCGCGCGCCCGCGGCTAGTCGTGCACCCAGAAGGCCGCGTCCGCGCCGCGCCACCAGTGCGGGCCGGGGCTCCCGTGGCGGTGGTTGCTGGCGCCGGCATCGCTTTGCAGCGGATCGGTGAGCTGGCCGCCGGCGTCGCGCGCGGCGGCATGCGCGCGGTCTTCCGGCACCACCACGCTGACGTGGCGGGCGGTGCTGATCAGGCCGATGCCGCCGTGATTGGCGGCCGATTGCAGGGCCGCGGCATCGTCCACCTGGCGCCAGCCGAAGCCGGCGCCGTGCTCGCGCAGCCAGTCCGCCAGGCCGCTCGTCGCCATCGCGTGGACGCTGACGTCGGGCAGGTCGTCCGGGTCGTCGATGGTTTGCAGCTCGCGCAGCGCGGCCTCGGTCCACCATGCATGCGGCAGGTAGACGCCGGCCAACTGGCAGTAATCGGCCGCGTACGCCAGACTGCGCGCGCCGTCGGGCGCGGGCTGGTAGCGGACGCTGTGCTCGACATTGAGCCAGTCGGCGATCTGGATCAGCATCGCGCGCCGGGCGTCGGCCGCGGCATGGCGGTCCTGGCGCGGCATGTTCGGTTCGTTCAGCCGGCAGTCCGGCTTGCGTGGGCTGTTGCGCCGGGCGTCCGGCTGGCCAGGCTGTTTATAGGCTGCGGGCGGTCGCAGCGCGAGTTGATTGTCCATTCCCTAGTCTCCTGAACATGTTTTTATAACCAACTGCCAGTCAATTATGATGTAAATTTGCTCAGGGATTGTCAAGCTTTGTAACAACATTCAGGCCAGCGCCCCGGCCAGCAGGTCGGTGAACACGCGGATTTTCGAGGCGCCGCGGCGGTTGGCCGGATACACCGCGTAAATACCCACATCCATTTCGCCCGGATTGGCCTGGTAGTCGGGCAGCACCGCCACCAGTGTGCCCTGGTCGAGGTCGGGCTGGATCAGCCAGCCCGGCAGCAGTGCCAGGCCGAGGCCGCCCAGCGCCGCCTGCCGCAGCATGTCCGAATTGTTGACGTGCAGGCTGCCGTGCACGTCGACCTCGGTGGCCAGGTCGGCGTTGCGCAAACGCCACGTGGCGCGGCCGGCGCCGTAGGCGAACAGCAGGCAGTTGTGCTCGCCGAGCTCGTCGGGCGATTGCGGCGCGCCGCGCGCGGCCAGGTAGGCCGGGCTGGCGACGATGTGGCGCCGGTGACCGGCCAGCTTGCGGGCGATCAGGCTGGGCTGCTGTTCCGGGTTGCCGATGCGGATGGCGACGTCGATCGCTTCGTCGACCATGTTGGTCATGGCGTCGCTCAGGCGCAGGTCCAGCTGCAGGCGCGGATAGCGCCGCGCCAGCTCGGGCAGCAGCGGCGCGATGTAGCGGATCGCCAGCGTCACCGGGGCGGCGATGCGCAGCACGCCGGCCGGTTCGGCGTCGCGGCCGGCGGCGGCATCGTCGGCCTCGTCGAGCGCGGCCAGGATCTGGCTGGCGTGGTCGAAATAGGTGCGGCCGCTGGCGGTCAGGGTGATGCTGCGGGTGGAGCGGTTCAGCAGCGGGCCGCCGATGCGCGCCTCAAGCGCATCGACCAGCCGTGTCACGGAAGAGGTGGCCACGCCCAGCTGGCGCGCGGCGGCGGAAAAGCCGCCATTGCTGGCGACCAGGCAAAACGCTTTCAGTTCGGCGAATCTGTCCATTGTATTGCGCCCTACGCAAAGGTGTGTGCGATTCTGCCCATATTATCAGCAGACGGGACTGGGATTATAGTGAATTCAACCTTAATCTTGCTTTGGAGGCTGTATGCAACTCACCCCGCTCCCCGTTGGCTTCGGCGCCGAAATCGCCGGCGTCGATCTGCGTCAGGCCGATGCGGCCACTGCCGATCTGCTGCGTTCGTCATTGCTGGAATATGGCTTGCTGGTGATCCGCGGCCAGTCGTTCACGCCGGCCGAGCAGGTGGCGGCGACGCGGCTGTTCGGCGCGCCGGAAGTGTTCCCCACCGTGCGCGGCCAGCTGCCCGAGTGGCCGGAGATTTTCCGCGTCGCCAGCCGGCCCGAGGATGGTCATGTCGAAGTGGGCCGTTACTGGCATTCGGACGGCTCGTTCCGCGCCGACCCCACGCCGATCAGTTTCTGGTATTCGGAAGTGCGCTCGGACGAGGGCGGCGACACCCTGTTCACCGATCTGCAGCAGGCGTACGCCACGCTGCAGCCGGACATCCAGCAGGAGTTCGCCACGCTGAAGACGGCGCACCGCAACGGCGTGGTGCATCCGCTGGTGCTGCGCCATCCGAAAACCGGGGTGCCGGCGCTGTACCTGAACCTGGGCCTGACCGCCGGCGTGCTCGGCTACAGCCCCGAGCATTCGCGCGCGCTGATGGACGCGGTGGACCGCCACTACTCGCGCGACGGCGCCACCTACCGCCACCACTGGCTGCCGGGCGACGTGGTGGTGGCCGACAACCTGCACGTCGCCCACCAGGCGACGCCGATCACGCCGGCCACGCGGCGCATCCTCAACCGCACCACCGTGCGCGCCGACGGCGTGATCTGGTACGACGCCGAACGCAAGGCGGCTTGATCGGTCCTTGGCGGCCGCCGCGGCCTTCCTGATGAGGTCGACCACGGCCCCGGGGCGCGGCATGTAGACCGCATGGCTGACGGCGATTTCCGTCAGCTGTGCGCCGGCGGGATGGTCTGGTCATCCCTGGCCAACAGATACCCCGAGGGTTTGTGCTTCCAGGCCGGGTTGCCGATCGCCCCTGCGATGCGGCGATGCCCCACGGCAGCTGCGAGACGGCCATGAATTCCGCCTTGTCCCGGGGCAGGTCGCCGGCGCAGGCAGAGATAGTTTCTCTGGTGGCAAGTTCGCCTCGCCATCGCAACTTGATAACGCTTATTTCCACCGCGCACGATTGAAATGGCGGCCAGGCCAGGCTTGTATTTGAGATAAACTTGTTGTCTCTCAAGCTAATATACCCCCGCCATGCCCAATTCCGCCATGATGGACGAACGCGGTTTTCGCCGCATTCTGATCCGTAACATCACCACCCCGCTGGCCGCCGGCGTGGTCAGCGCCGGTGTGTTTGTCGTGTTGCTGGCCTACCTGATCACCACCATGAACTGGGTCGAGCACAGCGAGCGCGTGATCGGCAATGCCAACGAGATCGCCAAGCAGATGGTCGACATGGAAACCGGCCTGCGCGGCTACCTGCTGGCCGGAGAGGAGGTGTTCCTGCAGCCGTATGTGATTGCCAAGCCCAAGCTGGCCGCCAATCTCGATGGTCTGTCCAAGCTGGTCGACGATAACCCGTCCCAGCTGGACCGGCTGCGCACCATCCGCTACCAGCAACAACAATGGGATCTTTATGCTCAGGAAATGATCAGGTTGCGCGCCGCCAATGGCGACGTCACCGGACCGGTCAAGACTGGCCGGGGCAAGAGTCAGTTCGATGAAATCCGTCGCCAGCTCGACGCCTTCGTGGCCACCGAGGTACGCATGCGTCAGGAGCGCAACGATGATGCGCGCACGGTCACCACCTGGGTTGCCATCGTGTATTTACTGCTGACGCTGGGTGTGGGCGGCATCCTGGCCTGGTTCGGCCGCCGCGAACTGACCGGGCTGTCGCGCATCTACACCAAGGCGCTGAACGAGCATGCCGAGCATGCGACCCTGTTGCAGCAGCAAGCCTGGCTGCGCACCGGCCAGAGCGAACTGGCGCAGCAGGGCATCGGCCAGCTGGCGCTGCCGCAGCTGTCGGTGGCGCTGCTGCAGTTCCTGGCGCGCTACATGGGCGTGGTGGTGGGCGCGCTGTACCTGCGCGCGCCCGACGGCAGCTTCCGCCGCGTGGCGTCGTACGGCTTTTCCGAAGAATGGGAGCAGCGCGACCAGCGCATGAAGTCGGGCGAAAGCCTGGTGGCGCAGGCGGCGCAGGAGCGGCGCGTGATCCGCCTGGAGCCGCTGCCGGCCGATTACATCCGGGTCAGTTCCGGCCTGGGCCAGGGCGCGCCGGCCAGCGTGCTGCTGGCGCCGGTCGACGCCGACGGCGAGGTCAACGGCGTGATCGAGCTGGGCCTGTTGCGTCCGGTCAGCGAGCGCGACGTCGATCTGCTGAACATGGTCAAGGGCAATATCGGCAGCGCGATCGAAGCCAGCGCGTCGCGCCAGCGCTTGCAGGAAGTGCTGGCCGAGACCCAGCAGCTGAACGAGGAACTGCAGGTGCAGCAGGAGGAACTGCGCACCGCCAACGAGGAACTGGAAGAGCAGTCGCGCGTGCTGGAGGAATCGCAGGCCAGCCTGGAAAACCAGAAAGCCGAACTGGAGCAGACCAACGAGCAGCTGGCCGAACAGGGGCAGGCGCTGGACCAGAAAAACGCCGAGTTGCAGAAGGCCCAGCTGGACCTGGAAGAACGCGCGCGCGATCTGGAGCGCGCCAGCCAGTACAAGTCGCAATTCCTGGCCAACATGTCGCACGAGCTGCGCACCCCGCTCAACAGCTCGCTGATCCTGGCCAAGCTGCTGGCGGAAAACGCCCAGGGCAACCTGAACGACGAGCAGGTGCGCTTCGCCAACACGATTTACTCGGCCGGCAACGACCTGCTGAACCTGATCAACGACATCCTCGACATTTCCAAGGTCGAGGCGGGCAAGCTGGACCTGGTGCCGGAAAACCTGGCGATCCGCCAGGTGGTGGAAGGCATGGCCGCGTCCTTCGACCCGATGGCGCAGCAGAAGAAGCTGGCGTTCCACCTGCACGTGACCGACGGCGTGCCGCAGCACATGGTGACCGACCGCCAGCGCATGGAGCAGATCCTGAAAAACCTGCTGTCGAACGCGCTCAAGTTCACCAGCTCCGGCCAGATCACGCTGCATGTGCAGCAGGCCGGCGACGGGCAGGTCAGCTTTGCCGTGATCGACACCGGCATCGGCATCCGCGCCGAAGACCAGCAGGGTATCTTCAACGCCTTCCAGCAGGCCGACGGCACCACCAGCCGCAAGTACGGCGGCACCGGCCTGGGCCTGTCGATCTCGCGCGACCTGGCGCATCTGCTGGGCGGCGACATCAGCCTGACCAGCGAACCGGGCAAGGGCAGCTGTTTCACCCTGACCCTGCCGGTCGAATGGCGCAACCCGGTGGCGGGGCCGCGCGCGGCCAGCCCGGTGGCGGTGATGTCGGCCGAGCCGCCGGCCGTCGGCATGGCGCATGCGGCCGACAGCGC
>NZ_SPVG01000120.1 GCF_004614165.1 Duganella callida | reverse complement strand
GACGCCGGCCCAGGCCGCCGTGCTGGCGCTGATCGAGAAGGCCGCCGCCTGGCAGCTGGCGCATCCCACCGGCTACCCCGGCGACGACTGGACCGAGGCGGTGGGCGACGCCGGCTTCATGGCGCTGGCCGGCGTCTCCGCCAATCCCGCCTGGCGCGACGCCATGGTCAATATGGGCCGCGGCAACCGCTGGCGCCTCGGCCCCAGCCTGTACCACGCGGACGACCAGGCCGTGGGACAGACCTACGCCGAGCTGTATCAGCAGTTGCGCGACCCGGCCATGATCGCGCCGATGCGTGCGCAGTTCGACGCCATCCTCGACGAGCCACGCGACGGCACGCTGGACTTCCTCGCGCCGGGTGTGCTGACGCGCTGGTCGTGGTGTGACTCGCTGTTCATGGGGCCGCCGACGTGGGCACGGCTGAGCGCCGTCACCGGCGATCCGCGCTACCTGGACTTCGCGATCGAACGCTGGTGGCGCACCGCCGATTACCTGTACGACAAGCAGGAACACCTGTTCTACCGCGACAGCCGCTACTTCAAGCAGCGCGAGGCCAACGGCAGCAAGGTGTTCTGGGGTCGTGGCAATGGCTGGGTGCTGGCGGGCATGGTGCGCATGCTGCAGTACATTCCGGCCGATCATCCGCAGCGCGAGCGCTTCGTGCGGCAGTATCGCGAGCTGGCCGAGCGCATACTGGGCCTGCAGCAAAACGATGGCCTGTGGCGCGCCAGCCTGCTGGATCCGGCCAGTTATCCGAGCAAGGAAACCAGCGGGACCGGCCTGTACACCTATGCGCTGGCGTGGGGCGTAAACCAGGGCGTGCTGCCGGCGCAGCGCTACGCCCCGGCGGTGCGCCACGCGTGGCGGGCCCTGGCGGCCAGCGTCACCGAGGACGGCAAACTGACCCATGTACAGCCGATCGGCGCCGATCCCAAGCACTTCGATCCCGGCTCGACCGACGTGTTCGCGGTGGGCGCGCTGCTGCTGGCGGGCAGCGAAGTGTACCGCATGAAACCCTAGCTCCCCCTAGCTTTCCGCCCGGGGACAGACCACGATTTTGCAATTGTTTCGAAATCGTGGTCTGTGCCCGTTTACCTGGGGTGCGACTCGCGGTATCGTTATCACTTCGCATAAGGGATGACAGCATGAAGAAACAGTCGGTGACGCTGGTGCAGGTGGCGGCCAAGGCCGGGGTATCGGTGATGACGGCGTCGCGCGCCATGTCCGGCGACGGCTATGTGTCGGACGAGACCAGGAACAAGGTGCACGCCGCCGCCAAGGCGCTCGGCTACGCCACCAATACGCTGGCGCGCGTGATGAAGGGCGGCCGCACCAATGTCATCGGCGTGGTGGTCAACGATCTCGGCTCGGTCGTAGTCAACGCCTTCGTCACCGCCATGACGGAGGAGGCGCGCAAGTGCGAGATGGATCTGTTCATCTACAACTCGATCGGCCAGCTGGACGAGCAGACGCAGCGCCGCCACAGCCAGCTGCTGCACGGCCTGTGGGATGGCCTGATCTATGTGTTGCCGCGCATGACCGACGAGTATCTGGAGGCGCTGGAAAAGAGCGATAGTCCGATCGTGCTGGTCAACTTCTGCCGCCGCGAGACCACGCTGCCGGTGGTCCAGGGCGACAACTTCAACGCCGCGCGCGACGCCGTGGCCAGCCTGATCGCGCAAGGCCATCAGCGCATTGCCTTCATCAAGGGTTCGCACTGGACCGGTCAGAGCGCCGAGCGCGAACGCGGCTACCGTCAGGCCATGGCCGACGCCGGCCTGCGCGTCGACAAACACTGGGTGGAGCAGGGCACCTACAGCGAGCAATCGGGCCAGGAGGCGGGCATGCGCCTGCTGGCGCTGTCGCCGCGACCGAGCGCGGTGTTTGCCGCCAACGACGAGATGGCGATCGGCTGCATGAACGCGGCGCTGGAACAGGGCATCAAAGTGCCGGAAGAATTGTCGCTGATCGGCTTCGACGATGTGCCGTCGGCCAGCATCGTGCGGCCGCAACTGACCACGCTGCGTCACCCGATCGCGCTGATGGCGCAGGCCGCCGTGCAGGAACTGGTGCGCCGCATCCAGCGGCAACCCGGCAGGCGCCAGCGCGTCGAGTTCCCGGCCGAGATGGTGGTGCGCGATTCCACCGCAACGCTGCTGGCGACGCCGCGCCGGCGCGCGAAAAAAGCATAAGCATCCGCGCAATCTGTCGCATTTTCGCGCCAGCTTTCGAAAAGCATGTAAAAAATCTTGTACGCGGTGTGCTGGGCTGATAACGTTAACTCATCTGCACGAAAGCAGTAGATAAAGGCCGGCGCCTGATTTTTTTAACAGGATGTGATAACGTTCACATCACCCGCTGGCGTTAAGGTTACCATTCCATCGAGGAGGATAAGCAGTGAGCAAGAGCATTCAGCATCAAGCCAGTCTGGCGGTTCGCCCCCTGGCAGTAGCGGTCGCGGGGGGCCTGGCCGCCCTGTCGCCGCAGGCGATGGCCCAGGACGCCAAGGCCGACGACGGCAAGGTGGAGCAGGTGGTGGTGACCGCCAACAAGCGCGCCCAGAACCTGCAGGACGTACCAGCCGCCATCACGGTGCTGAGCGACGCCACGCTGCAGCGGAATAACGTCCGCGACATCAACGACCTGCCCAATCTGTCGCCGGCGCTGACCGTCACCTACTCGACCCAGCCGGGCAACTTCAGCATCAACATGCGCGGCATCGGCACCTATTCGCTCGGCATCGGCGTCGAGTCCGACGTGGCGGTGGTGATCGACGACATCCCGTTCGCCATGCAGGCCAACGCCTTCAAGGACCTGGCCGACGTGTTCCGCGTCGAGGTGCTGAAGGGACCGCAAAGCACGCTGCTGGGCAAAAGCTCGATCGCCGGCGCGATCAACATCACCACCCGTCCGATCGACAGCGGCTGGAAGGAGAAGGCCACCACCTACCTGTCCAGCGATGGCGAATGGCGCGCCATGGGATCGATCTCCGGTGCGCTGAGCGACACGCTGCGCATGCGCGTGGCGGTCAACAAGTCCGACTTCGGCGGCGTGGTGAAGAATCTGACCAATGGCGATCACCTGAACGGCTCGCGCAGCACCAACTTCGTCGGCAAGCTGGAATGGCGTCCGGACGACCAGTGGGCGTTAACCTTCAGCCCGCGCGCCAGCAAGTCCACAGTGGCCTGCTGCGTGCAGCCGTTTTCCGCCATGACGCCGGGCGGCCGTTATCAGAATGTGGCGCAGCTGCCGGCATCGACGCTGCTGGCCGGGATCACGCCGGGACCGGACAACGTCAGTGTGCGCAACGACTACGGCGCCGGCGGCAAGGCGCGCGACAAGGGCGCCGGCCTGAAGGTCAATTACGCCTTCGATGAAAACGGTCCGCTGGCCGGCTACAACCTGAGCGCCATCACCTCCTGGTCCAACTATCACATGGACGATTACCAGGACGGCGACGCCACCGACAGCGACATCCTGGCCTACCTGCCGGTGAACGGCGCGGTGACCGGCTTCCATGGCGGCCTGTATCAATATGGCCTGTTCGATGTCACCGCGCGCACGCTGGAACTGCGACTGACCTCGCCCGACAGCGGCCGGCTCAAATACGTGGCTGGCCTGTGGTACGGCGACAACCAGCTGGCGCGTGAGCTGACGCGCGCGCCGGTGTCGACCTATGTGACCGATTACGCGGCCAGCGCCTACAACACCAGCTACGCCGCCTTCGGCCAGGCCAGCTACGATCTGACCGACAAGACCAGCGTGATTGCCGGGCTGCGCTACAACAAGGAGGACACGGGCTACACCTTCACCCGCTACAATCCGCCGCCGGCCACCGCGCGCGTGGTCAGCGAGTATTTGCATGGCGACGACACCAATCACGACACCACCGGCCGGCTGGGACTTGAGCACCGCTTCAACCGCGACGCCATGGCGTATGCGACGTACTCCACCGGCCACAAGGGCGTGGCGTACGATCTGACTTCCAGCTTCACCAGCGCCATCGCCAAAACCCAGCCGGTGCCGGGCGAATCGGCACACAGCATCGAGACCGGCCTGAAACTGGGCCTGCTGAACGGGCGCATGACGCTGGACCTGGCGGCCTTCCGCACCAATTTCAAGGGCTTCCAGCAATCGGCCGGCGTTTACGATAACGATGGTGTGTTCCGTACCACGCTGCATTCGATCGGCGCTCTGCGCACCAGCGGCGTCGAGGCGGACCTGAACTGGCGCGTGGATAACCGCCTGCAGCTGAACGGCGCCTTTGCCTATACCCGCGCCATCGTCACCGACTTCGAGAATGGACCGTGCTACAGCGTGCTCAATGCGGCCGGCACCGGCACCACGCCTGGCGGCAATTGCGCGGTCAGCGCCAAGTACAACAACACCAGCGTCGCCAACCTGAAAAACGCCACGCTGCCGAACGCGCCCAAGATCAAGCTGAATCTGGGCGGCCAGTACGACATCCCGACCGCATACTCGTTCAACGGCTTCGTCACCGGCGCCTACCGTTTCCAGAGCCGCACGCAGTTCAACCTGAATCAGGACCCGATGACGATCCAGGGCGCGTACGGCATCTTCAACCTGGGCCTGGGCGTCAAGGACAAGCAGGATAAATACAAGTTCACCTTCCTGATCAACAACCTGTTCGACAAGTCCTACGCCACCGGCCTGGCCAACAACTGGGCCAACGGCACCTGGAGTTCGAAGGCGCCCAACCCGGTTGTGGTGGTGAATACCACACAATGGACGCCGGCACGCGACTATCAGCGCTACTTTGCCATGCGCGCCGACTTCAGCTTCTGAGAACCCACCTCCGGCCGCAGGATTCCTTTATAGTAGAGGGCAGAACGGATAAAGGAGACCGGCGGTGCGGGATGATGGCGTAGGCGTCGCGACAGGGCGCACGGGATTGCTGCTCCTGTGCGCCCTGTTGTTGATTGGCGACCTGGGATGGTCGCTACGCGAACGTTCGGTGCAGGAACTGTTCAAGGTGCACCTGCTGCGTTTCAGCCAGGATGCGACGCTGCTGAATGTCCTGATCGGCGCCATGCCGGCGTTGATCGCGCTGAGCATGGGACCGGTGATCGGCGCCTGGAGCGACCGCACCCGTTCGCGCTACGGACGGCGCATTCCCTTCCTGCTCGGGACCACCATCGTCAGTGCCAGCGGCATGCTGGGCATGGCCTTCAGTTCCAGCCTGCTGGCGCTGGCGGTCAGCTGGACGGTGTTCGAAATCGCCACCATCGTCGGCAACCCGCTGTTCATTGCGCTGATCAACGATACCGTGCCGCGGCCGATCCTGGGGCGCTTCTTCGGCCTGTTCCGCATCGTCAGCCTGGCCACCGGCGCCAGCTTCTTCGCCCTGTTTTTCCGCAACGAGATGATGGCCGCGTTCCAGCCGCTGCTGGCGGCCATCACCGCCGTCTACCTGGGCTGCATGCTGCTGGTGTGCTGGCGCGTGCGCGAGCCGGATTACGGTCGGCCGCCGGCGCGCGCCAGCCTGGCGCCGCTGCGGCCGGGCGACCGCCGGTGGGGGCTGTTGTTCGGCGCCGTGGCGCTGGGCGCGGTGGCGGTCCTGCCGATCAACATCAACGCGCTGAACGCCTGCGTGCAGTTTGGCGTGGACGCCGGCAGCTTCGGCGCGGCGGTGGCATCGACTTATGTGATTTCGATTCTGCTGGCGTGGCCATTGGGCTGGCTGGCCGACCGCTATCATCCGCTGCGGGTGGGGATGGCGGTGATGATGCTGTACACCGTGTGCATGCTGGCGGCGTGGCGGCTGGTGGACGGCCGCACCGGTTTCCTGGTCGCGTTGATCGTGCACGGCGTGCTGGCCGGCTGCTTCCTGACCGGCACCGTATCGCTGCTGCCGGCGCTGCTGCCGCGCGAGCGCTTCTCCCAGCTGGCGGCGGTATCGGCATCGCTGACCGCCTTGCTGGTGGTGGTATCGACGCTGGCGCTGGGGGCGCTGCTCGACCTGAACGGCCGCGATTACCGGCTGCTTTACCTGGCGGCTGGCGTCACGTCATGCTGCGCCGTGGTGCTGTGGAGCAGCCTGCTGCAACGCCACCTCCAATCCGGGGTCAGTTCTGCCAATCGCACACGAGCTCTGCCGTAAGCGCGCTTACG
>NZ_SPVG01000187.1 GCF_004614165.1 Duganella callida | reverse complement strand
GCCGTCTGCGCCGCGCCGCGCGACGGCACGCCCGGCGCGGGCTGGACGCTGCCCGAGCGCCGCAAGCTGCGCTTCCGCCTCGAAGACGTGGCCTTCGAATAAAGGGAACTCGCGCCACCGCTTCGCCCTCTAAGCTAAACCGTTTTAAAAGGAGGGGAAAATGAAACGACACCTGCACACCTTGGCCTACGCAGCCACCGCTGCCAGCACCCTGTTCTTCGCTGCGGCAGCGCACGCCACCACTTACACCGCCATCCTCACCGGCTCGGCCGAAGTCCCGCCCAACACCTCGCCCGCGATCGGCGCGGTGGCCATCAACTTCGATCCCGCCAGCCACGAGCTGGAAGTCAGTGCCGCTTTCAGCTCGCTGGTGGGCAACAGCACCGCCGCCCACATCCACTGCTGCACCGATCCCACCGGCACCGCCGGCGTCGCCACGCAGCTGCCCTACTTCACCGGCTTCCCGACCGGCGTGCAGACCGGCGCCTACAGCCACAGCTTCGACACTTCGCTGGACTCCACCTGGAATCCCGCCTTCATCAGCGCCAATGGCGGCACCACCGCCGGCGCCGAAGCCGCCCTGCTGGCCGGCCTGAATGCCGGACAGGCCTATTTCAACATCCACAGCAGCGCCTATCCCAACGGTGAAATCCGCGGCACGCTGATGGCCGCCGCCGTGCCCGAGCCGGCCAGCGTCGCCATGCTGGGCCTGGGCGTGCCGGCCGTACTGGCAGTCGCCCGCCGCCGCCGCAAAACCAGCTAGTTCACAGCGCGTACCAGCGGCAGCTCGACGTAACTGTCGTGATAAATCCGCTGGGTCGCCTTCCTGTAATCCGCGGGCTGCGCGTGGAAGATGTTCGCCACAAAGGTCTGCGGATTACGGTCGTACAGCGGGAACCAGCTGGACTGGATCTGCACCATGATGCGGTGCCCCGGCAGGAACACATGGTTTGCCGTCGGCAGGCCGAAGCGGTAGACCAGCGGCGTATTGGCGGCGAGCGGCCTGGCCTGCTCCCAGCCCTCGCGGTAACGGCCGCGGAAGATATCGGCCGACACCATCAGCTGATAACCGCCCAGCTCCGGCTGGGACGCCACCTGGTCCGGATACACATCGATTACCTTCACCACCCAGTCCGCATCGGTGCCGCTGGTGGACGCCAGCAGATGCGCCACCGGCTCGCCGCTGATCTTCACCGGCGCCGTCAACACCGCGGTGGTATAGGTCAGCACATCGGTGCGGCCGGACGCCTCGCGCTGATCGTCGACCAGCCAGCGCGGCCAGGTCTGGCCCTTGGCCTCGTCGTAACCGTACGGCGCAATCGGCCGCTGGCGGTACGGCACCGGCTTGGCCGGGTCGGAGACATATTCATCGTAGGCGTTCCTGTGCGCCGGCCGGGACAGCGCCACCGGCGCCGACGCGCTCAGCTCCGCCTTGCCCTCCGCGCCCAGCTTCAGCATGGTCGGCGTGATCGTGCAGCCGCTGACGCAGCCGCGCGGCCAGTCCGCCAGCTCGCGCCATTTGTTGGTGCCGCTCTCGAACGCCGTCACCGGCGCGATCTTTGCCGCCAGCGCCTCCGGCGACGGCGCGTCCTTCAGATAGCGGTCCAGGAACGGCAGCAGGATCTGCTCGCGGAACTGCAGCCCGGTGTCGGCGTTGAACCTGATCGGTCCCAGCCGGCTGCCGTCGCCATCCTGGCCACCGTGATTCCACGGTCCCAGCACCAGGAACACCTTGTTGTCCTTGTCGTGCGGCTTGATCGCCTTGTACACCGCGATGGCGCCATAGATATCCTCGGCGTCCCACAGACTGTGCACCAGCATGGTCGGCACCGTCACCGGCTGCTGCGCCAGGATCTTGTCCACGGCCTGGCTCTGCCAGAACGTGTCGTATGCCGGGTGCGCCGCCACCTTGCGCCAGAAACCACTCTGCTCGAGACCGCGCCGGCGCGCCAGCTCGCCGGCCGAGCCGGCCCGCATGAAGGTATCGTAATCATCGTAATGGCTGGCATACCAGTGCGCCTCGTTGCGCCGCGTGACCACCTGCTCCAGCATGTAGGACAGATTGATCTGCCGGAACGCGCCGTGGTGGAACCAGTCGTCGCCGCGCCAGCCGTCCACCATCGGATTCATCGGCACCGCCACCTTCAGCGCCGGATGCGGATTGACCAGCGCGATCAGCGGCAGGAAACCGTCATACGAGCCGCCGATGATGCCCACCTTGCCGTTCGACTCCGGCACGTTCTTGCTCAGCCAGTCGATGGTGTCCCAGGCGTCGGTCGAGTGATCGACCGGCGTCGGATTGAACGGCGAGCCGGCCATCGGCCGGTTCATCACATAATCGCCCTCCGAGCCGTATTTGCCGCGCACGTCCTGCACCACGCGGATGTAGCCACCCTTGACGATCACGTCCGGCATATTGTCGTAGCCCGCCAGGATCGATTCCATCTGCGAACTCTCATTGTGATTGACCATCTCGGCCGCGTTGTACGGCGTGCGCGTCAGCAGCATCGGCGCGTGCTGCGCCTTGCGCGGAAGGACGATCACGGTATTGAGTTTGACACCGTCGCGCATCGGTATCATCACCGTGCGCTTGATGTAGTCGAAGCCGTCGACCGGCGCCTTGAATTCCTCAGGCGTTTCGCTGGGCAGCGCCGGATATTGCTGCGCCGTGGCCTGGAATGAAAAAACGCCGGCCACCAGGGCCAGCGTCAATGCGGTTTTCTTCATGGACGCCCCGGAAAATTGTGAAACGATAAAGTATCACAAGCGGCCGGGGCGGCAGTGCCTTAATGCGACATTATTTCGACAGCAGCATCTCGTTCAGGCGCTTGACGAAGGTGGCCGGATCGCTGAGCGAACCGCCTTCGGCCAGCAGGGCCTGGTCGAACAGGATGTGCGACCAGTCGTTGAACGAGCTGGCCACGCCTTCCGCCTTCAGGCGCTGCACCAGCGGGTGATCCGGATTGATTTCCAGGATAGGCTTGGTCTCCGGCGCGGCCTGGCCGGCGGCCTTCAGCATGCGCAGCAGATTGCCCGACAGCTCGTGCTCGTCCGCCACCAGGCAGGCCGGCGAATCGGTCAGACGGAAGGTCACGCGCACGTCCTTGGCCTTGTCGGCCAGCGCTTCCTTCATCTTGGCGACCAGATCCTGGTAGGCCGTCTCGGTCTCTTCGTGTTCCTTCTTCTCGGCCTCGTCCTCCAGCTGGCCCAGATCCAGGCCGCCCTTGGCCACCGATACCAGCTCCTTGCCTTCGAACTCGGTCAGGAAGGACAGCATCCACTCGTCCACGCGGTCGGTCAGCAGCAGCACTTCCACGCCCTTCTTGCGGAAGATTTCCAGGTGCGGGCTGTTCTTCGCGGCCACGTAGTTGTCGGCGGTGACGTAATAAATCTTGTCCTGGCCTTCCTTCATGCGCGCGATGTACTGCTCCAGCGAGACGTTCTGCTCATCGCTGTCATTGGCGGTGGAAGCAAAGCGCAGCAGCTTGGCCAGACGGTCCTTGTTGGCCATGTCCTCGCCGACGCCCTCTTTCAGCACCTGGCCGAATTCGGTCCAGAAGGTGGCGTACTTGTCTTTCTTTTCCTGCTCGTCGGCGTTCGCCAGTTCTTCCAGCATGCCGATCACGCGCTTGGTCGAGCCTTCTCGGATCACCTTGACGTCGCGCGACTCCTGCAGGATCTCGCGCGACACGTTCAGCGGCAGGTCGGCCGAATCGATCACGCCCTTGACGAAGCGCAGATAGGTCGGCATCAGCTGCTCGGCGTCGTCCATGATGAACACGCGCTTGACGTACAGCTTCAGGCCGCCGCGCTTGTTGCGGTCCCACAGGTCGAACGGCGCCTTGGCCGGGATGTACAGCAACTGCGTGTATTCGCTGCGGCCCTCGACGCGATTGTGGGTATGGGTCAGCGGCGGCTGGAAGTCGTGCGACACGTGCTTGTAGAACTCGTCGTACTGCTCGGGCGTGATGTCGGACTTGTTGCGCGCCCACAGCGCGCTGGCCTGGTTGATGGTTTCCAGCTCGTCCTTCAGGACGGTTTCCTTCTTCTCCTCGTCCCATTCTTCCTTCTGCATCACGATCGGCAGCGAGATATGGTCGGAGTACTTGCGGATGATGGACTTCAGCTTCCACGACGACAGCAACTCATCCTCGCCTTCGCGCAGGTGCAGGATGATGTCGGTGCCGCGGCCGGTCTTCTCGATCTGCTCGACCGAGTAATCGCCCTCGCCGCCCGATTCCCAGCGCACGCCTTCCGCCGCCGGCAGGCCGGCGCGGCGCGATTCCACCGTGATCTTGTCGGCCACGATGAAGCCCGAGTAGAAGCCCACGCCGAACTGGCCGATCAGCGCCGCGTCCTTCTGCTGGTCGCCCGACAGCTTGCCGAAGAATTCCTTGGTGCCCGACTTGGCGATGGTGCCCAGGTGCGAGATCGCCTCGTCGCGGCTCATGCCGATGCCGTTGTCGGAAATGGTGATGGTGCGCGCCGCCTTGTCGAACGCCACCTTGATCTTCAGCTCGTGGTCGTTGCCGTACAGGGCGTCGTTATTGATCGCCTCGAAGCGCAGCTTGTCGGCCGCGTCGGACGCGTTCGAGATCAGCTCGCGTAGGAAAATTTCTTTATTCGAGTACAGGGAGTGGATCATCAGCTGCAGCAGCTGCTTCACTTCCGCCTGAAAACCAAGGGTTTGTTTTTCTGGTGCCGTCATTATGTCCTCGTATAGGAAACGTTGTTTGATTTGCAGGAATCTGGGGACGGGCTGTAACGATTTCAAGCCCCTCCCGGCGCGGCAGCATCATAACGCGCCCCGGCGACAGGCGCAAAAAAACCCGCGCGTGGCGGGTTTGGGGGTCGGTCACGCTCAGCCGCGGCGACGGCGCGCCCAGCCGACCAGCCCCAGGCCGGCCAGCAGCATGCCGTACGTGGCCGGCTCCGGCACCGCGCTCACGCTCAGATCGTCGTAGGCATACACCTCGCCGTTGCCGATCAGCTGCACGCGCGCGATGCCGCTGGCGCTCACGCTGAGCTCCGTCCAGCCATTGGCCGCGAACGCCGCCGACGAACTGGCCAGCAGCGTTCCGCCAATGCTGTAGGCGTTCAGCGTGAAAGAACCGCCGGCATAGCTGCTGCCCCAGATCGACACCTGCTGCGCCGCGCCGGCGAAATAAATGTTCTGCACATTGCCGGTGGCGCCGGCGCCGGGATTGAAGGCCAGATAATTGTCGCCGCTGCGCGTATCGAAAGCCGCGTTCGACAGGTAGCTCAAAATCGAGCCGCCCGGATGGCCGTCGCCGCCGAAGGTGACGCCCTGCGCCGCGTAGGCGCCGGTCAGCTCGCTGCCCTCGACAAACAGCTGACCGCCCGGCTGGTCGTCGAAATTGATGGTGGCGGCCGATGCTTGCGCGGCCAGCAGGAGGGCGCCGGCGGCGGCCGGCAAAGTGCGACGGAATGCGTGAACCATGTTTATCTCCCAGTGTTGTTATTGAAATTCAATACTACAACACAAGTAGTAAAATTACACGATTATCTTGCCGCCAGCTCTTTTTCGAGGAAACGCCACACGGCCGGCTCCTGCATCGCCGCCACGTTCAGCCGCATGCGCGTGGACGGCAGCTGCTTGGGCGAGAACAGACTGCCCGGCGCCAGCAGCAGATTGTGCGCCATCGCGCGCTCGGTCAGCACATTCGTGTCGCAGCCGGCGTCGGCCCAGACGAACATCCCGGCCGGCGGCGACCCATCGACCTTCAGGCCGACGCGCTCCATCTGGCGCAGGGTCTTGGCGCGGATCGCGTCCAGCCGGCCGCGCAACCGGTCGGCATGCTTGCGGTACGAGCCTTCGGACAGCACCTTGTACACCACCCGTTCGCCGATATCGCTGCTGGTCAGCGTCGACAGCATCTTGCGGTCGGCCAGGCGCTCGGCCCGCTCGGCCGACGTGGCGATGAAGCCGACCCGCAGATTGGCCGCCATGGTCTTGGAAAAGCCGCCCAGATACAGCACCCGCTGCAGCTGGTCCAGCGCCGCCAGCCGCGTGGCCGGCTGCACCGCGCTGCCCGGATGCAGGTCGCAATAGATATCGTCCTCGACGATCAGGAAATCGTGCTCCTCCGACAGCCGCAGCACCTGGAACGCCTTGGCCGCCGACAGCGAGGTCGAACTGGGGTTGTGCAGCACCGAATTGATGATGTACAGCTTGGGCTTGTGCAGCGCCGCCAGCTCGGCCAGCCGGGCGATGTCCGGGCCGTCGGCCAGGCGCGGGATGCCGACCACCTTGGCGCCCAGCGCCGCGAATGAGCCGAACATCAGGAACCAGGCCGGATCGTCGACGAAAATCGTGTCGCCGGGACGGGTGAACTCGCGCGCCACCAGGTCCAGCGCCTGCGTCACCCCGGCCGTGGTCACGATCTGCTCCGGCGCGGCGGCGATTTCCAGCCCGGCCAGCTTGTGCTGCAACTGCTGGCGCAGCGGCAGAAAGCCCTGCGGCACGCCGTAGCTGAGCAGCAGATTCGGATTCTGCCGGCTGACCGCGCGCAGCGCATTGGCGATGGCCGGGCCATCCAGCCAGTCGGACGGCAGCACGCCGGTGCCGGGCATCTGCTGGTGCGG
>NZ_SPVG01000126.1 GCF_004614165.1 Duganella callida | reverse complement strand
GCCGTATGCGCGCATACGGCAGAGCCCGTGTGCGATTGGCAGAACTGACCCCGGAGTGAACCTTGGAGGATGTATGACTACTGGACCCAATACTTTTGCGGCCAAGCTCGGCTGGGCGGCGATGGCGCTGTGCGGCGCCGCCGCCCTGGGCGTGATCGCGCTGCACCGCGGCGAGTCGATCAGCGCGATCTGGATCGTGATCGCCGCCGTCTGCGTGTACCTGATCGCTTACCGCTTTTATTCGCTGTATATCGCCGACAAGGTGCTGGGCCTGGACGGCCGCCGCCTGACGCCGGCCAACCGCCTCAACGATGGCCTCGACCACGTGCCGACCAATAAATATGTGCTGTTCGGCCACCATTTTGCCGCCATCGCCGGCGCCGGCCCGCTGGTCGGCCCGGTGCTGGCCGCGCAGATGGGCTATCTGCCCGGCATGCTGTGGATCCTGGCCGGGGTGGTGTTCGCCGGCGCCGTGCAGGACTTCATCGTGCTGTTCATTTCCATGCGCCGCGACGGCCGCTCGCTCGGCGATCTGATCAAGTCGGAGCTGGGCCAGATCCCCGGCATGATCGCGCTGCTGGGCACCTTCATGATCATGGTCATCATCCTGGCGGTGCTGGCGCTGATCGTGGTCAAGGCCCTGACCGGCTCGCCCTGGGGCAGCTTCACAGTGATGGCCACCATCCCGATCGCCCTGTTCATGGGTGTGTATGCGCGCTATATCCGCGTCGGCCGCGTCGGCGAGGTGTCGCTGATCGGCTTCATTCTGCTGATGGGCGCCATCTTCGGCGGCCAGTACGTCCAGGAAAACGCCGCGCTGGCGCCGATGTTCACCTTCACCGGCACCGAGCTGACCTGGATGCTGATCGGCTACGGTTTCATCGCCTCGGTGCTGCCGGTGTGGCTGCTGCTGGCGCCGCGCGACTACCTGTCGACCTTCCTCAAGATCGGCACCATCGTCGGCCTGGCGCTGGGCATCCTGATCGTCGCGCCGCAGTTGCAGATGCCGTCGCTGACCAAATTCATCGATGGCAGCGGTCCTGTCTGGTCGGGCTCGCTGTTCCCCTTCCTCTTCATCACCATCGCCTGCGGCGCCGTGTCCGGCTTCCACGCGCTGATCGCGTCCGGCACCACGCCCAAGATGATCGAGTCGGAAACCCACGCGCGCTTCATCGGCTACGGCGCGATGCTGATGGAATCGTTCGTCGCCATCATGGCCCTGGTGGCGGCCTCGACCATCGATCCGGGCGTGTATTTCGCCATGAACAGCCCGGCCGCGCTGCTCGGCACCACGGCCGAGTCCGCCGCACAGGCGGTGGCGCAGATGGGCTTTTATATCACCCCCGAGATGCTGACCGAGACCGCGCGCAACGTCGGCGAGCACAGCATCATCTCGCGCGCCGGCGGCGCACCGACCCTGGCGGTGGGCATGGCGCACATCCTCTCCGGCGTGATCGGCGGCAAGGCCATGATGGCGTTCTGGTACCACTTCGCCATCCTGTTCGAGGCGCTGTTCATCCTCACCGCGGTCGATGCCGGCACCCGCGCCGGCCGCTTCATGCTGCAGGATCTGCTGGGCGCCTTCGTGCCGGCCATGAAGCAGACCGACAACACCTTCGCCAACCTGCTGGCCACCGGTTTGTGCGTGGCGGCCTGGGGCTACTTCCTGTACCAGGGCGTGGTCGATCCGCTGGGCGGCATCAACACGCTGTGGCCGCTGTTCGGCATCGCCAACCAGATGCTGGCGGCGATCGCGCTGACCCTGGGCACCTGCGTGCTGTTCAAGATGAAGCGCGGCCAGTACGCCTGGGTCACCATCGTGCCGACCGCGTGGCTGCTGCTGTGCACGCTGACGGCCGGCTGCCAGAAGATCTTCGCCGCCAATCCGAAAGTCGGCTTCCTGGCCCACGCCGCCAAGTACCAGGCGGCGCTGGCCGACGGCAAGGTGCTGGCGCCGGCCAAGTCGGTGGCGCAGATGCAGCAGGTGATCTTCAACGATTACCTGGACGCCGCGCTGGCCGGCTTTTTCGTGATCGTGGTGCTGAGCGTGCTGGTGTTCGGCATCCGCACCGTGCTGGTGGCGCGCGCCAGCGCCCGGCCAACCGTCAACGAAAGCCCGCTGGTGCCGGGCCCGCAGGTGCCGTGATGCTGGGCGACATCGCCAAGGCCGGCCGCTATCTCGGCCAAAGCATGCGCCTGATGATGGGCCTGCCCGACTACGACATCTATGTCAGCCACCGCGAGGCCACGCATCCGGGCGAGCCCATCATGACATACGAGGAATTCTTCCGCGAACGCCAGCAAGCCCGCTACGGCGGCGCCGGCAAACGAGGCGGCTGCTGCTGAAACGCAGACCGGCTCACCACGCGCCGGTTTTTTCGGGAACTTTTCAGCGTACCCATGTGTCCAACCCGGACCATGGCATATTCTTTCTCTTATCAGGACGCGTTCGCGCGCAACATCGGCTGGGTGACGCCGGCTGAACAGGCGATTCTGCGCAGCAAGCGCGTAGCCATTGCCGGCATGGGCGGCGTCGGCGGCGTGCACCTGCTGACGCTGGCGCGGCTGGGCATAGGCGCCTTCCACATCGCCGATTTCGACACCTTCGACATCGCCAATTTCAACCGCCAGGTCGGCGCCACCATGTCGACCCTGGGCCAGCCCAAGGTCGAGGTGCTGGCCGCGATGGCGCTCGACATCAACCCCGAGCTGCGGCTCCGGCAATTTCCGCAAGGCGTCAGCCGGCAGCAGCTGGCCGAGTTCTTCGACGGCGTCGACCTGTACGTGGACGGCCTGGACTTTTTCGCCTTCGAGGCCAGGCAGCAGACCTTTGCCGCCTGCGCCCGCTTCAACATCCCGGCCGTCACCGCGGCGCCGCTGGGCATGGGCACGGCGGTGATGAACTTCCTGCCCGGCCAGATGACGTTCGAGGAATATTTCGGCTGGGGCGACCTGCCCGACCTGGAAAAAGGCTTGCGCTTCCTGGTCGGCCTGGCGCCGGCCGGCCTGCACGGCGGCTACCTGGTCGATCCGTCCACCATCAACCTGAAAGAGCAGCGCGGCCCGTCCACCATCATGGGCTGCCAGCTGTGCGCCGGCGCCGCCGCCACCGAAGCGCTGAAAATCCTGCTCAACCGCGGCGAGGTGCTGGCGGCCCCGCGCGGCTACCAGTTCGACGCCTTCCGCAACAAGCTGGTGCGCACCTGGCGTCCCGGCGGCCACCGCCATCCGCTGCAGTGGCTGATGATGGCGCTGGCGCGGCGCCGCCGTCCGGGAGGCGACACATGAGCACCATGCAGCAGATCCTGGAGCTGGCGCGCTGGGCACCCAGCGGCGACAACACCCAGCCCTGGCGCTTCGAAATCCTCGACGACAGCCGCGTGGTGGTGCACGGCCACGACACGCGCGACTACTGCGTCTACGACCTGGACGGCCATCCCAGCCAGATGTCGCTGGGCGCGCTGCTGGAAACCATGGCCATCGCCGCCAGCACCTACCAGTTGCAGATGCGCTGCCAGCGTCATCCGGACACGCCCGACACGCGGCCCACCTTCAGCGTCGAGTTCCTGCCCGCGCACGGCATGGAGGCCGATCCGCTGGCCGACAGCATCCTGCCGCGCAGCGTGCAGCGCCGGCCGCTGAGCCGGCGGCCGCTGACCGCCGCCGAAAAAACCGCGCTGGCGGCCGCGCTGCCGCAAGGCTACCGCGTGCACTGGCTGGAAGGCGGCCAGCGCCTGGCCGCCGCGCGGCTGATGTTCCGCAACGCCAAGCTGCGCCTGACCATGCCCGAGGCGCACCAGGTGCACCGTGCCATCATCGCCTGGGACAGCCAGTTCAGCGAAGACCGCATTCCCGACCAGGCGCTGGGCGCGGACGCCATGACCACCCGGCTGATGCGCTGGGTCATGCACGACTGGCGCCGCGTGCAATTCTTCAACACCTGGCTGGCCGGCACGCTGGCGCCGCGGCTGCAGATGGACCTGATCCCCAGCCTGGCCTGCGCCGCGCACTTCGTGCTGGCGGCGGCGCGGCCGCCGGTCAGCATCGACGACTATGTCGCCGCCGGCCGCGCGATGCAGCGCTTCTGGCTGACGGCCACCGCGCAGGGCCTGCAGCTGCAGCCGGAAATGACGCCGCTGATCTTCTCGCGCTACGTGCGCGAAAACCGCAGCTTTTCCCGCACGCCCGGCATGCGCGAACGGGCGCTGGCGCTGGCGGCGCAGGGCGCGCACCTGGTCGGCGCGGAGCTCTGGGACGCGGCGGTGTTCATGGGCCGCATCGGCGCCGGCGCAGCGGCGCGCGCGCGCTCGCTGCGGCGCCCCTTGCGCGAACTGCTGATCACGCCGGACAGGGGCGCCTGATGCGCGCCATCAAACCCGGCCAGGTGGCGGTGTTCCTGTGCCTGCTGGCACTGATCCTGCTGCTGAGCCTAGCCACCACCGCGCTGGTCATCGACGCCCTGCCGCTCGGCGACTTCCGCGGCGTGCTGCTGGTGCTGGCGGCCATCTTGCTGACCTATGTGTACGCCATGCTGGTCTACCGCCTGTTCCTGCTGGCGGCGCCGCTGCGCGAGGGCGAGGTGGCCGAACACTCGCGCCACGAACTGGCCGCCAACGTGCACATCCTGTTCTACCTGCTGCTGTTCAATTCGCTGATCCGCACGCATTTCATCCCGGTGCCGCTGCAACGCCTGATTTACCTGGCGCTGGGGGCGCGGCTGGGCGCCAACACCTACGCCGCCGGCGCCCTGCTCGACCCAGCGCTGACCCGCATCGGCAGCAACACCATCATCGGCCACGACGCCGTGATCTTCGCCCACGTGATCGAAGGCAGCCGGCTGGAGTTGAAGGCGGTCGAGATCGGCAACACCGTCACCATCGGCGCGCACGCGGTGGTGATGGCCGGCGTGCGGATCGGCGACAACGCCATCGTCTCGGTGGGCGCGGTGGTGACCAAGGATACCCGGATCCCGCCCGGCGAGGTCTGGGGCGGCATTCCGGCACGTCGGCTGAAATGACGGTTTTTTTTACAAGCTTGCCTGAATCGCCACCCCGCGCTTGCGTAAGTGCCTGTTTTGATGGACATCGCAGATGCTGGCAGGGCTCTTGCTCTTAACCTGGTACGGTCCCGATCCCCGTGGCCGGTCATTCGAGGAGCACACATGAAAACTTATCCAACCGCGCTGGCCGCCGCCGTGCTGGCCGCCTTGCTGGCAGCGCCGCTGGCCGCCAGCGCCGCCCCCACGCTGGGCCTGGACCCCACCGGCACCGGCAATTACACCACCTACGCCGACCTGTGGACCAATGTCACCGACACCGGCCTGGCCACCGGCTTCATCCCCGGCATCACCGTCGGCGGCGGCCCCGGCTCGGCCGCGCCCTACCTGACCGAACTGCGTTCGCAAATGGTGGTGGGCACCATGTCGAACAGCAATATCCCGGCCATCGTCACCCCGGCCGGGCTGAACAGCACCTTTGAAATCAGCAAGGTGGTGCGCTTTCAGGAACTGGTGGACGCGCAGACCGCCAACACCGTGCACTTCGGCCTGCCGGCTACGCAATCTGCTGCAATGGATGTGGACGCCGCGCATGCCGGCGTCCAGAACGTCGCCATCTATCTGGACAACATCACCGACGGCAGCAAGGCCGTGCCCGGCAACGGCGGCAACACCGTGCGCTGCTATGGCGAGGGCGTGACCTCGGCCGGCTGCGGCGCCGGCGGCGACGGCGACGGCATCCTGATCATGTCCGGCCACCTGATCTTCAACGACGCCAGCTTCGCCTCGTCCGGCGCGGTGGGCACCGGCTCGTTCGATTCGCGCTTCATGATCGACTATGTCGACAACAACTACCTGGACGTCGTCACCGGCAGCGTCTTCATCGACAAATTCACCGGCACCACCAACGTGCCATCGTTCTTCACGCCAACGATGATGTGGGACGGGTCCACGCCCACCACCGTGCCCTTCCTCAAAGTCGATTCGTCGCAAAGCTTCGCCAGCATTCCGGAGCCGGCGACCCTGGCACTGATAGGACTGGGCTTTGCCGGCCTCGCGCTGGGCACGCGCCGCAAGGTACAGTTCTGAACCGCAGCAGCGGTCTTCACAGCGGCCACGGCCCCCTCCGCCGTCGCCGCTTTTTTGCGCCGCGTTTTTGTCACGATTTGACACGCCTGAGCGCATGCAGTTTGCGCCAGCGCAAACGCGCGCCGCCGGATACCGATCAAAGTTGAGCTTGCCTGACGCATACAACTTTCTGATTGGCATATATGGATGGGCGCGATGTTCAAGCTTGAACGTTCCGGTCTGAGCCAGAAACTGACCCTGATGTCCGTGCTGTCCACCGGCAGCGCGCTACTGCTGGTGTTTGCCGTGTTTGCCGTCACCTCGGTGCGCAGCCACCGCGAGGAAGCGGCGCAGCAACTGGCCACGCTGGCGGCGGTCACCGGCGCCAGCAGTCAGGCGGCGCGCGCGTACGGCAATCCCGCGCAAGCGCGGCGGATGCTGGCGGCGCTCGCGCTCGAGACCGACGTCCTGCAGGCCGCGCTGTACGACAGCACGGGTCGGCTGGTGGCGCGCTACGTCGCGCCGCGCCTGCCGGCCGCGCCGGAGGCGCCAGACGCACCGACGGCGCCGGACACGCTGGAGG
>NZ_SPVG01000261.1 GCF_004614165.1 Duganella callida | reverse complement strand
CCCAGCTACCCCAGCGAGGACGAATACCGCGCGGCCATGCGGCGCGCCGGCCGCGCGCCGCGAAGCCGCCGAGAAGAAGGAAGAACGTCCGCAAAGCGCGCCGGCCAAGGAAGAATCGATCCGTATCGACGCCGTCAAGCTGGACGCGCTGCTGGAAGTGGCCGGCGAATCGGTGCAGGCCGCCAACCAGGCCGCCGTGCTGCTGGAGCGCCTGCTGCAATTCAAATTCGAGGGCCAGGCCCAGACCCTGATGGCCACCCTGGCCGAAACCCTGGAGCGCGCCTCGCGCTACTCGACCGAACTGCAGCGCGCCACCCTGGCCACCCGCATGCAGCCGGTCGGCCGCTTGTTCCAGAAATTCCCGCGCCTGGTGCGCGAACTGGCCAAGGACCTCGGCAAGGAAGTCGAACTGAACATCGAAGGCGCGGAAACCGAAGTCGACCGCGTGGTGGTCGATTCGCTGTACGATCCGCTGGTGCACATGTTGCGCAACTCGCTCGACCACGGCGTCGAGACGCCGGAGGAGCGCGCCATTGCCGGCAAGCCGATCAAGTCCTTCATTCAGCTCAAGGCCTGGCAGGAAGCCAACAGCGTGATGATCGTGCTGCAGGATGACGGCAAGGGCATGGACCCGGTCAAGCTGCGCCAGAAGGCCTTGCAGAAGGGGCTGATCTCGGAATCCGCGCAGTTGTCTACCGACGACTGCCTGCAGCTGGTATTCTTACCGGGTTTCTCGACCAAGGAAGTGGCGTCCAGCGTGTCCGGCCGTGGTGTCGGCATGGACGTGGTGAAGACCGCGGTGGAGAAGAACCGCGGCGCGATCCAGATCGAATCCGAGCTGGGCAAGGGCACCAAGTTCTCCATCCGTCTGCCGATCGAGCTGTCGATCGTGCCGACCATGCTGGTCTCCACCTCGGGCGCCGCGCTGGCGCTGCCGATGGCGGTGGTGCAGCGCGTGGTGGAACTGCCAGAAGTGTTCATGGAAGTGGGGGGCGCGCCGGTCCTCAAGGACCAGGGCCGTCCGCTGCCGGTGCGCTCGCTGGCCGACGCGCTCGGCTACGAAAGCTGCCGCGAGAAGGTGGGTATTGTTGTCGCTGCACCACAGCCGTACATCCTGGCGGTGGAAGCGGTCGATGGCACGGCCGACCTCGTGATTAAACCGATGACCGCGATTACCGTCGAGGGCATTACCGGTACCGCCCGCTCCGCAGAAGGCGAGCTGGTGCTAGTGGTCGGCCTATCGTTCCTAATGGACGGGTGTCGGAGCAGTGTACGCATGGCGGCCTGATCGAGCAGATCGGGTCAAGCAAGAACCAAAAAGCCTGCGTCCACACGCAGGCTTTTTTGTATTTAGGGGTCATACCACGTGTAGGGTATGCAGAAGGCATCGGGCTCACGAGGCTGGACAGCGTTGGCTGCGCGCATTGCACACTATGGCATAATGAAGTTGGATAATCGTAGCAGTATGTAAATAACATCATGAAGACGCTTTACGACAAACTCTGGGAATCCCACGTGGTGCGCACCGAGGAAGACGGCACCGCCATCCTCTATATCGACCGCCACCTGGTCCACGAAGTGACCAGCCCGCAAGCCTTCGACGGCCTGCGCGCCGCCAACCGCCAGCCATGGCGCATTTCCGCCAACCTGGCGGTGGCCGACCACAATGTGCCAACCACCGCCCGCACCGAAGGCATCGCCGACCCGATCTCGCGCCTGCAGGTCGAGACCCTGGACAAGAACGCCAAGTCCTACGGGCTGACCTACTTCAACATGAACGACAAGCGCCAGGGCATCGTGCACGTGATCGGCCCGGAACAGGGCGCCACCCTGCCCGGCATGACGGTGGTCTGCGGCGATTCGCACACCTCCACCCACGGCGCGTTCGGCGCGCTGGCGCATGGCATCGGCACCTCGGAAGTCGAGCACGTGCTGGCTACCCAGACCCTGTTGCAAAAGAAATCCAAGGCCATGCTGGTGCAGGTCGACGGCGTGCTGCCGGCCGGCGTCACCTCCAAGGATATCGTGCTGGCCATCATCGGCAAGATCGGCACCGCCGGCGGCACCGGCTACTGCATCGAGTTCGGCGGTTCGGCGATCCGCGCGCTGTCGATGGAAGGCCGCATGACCGTGTGCAACATGGCGATCGAGGCGGGCGCGCGCGCCGGCATCATCGGCGTCGACGATACCACCATCAACTATGTGAAGGGCCGGCCGTTCTCGCCGGCCGGTCCGCAGTGGGAGCAGGCGGTGGCCTACTGGCGCACGCTGCACACCGATCCGGGCGCGAAATTCGACCTGGTGGTGACCCTCAACGCGGCCGAGATCAAGCCGCAGGTCACCTGGGGCACCTCGCCCGAGATGGTGTTGCCGGTCGATGGCCGCGTGCCCGATCCCGACCACGAAAAGGACAGCGTCAAGCGCAGCGCCATGGAAAAGGCGTTGGTCTACATGGACCTCAAGCCGAATACGGCGATCGAAGACATCCGCATCGACAAGGTGTTCATCGGCTCCTGCACCAACTCGCGCATCGAAGACTTGCGCGCGGCGGCGGCGGTGGTGCGCGGCAAGCAGCGCGCCTCCAACGTCAAGCTGGCGATGGTGGTGCCGGGCTCGGGCCTGGTGAAAGAGCAGGCCGAACGCGAAGGCCTGGACCAGATCTTCAAGGCCGCCGGCTTCGAATGGCGCGAGCCGGGCTGCTCGATGTGCCTGGCGATGAACGCCGACCGCCTGGAACCGGGCGAGCGCTGCGCGTCGACTTCCAACCGCAACTTCGAAGGACGCCAGGGCCAGGGCGGACGCACCCACCTGGTGTCGCCGGCGATGGCCGCGGCGGCCGGCATCGCCGGTCACTTCGTCGACGTGCGCGCACTGCACTGATTTGTAAAAACGCGGCTGAGGCGCCGCACCCAAACTAGGATAGGAACCATCATGAAAAAGATCATCGCGCTGACCATTATCGCCACCTTCGTACTGACCGGCTGCAACACCGTCGCCGGCATCGGCAAGGACGTGCAAAAAGCGGGGCAGGCGGTCCAGGGCGCCTCAGGCCATTAAAACCCGACGGGCCAGGCGCCCGTCCACAGCATAACGATCATGGAAAAATTTACGATTTATGAAGGTCTGGTCGCTCCCCTGGATCGCGCCAATGTCGACACCGACGCCATCATTCCCAAGCAATTCCTGAAGTCCATCCACCGCACCGGATTCGGTCCCAACCTGTTCGACGAGTGGCGCTATCTCGACCACGGCGAGCCTGGCATGGACAACAGCCAGCGTCCGCTGAACCCGGACTTCGTGCTCAACGAGCCGCGCTATCAGGGCGCTTCCATCCTGGTCACCCGCAAGAACTTCGGCTGCGGCTCCTCGCGCGAGCACGCGCCGTGGGCGCTGGACCAGTACGGCTTCCGCGCGATCCTGGCGCCGTCGTTTGCCGACATCTTCTTCAACAACTGCTTCAAGAGCGGTTTGCTGCCCATCGTACTGACCGAAACCCAGATCGATCATCTGATCAACGAAGTCAAGGCCTTCCCCGGTTACCGCCTGGTGGTCGACCTTGAACAGCAGCGTGTCTCCACCAGCAATGGCAGTCTCTCCTACCCCTTCGAGATCGACGCCTTCCGCAAATACTGCCTGATGAACGGGCTCGACGATATCGGCCTGACCCTGCGCCATGCCGACGCTATCCGCGATTTCGAACAGCGCCATCTGGCAAACCAGCCCTGGCTGGCCAACGTCATCTAAAGAATCGAGAACATGAAAATTGCAATCCTGCCGGGCGACGGCATCGGCCCGGAAATCGTCACCGAGGCGGTCAAGGTGCTGAACGCGCTGGGCGAAACCTTTGAAATGGAAAGCGCTCCGGTCGGCGGCGCCGGCTACGAGGCCAGCGGCCATCCGCTGCCGGAAGCCACGCTGAAGCTGGCCAAGGACGCCGACGCGGTGCTGTTCGGCGCGGTCGGCGACTGGAAGTACGACACGCTGGAGCGTCCGCTGCGTCCCGAGCAGGCCATCCTGGGCCTGCGCAAGAATCTGGGCCTGTTCGGCAACCTGCGTCCTGCCATCCTGTACCCGGAACTGGCCGGCGCCTCGACGCTGAAGCCGGAAGTGGTGTCGGGCCTGGACATCCTGATCGTGCGCGAACTGACCGGCGACATTTACTTCGGCCAGCCGCGCGGCGTGCGCGAGTGCCCGGACGGTCCGTTCAAGGGCCAGCGCGAAGGCTTCGACACCATGCGCTATGCGGAAGGCGAAATCCGCCGCATCGCCCACGTGGCGTTCCAGGCGGCGCAAAAGCGCGGCAAGCGCCTGACCTCGGTGGACAAGGCCAACGTGCTGGAAACCTTCCAGTTCTGGAAGGACATCGTCACCGACGTGCACAAGGAATATCCGGACGTGGCGCTGGACCACATGTACGTCGACAACGCCGCCATGCAGCTGGTGCGCGCGCCGAAGAAATTCGATGTCATCGTCACCGGCAATATGTTCGGCGACATCCTGTCGGACGCGGCGGCCATGCTGACCGGTTCGATCGGCATGCTGCCGTCGGCCTCGCTGGACGCCAACAACAAGGGTTTGTACGAACCGTCGCACGGTTCGGCGCCCGACATCGCCGGCAAGGGCATCGCCAATCCGCTGGCGACCATCCTGTCGGCCGCCATGATGCTGCGCTACTCGCTGAACAAGACCGAACAGGCCGACCGCATCGAAGCGGCCGTCAAGCAGGTGCTGGCGCAGGGTCTGCGCACCGCCGACATCTATGAGGCAGGCACCACCAAGGTGGGCACCGAAGAGATGGGCAACGCGGTGGTCAAGGCACTGGCATAAAAAATTTTAGACAAGGAAGAGCAATATGAAACTCGTAGGTCTGGTAGGTTGGCGCGGTATGGTCGGTTCGGTGCTGATGCAGCGCATGCAGGAAGAGGGCGATTTCGCCCACATCGAGCCGGTGTTCTTCACCACCTCTAACCCGGGCGGCAACGCGCCGGCCATGGCGAAGAACGAAACCAAGCTGAAAAGCGCCACCGACATCGACGAACTGAAAAAGTGCGAGATCATCATCTCGTGCCAGGGCGGCGACTACACCACCGAGGTGTTCCCGAAGCTGCGCGCGGCCGGCTGGAACGGCTACTGGATCGACGCCGCTTCCACGCTGCGCATGGAAAAGGACGCCGTGATCGTGCTGGACCCGGTCAACATGCACGTCATCAAGGACGCGCTGGGCAAGGGCGTGAAGAACTTCATCGGCGGTAACTGCACCGTCTCGTGCATGCTGATCGGCTTGGGCGGCCTGTTCCAGCAAGGTCTGGTGGAATGGATGACCTCCATGACCTACCAGGCGGCATCGGGCGGCGGCGCGCAGCACATGCGCGAGCTGCTGACCCAGTTCGGCACCATCAACGGCGCCGTCAAGCCGCTGCTGGACGATCCGGCGTCCGCCATCCTGGAAATCGACCGCCAGGTGCTGGCCACCCAGCACGGCCTGTCGGCCGAAGAGACCAAGCAGTTCGGCGTACCGCTGGCCGGCAACCTGATCCCGTGGATCGACAAGGACCTGGGCAACGGCCAGTCGAAGGAAGAATGGAAGGCGGGCGCCGAGACCAACAAGATCCTGGGTCTGGGCGCGGACTTCGGCTCCAAAGCGATTCCGGTGGATGGCCTGTGCGTGCGCATCGGCGCCATGCGCTGCCACTCGCAGGCGCTGACCATCAAGCTGACCGGGGATGTGCCGCTGGACGAGATCACCGACATCATCGCCTCGGCCAACCAGTGGGCGAAAGTGGTGCCGAACACGCGCGAAGCGTCGATGAAGGAGCTGTCGCCGGCGGCCGTCACCGGCGGCCTGACCATCCCGGTCGGCCGTCTGCGCAAGATGAGCATGGGGCCGGACTACCTGTCGGCCTTCACCGTCGGCGACCAGTTGCTGTGGGGCGCCGCCGAGCCGCTGCGCCGCATGCTGCGCATCGTGCTGGACCAGTAAAAACGGCCGCCACGCGCGTGGCGCAATCGCTGAAGAGAAGGGGTTTTTCCTATGTGCTCTCATAGGGGAAATCCCTTTTTGTCGTTTAAAGTGGTGCAAAGCTTGCACGCTGTTGTGCATGATGTTATGTTGGTATATCTGGGAAAGTAACATTTTCCATCTGACAACCATAATTAAACCCACTATGCCTGTACAAACTCGCCCCATCGTTTCGTTCGCGTTGAAGACAATCACCAGTGCGGTCGCCAGCGCCGTGCTGTTGGCGGCGTCAGCCGATGCGGCGGGCTTAGGCAAGTTGACGGTGCTGTCGTCGCTGGGGCAGCCGCTGCGGGCGGAGATCGAGCTGACCTCGGTGTCGGCCGACGAAGCCGGTGCGCTGGTGGCCAAACTGGCGCCGAACGAGGCCTTCCGCGCGGCCAATATCGATTTCAACCCGGCGCTGATGTCGCTGCGTTTCGACGTCGAACAGCGCGGCGGCAAGCAGGTGATCAAGGTCAGTTCCAGCCAGCCAATCAACGAACCGTTCGTCGACATGCTGTTGGAGCTGAGCTGGACCGGTGGCCGTCTGGTGCGCGAATATACCTTCCTGCTGGACCCGCCGGACATGCGCGCCACCCAGGCGCCGCAGGTGACGGCGCCGGTCGACGTCGCCAACAAGCCCGCCACCGCGGCCGCGCTACCGTCCGCTGCTGCGCCGTCGGCGCAAGCTGCCGCGC
>NZ_SPVG01000057.1 GCF_004614165.1 Duganella callida | reverse complement strand
GTCACCAATGTAACGACGCCCCTGCGTCATTGATATAACGATGACCGGTCATCGTAATTGCGGCGGGAGATTGCTTTTTCCTGATGCTATGGCGGCAACTAATTTCTTGGCGTCCCTGATGTAGAACGTCACCTGGTCTTTCTCGCGGGAGTAGATCAGGCGATATTCCGGCAGGGTGTCGGCGTTCTGGATTTCTTGCACCTGGCTACGGAAGGCCCGGACGTGACTGTGTGCGCTGCACTTCTCGCGCAACAGCTCTAGTCCGATGGTCCATGCAGCTTGATTGCCGCAGTGCTTGCGGGCCAGCTCGTACAGGCGGCGTTCAAGCGGCTTGCGCAGGCGGAAGTAGTTACGGTGAATCGTCAGCACTTCGTGGGCCTGAACAGCGTTAAACAGCCATTTCGACAGCGTGACCTCGATAGCGATCATGCGTTCGTTGTCCGGCGATTTCTCCACAATGGTCCAGCTGTCAATCAGGCCAAAACCTTCCTTTACCCGCGTGCCGCCAGTCTTGATGTCCGTCTTGATCGACGTGCCGCGTAAGCGCTCTAGCGTGGCCTCTAGGCGCTGGTACTCCTTGCCGCCGGTCGGCTTGTTGGTCGTCACCAGGTAGTCATAGACGACGAAACGGACGGTCCTGTTTTTGGCGTCCTGGCGGTCGCAGTTGAGCGCTTCTGTCATCTGAGAAATGACGTAGATAAGCACGTCCTTATCGAACATCGTTGCACGCCCCATTACGCTAGGGGTGACGGTCAAGGCTCGATTGCCGTCCTGGCTCTCCCAACGCCAAACCGTCAGGTCCGGCCTGGTGGACAGCGTGAAAATCGGCGCTTCCATGCTCGCGCCGTCATCCTTCATTGCGTAGTCGAACATATCGCACAGGAAGAAATCGCGCTCCACATGCCGGACCGGCAAGAGCTTGTCACGCTTGCCGGCGGCCTTGGCCAAGCCCTTCGCCGGCGCTGCCGGCGGCTGCTCCTCGATGGCCGGGGGCTGGGGCTGGGACTGCGCCACATCATCAAACAGATCCGTCTGGCCGCGTGCTGCCTTCGCCGCCAGGGCGGCATCGGCGCGTGCCTGGATATTGGCCATTGCCTGAGACTTGTTAACGGTCATGCGCTCTCCCTGGAATCAAGCCATTCATAGGCCGTGTTCTCGGCGTCGTCGTGTGCCTCGGTCAGCAGATACGCCATGTAGGCTTCGGCTGCGGTCCCCAGCGTGCCGCGTTCCACGGCGCGCTCAAGCCACCAGGCGCGCTCCTTCTCCTGCAGCTCATTCCACCATGCGATGCCCTTTGCCGGTTCGGCCTTCTCCTGCTCGATGGGAAACACGCCGCCGCCGACCTCCTGGCCGTCCTCGATCAGCCGCAGCCGCCAGCCGCCGCCAAGCTCCACCGGGCGCGGGGTGATTTCGTAGCTGTACTTCATGCGGCCGCCGGCAATGTGGCCTGGTCGCGGTGCCACTTCACGAAATCAACCTCGGCATGGCGTAGGCCCAGCTCCTGGATTTCGGACAGCGCGGTTTCGATTTTGGCGAAGGCGCGGGGGTTCTGCCTGGCCGACTTCAGCACGTACTCATCCCGGCCGCGTAGCACGATGGCCCAGCGCCGGCCGTCGAAGCACTGGACGATGGCCTTGGTCACGGTGTTGCTGCTGACCAGTGCCTTTGCCGTCTCCATACTGACACTTTGCATCATTAGATAGCCTCACATTGAAAACAACTGAACTACAGTATTGCATAAAGTGTAGGCCACATACAAGCAAAATGAGGGGGTCGATTAGACATAAAGCCCGTTCCACGTCATGCCGTGAGAGTTCTTCATCACGCCGGCCGCCGGCGAATCCTAACGTTAGGATTCGCCAACATGGCCGGGAGTACGATTTCTTACTTCCGGCGCTGTGAGAGTTCTTCATCACTCGCATGGCAGCGGCCGGGTTAGTCAAATTGAGTAACCTGGGACGGGACGAAAATTAGTCATTTTGAGTAACCTTCCCAAGGGCGACATTGCCTTGCCGCCAGGCTGGCCAGCTGCATGTGTGTGTGAAAACACGAGGATCGGGCTTCCCTGGTAAGTTTTCCGCCCGCCGCAGGCCCGCTTCCCCCTGCAGGCCCACGCCTTGCCCGCCCTCCCTGGGGCTAAGCTCGTGTTTTCACACACGCAGCTGGTCGGCCGTATTAGTCAATTTGAGTAACCGCGCCGGGCAAGGCTTGGCTTCACGCAACATCACGCCAGGTCACGATTGATCATTTCCGATCATTCTGTGCTATCATGGATTCTGAAGTGTTGGTGCGCCGGACCAGATTTAAGTTATCCGGGCGAATGCTTCAAAGTTTTATAAGGCCGCTCTCTGAGCGGCTTTTTCTTTTACTGCTGCGGTTTCGGCGGCTTGATCCGGTCCCCTTTGGGCATCACGGAATACAGCTCTGCCCTGGGCTTGCGCTGCGTACACTCAAACACCGCCTCATCCAGCACTTCATTGCCGTAGCCGTCCTGGCGCGGTACGGTGCTGCGGATCGCCGTCATCCTGGGCGAAGTCAGCACAATGGCCGTCGCCACCAGAACACTCTCGATCTGCAGCATGACATCATCCAGGCTGTAGCCGTCGCGGATCACGCGGCTGTTGTAGACGTGGGAACCGATAAACACTATCTCCGGGCTTTCCAGCAGGGGCAGCCCTACCGATGCCTTGATCTGGTTGATAGTCTCAAACTGTGCCGGCGTGAAGTCTCCGATGACCACGGCCCGCGCTCTCCCTCCCCGCTGGACTTCCTCCAGGTTGGCACGGATCAGATATTTGGCATTGTCAAAGAGTGGCATTGTGGCAAGTTCAAGAGGGCAGGGCGCTATCTTAACGGCTAACCTTGCATAGCAGAAAACCAAAACAGTTCTGCCGCTACGGTCCTCGATGCCGGCCAGGCTGGCCAGCTCCTGCAGCGCGATAAAGCAGAGCGTGTACACGCTACGATTTCCAACGTTGGAAACGGAAATCCCACCACAAGACGCCGGCGGCCGGCGGCGCGATCCTGACGCCTGGTATTGGAAAACCCACCAGAGGAACCGGCCGCGAGGCTGATTTAATCTCCCCTGGTCGTTCGTCGTGACAGCACAGTTGCTATACGAATTTTCATTCTTGGAGTCGATATGCAAAACCCGTTTTCCCCCGAAGTCCTGCGCGCTGCCGCCGAGTTCGTCATCGTCCTGGACCAGCATCGTTTCGGTGCCGGCGCGTTCCTGGTCATCGTCGTGGCGGCCGCCCTGGTGCTGTCGCGGGCGAAGCGCCGTAGTTGAGCCGCTTCAAGATGCCGGCCGGCCACTATGCGACGATGGCAAGGCACAGCCTGGTTGCGAGGCTGGCCAACTCGGTCGATAGCCCATGTTCGCCGTCTACTTCATTGATGTGTCATGCCACGCCAGCGAATGCCCCAGCTCCGCATACCCCTACGGGATGAGCAAACGGCGCTCGGTGCTGTTCTTCGGCGAGAGCTGGCCAGCTTGTTACGCTGCAGCGCGGGCCGAAGGCTGGCTGCTGCAGGAGTGCGACCAGGACAAAGTGAAGTGCCTTTGCCCTGCCTGCGTGGCCAGCCTGATCGCCGGCGCTGGCGGCCGGACGGTCCACTAGCTGCGGAATCTAAGCGATTGCACGTTGACCTGGTGGGCGTGAAAAAGGCCGGACAGCGCCGGCCTGGTGGTCGATGCGCGGGCTAACGCCGGCGCGGTGGGTCGTGGTATCGTGTGGGCGTCATGGCTGCTCTCTCAATGGGTCGTCCTGGCAGGAGGGGCAGACGCCGCAATCGTCTGTCCCTCCATCCTGTGATACGCCTCGATCACATCGGCGTTACCAAGCTCCCTAAACGCTACCCGCTCGCTCAAGGCGTCGGGCAGCGACAACACTGGCCAGGGAGCGCCCAGCGCTTCCAGCATGTTGTCCAGCTCCCAGCACACAATCGGGGAAACGATCATGGTCCCGGTGTCCTCATTCTCCCAAGCCAGGCAAAGCTGGTCGCCCAGCTCCACCATGTAGTGAATCCGCCCTGCCCCTCGCGTTTCGGCGTCCTGGTCGAACTGGTGAGGCGTGGCGACGATGTGGGACAGCCTGTACATGGCTGAACGAATGGCCCTTGCTGGTTCTTTCATTGGTCAATCCTCCGGTGATGGTGGGTCTTGCAGATTGGGCTTGGTGTAGCCCGCTTTCGTGAGTTGCCGGCGCAGCTGCGCCGTGCCGTCCCACATTCCTTTTGCCTGCGCCGCCGTGAGCGGCGCACCGCGCATCAAGTGGCCGGCTACGTTCTGTAGCACCTGGGGCAGCGTTTCGATTTCCCGCATTGCCTGCGCGGCCCGGTCGGCCGCCGCCTGCTTTTCAAGCCAGGCCGCGAACTCGGCCCGCTCGTCTTCCGTCATGGCGTCGGCCAGATCGGGCGGTAACTCCGTTGCGCCGGCCGGCATCGAGCCGATGAGCTTGGCCTGGGTGCGCTTCTTTTCCTTCACGTAGTACGACCGCAAGAACTGAACACGGCCGCCGTTTTCCCTGATTTGCATTGCTAACTCTCTCTCTCCGATAAACGCCGACAGACAAACAGATTGTATGCCCATCGACAAATAAAAAACAAGTGTGGCGACACATTAAATATTTGTGTGTCTATCTATTGACTTGGCCAACCAACAGGCATACCATATCTCTTGCAGTAAGGCAATTTACTGATGGCACACAGAATTATTGTATGTCGTTGAAAATCTGCCAAATATAGCACGAATTATACCCATGAAATAAGGGATTCTCCGGGCTAAGAGGGCTGCATTAACCCCCGGAAATCAGCATGTTTTAACCCGCGATTTTCAACTTTTCAGGCGCAAATATGACGATCAAACAAAGCAACTTTGGCACGATAGGCAGGCTTAGTATCGCTGTGTCTATCGCCTTGTCCTGCGTATCCGCGAATGCCGGCAGCGTGGCGGGATTCGGTGGGTCCACCGAAATAACGCAGATTCTGAACAACATCGAGCTTATCCAGCAATCGGCCCAAATGTACCAACAGGTGCAGAACACGATCACGCAAATTCAGCATTCCCAGCAGCAGCTGAAAAACCTGATCGCCGCTCCGCAAATGGTATGGGGCCAGGCTCAGGCCGAGCTGCAGCAGGTAGCGCAGCTGGTCGCCCAAGGCCAGGCTCTGGGTTACGCCCTGGGCAATGTGGACCAGCAATTCGCCACCAAGTACCCAGGCTACAGCGCCACGGCACCAGGCCGAAACTTACAGCAGGCATCGCGCACATGGGTGCAGACCAGCCTGGATAGCCTGCGGGCGTCCCTGAACGCGGCCGGCCTGCAGTCCAACCAGTTCGCCAACGAGCAAGCGGCGATGGACAGCATTCAGGGGATCGCCGCCGGCTCTCCTGGTTCGCTCCAAGTGGCACAGGCCGGCGTGATGGTGGCCGGCCAGCAGGTCCAGCAGCTGCAGAAGCTGCGCCAGCTGTTCATGACGCAGATGCAGGCGCAAAACTCGTTCCTGGCTGGCCAGGCACAGGCCCAAAGCGACAAGGCCGAAACGACCGGGCAGTTTCTCCGCCAGGGAAACGGGACTGTGCGCCAGCCTGGGCAATCCGGTTTCCAATCTTTCTAACTCCACCACTTACAGGAAAAATCATGTCCATCAACCAAATGACCCACTCGCAAAAAAAATGGTTCTCGCTCGTCGTCGCGGTCGCCCTGGTGACGCTGTTCTCGATGCTGACCGGCTGCAGCAGCAAGGCCGAAGCTGACGCCAAAAAGAAAGAGGAAGTGACGCGCCAAACGATGAAGCAGGGCGACGGCAAGGCCGTGCGCAAGCCTGGTGAATCCGGCTTCAAACAGTTCTAAGGGGTAGACCATGAAACGAGGTATGCACCTTACGGCGGCGCTGCTGCTCCTGGCGCTGGCCGTGCCAGCGTTCGCCGCCGGCCCTGAGTACGATCTTGGCGCAATCATGGGACAGTACCAGACGGCCGCGCAGGACTTCGGCACGGTCATTAAAACCGCCGCTGTGCGGTTGGCCGGCCTGCTGTTCCTGATTGACCTGGTGTGGATGGTGCTGCCGCGTCTTCTCAAAGGCCCTGACGCGCAGGAGCTGCTAACCGCCGTCATCATGCGCTTGATGTGGTACTGCCTGGTGCTGTGGATCATCAACACTCCCAGCGTGCCGCTGGCATTCGTCAACGGCTTTATCCAGCTCGGAAAAGACGGATCGCACTTGACCGCCATCAGCCCGTCCGACGTGTTTTGGCAGGGAATCGATCTGGTCAACAATATGTCCAGCGCGTTCGAGAAAACATCGTCCGCACTCGATATCTATCCGTCGATGCTGCTCCTTGGCGTCGAATTCATCGTCGTGATCGTGTTCGCTTTCATGGCTGGCCAGTACGCCGTCACCTGGATTCAGTTCTGGTTTTTCATGGCGATGTACCCGATTGTGATGGCCTTCGGCGTCACGAAATTTACGAAGGATATGGCGATGAAAATCATCACCACGCCTATCGTTTATGGGGTGCGCTTCCTCGCGCTGTACTTCGTCCTTTCCGTCGCCGTAAAAGTCGCAGGCTTTATCGGCAATGACCTGTCCACGATGACCATGACAAACCTGGCTCCACTGTGGTCTGTGGCCGGCGGGTCGATTGTGCTGCTGCTGGCTGCGATTAAAGCGCCGCAGATGGCTACGGACCTGTTGAACGGTACTTCGTCGCTGTCGGCCGCCGATGGCCTCGGCGCTGGCCTGGCGGCTGGTGGCGCAATCGGCATGGTGGCCGGCGGTGCGGTATCTGCCGCGACCTCGATGGCCGGCGGCGTGCAATCCGCCGTTGGCAAGGCCGCCGGTGCCTTTGGTGCCGCTGCAGGCGGCGCAGCTGGTGGCGGCGCACCTGGCGCCGGCGCCGGCTTGGGTGTGCCTGGCCTGAGCGGTGCCGGTGCCTC
>NZ_SPVG01000119.1:0-2500 GCF_004614165.1 Duganella callida | reverse complement strand
CATATACCTCCCATTTAGAGCAGCATTCCCAAACTACTCGACTCGTCGAAGGAGCTTTACACAGGCTAGGCGTCCGACCAGACGGGGCTCTCACCCTCTATGGCGTCCCGTTCCAGGGAACTCGGAAGGCACCGCGCCAAAAGCATCCTCTGCAAATTACAACTCGGGCCCTGGGGGCCAGATTTCAAATTTGAGCTGTTGCCGCTTCACTCGCCGTTACTGGGGCAATCCCTGTTGGTTTCTTTTCCTCCGCTTATTGATATGCTTAAGTTCAGCGGGTATTCCTACCTGATCCGAGGTCAACTCTAAGAAAGTTGGGCGTTTTACGGCGTGACCGCCTCCGCGCTCCGGTGCGAGGTGTGTGCTACTACGCAGGGGAGGCTGCGGCGGGGTCGCCACTGCATTTCGGGGGCGGCTGGTGTGCCGTCCCCCAACACCGAGGCCCCCGGGGGGGCTCGAGGGTTGAAATGACGCTCGAACAGGCATGCCCGCCAGAATGCTGGCGGGCGCAATGTGCGTTCAAAGATTCGATGATTCACTGAATTCTGCAATTCACATTACTTATCGCATTTCGCTGCGTTCTTCATCGATGCCAGAACCAAGAGATCCGTTGTTGAAAGTTTTGATTCATTTGTTTTTGCTTGTGCAACTCAGAGAAGAAATTCCGCCCGCTGGGCGTAATGCAAGAGAGTTTGGGGTCCCTGCGGCGGGCGCCTGGGTCCGGCGCCGGCGCGGGGGCCGGCGGCCGGGGCGTTCCCGCCGAGGCAACTGAGGTAAGGTTCACAGTGGGTTTGGGAGTTGTATAACTCGGTAATGATCCCTCCGCTGGTTCACCAACGGAGACCTTGTTACGACTTTTACTTCCTCTAAATGACCGAGTTTGGAGAGCTTTCCGGCCCTGAGTGGTAGTTGCCCACCTCTCTGGGCCAGTCCGGACGCCTCACTGAGCCATTCAATCGGTAGTAGCGACGGGCGGTGTGTACAAAGGGCAGGGACGTAATCAACGCAAGCTGATGACTTGCGCTTACTAGGGATTCCTCGTTGAAGAGCAATAATTGCAATGCTCTATCCCCAGCACGACGGAGTTTAACAAGATTACCCGGGCCTTCCGGCCAAGGGAGTACTCGCTGGCTCCGTCAGTGTAGCGCGCGTGCGGCCCAGAACATCTAAGGGCATCACAGACCTGTTATTGCCTCAAACTTCCATCGGCTTGAGCCGATAGTCCCTCTAAGAAGCCGGCGTACTGCCAAAGCAATACGGGCTATTTAGCAGGTTAAGGTCTCGTTCGTTATCGCAATTAAGCAGACAAATCACTCCACCAACTAAGAACGGCCATGCACCACCACCCACAAAATCAAGAAAGAGCTCTCAATCTGTCAATCCTCATTGTGTCTGGACCTGGTGAGTTTCCCCGTGTTGAGTCAAATTAAGCCGCAGGCTCCACCCCTGGTGGTGCCCTTCCGTCAATTTCTTTAAGTTTCAGCCTTGCGACCATACTCCCCCTGGAGCCCAAGCACTTTGATTTCTCGTAAGGTGCCGAACGAGTCAAAAAATAACATCGTCCGATCCCTAGTCGGCATAGTTTATGGTTAAGACTACGACGGTATCTGATCGTCTTCGATCCCCTAACTTTCGTTCCTGATTAATGAAAACATCCTTGGCAAATGCTTTCGCAGTAGTTAGTCTTCAATAAATCCAAGAATTTCACCTCTGACAATTGAATACTGATGCCCCCGACTGTCCCTATTAATCATTACGGCGGTCCTAGAAACCAACAAAATAGAACCGCACGTCCTATTTCATTATTCCATGCTAATGTATTCGAGCATAGGCCTGCCTGGAGCACTCTAATTTTTTCAAAGTAAAAGTCCTGTTTCCCCGCCACACCCAGTGAAGGGCATGGGGTTCCACAGAGGGAAAGGCCCGGCCGGACCAGTGCACGCGGTGAGGCGGACCGGCCAGCCAGGCCCAAGGTTCAACTACGAGCTTTTTAACCACAACAACTTTAATATACGCTATTGGAGCTGGAATTACCGCGGCTGCTGGCACCAGACTTGCCCTCCAATTGTTCCTCGTTAAGGGATTTAAATTGTACTCATTCCAATTACAAGACCCAAAAGAGCCCTGTATCAGTATTTATTGTCACTACCTCCCCGTGTCGGGATTGGGTAATTTGCGCGCCTGCTGCCTTCCTTGGATGTAGTAGCCGTTTCTCAGGCTCCTTCTCCGGGGTCGAGCCCTAACCCTCCGTTACCCGTTGCAACCATGTTTGGCCACTACCCAAACATCGAAAGTTGATAGGGAAGAAATTTGAATGAACCATCGCCGGCGCAAGGCCATGCGATTCGAGAAGTTATCATGAATCACCAGAGAGCCCAGAGGGCATTGGTTTTTAATCTAATAAATACATCCCTTCCGAAGTCGGGATTTTTAGCATGTATTAGCTCTAGAATTACCACGGTTATCCAAGTAGTAAGGTGCTATCAAATAAACGATAACT
>NZ_SPVG01000112.1 GCF_004614165.1 Duganella callida | reverse complement strand
GATATCGCCGTCTCGCTGCGCAACCTGATGCTGAGCGGCGATCCGGCCGTGCGCCCGCCCCACCTCGCCAACAATAGCGACTACCCCGCCACCGCCCAGGCCATCGCGGCGGCGGCCGGCCTGCCGGCGCAGCCGGTGCTCAGCGGCGCGCAATTGCAGGCGCTGGACGATGCCGCGCTGCGCGCCGTGCTGCCCGCTGTCAGCGTGTATGCGCGCATCCTGCCGGAACAGAAGCTGCGGCTGGTGAAGGCCTTCAAGGCCGCCGGCGAGGTGGTGGCCATGACCGGCGACGGCGTCAACGACGCGCCGGCGCTGAAGGCGGCCCACATCGGCATCAGCATGGGCCAGCGCGGCACCGACGTCGCCCGCGAGGCGTCGGCGCTGGTGCTGCTGACCGACGACCTGAGCGCGCTGGTGCACGCGATCCGCATGGGCCGCCGCATCTACGACAACCTGCGCAAGGCGCTGACCTATGTGGTGGCGGCGCACCTGCCGATCGCCGGCATGGCGCTGCTGCCGCTGCTGCTGGGCACGCCGCTGGCGCTGGCGCCGGTGCACATCGTGTTCCTCGAAATGATCATCAACCCGGCCTGCGCCATCGTGTTCGAAAGCGAAGCGGCCGATGCCGACCTGATGCGGCGCGCGCCGCGCCGGCCGGACACGCCGCTGCTGGGCCTACGCGGGCTGGCGTTTGCCGTGCTGCAGGGCGCGGGCTTGCTGGCGGTGGTGGCGGCGGTGTATTTCATCGGCCTCGCACGCGGGCTGGCGCCGGGCCAGGCGCGCGCGATGGCGTTCATCTGCCTGGTCAGCGGCAACCTGGCGCTGATGATGGCCGACCGCTCGCTGGCCGTGACCGTGACCGCCTTGCTGGGCCGCACCAGCCGCACGCAGTGGGGGCTGGTGGCCGGCGCCGGGCTGGTGCTGGCCGCCGCGCTCAGCCTGCCGCAACTGCGGCAACTGTTCCATTTCGCCGCGCTGCCGGGCGCGCAGGTGCTGACCGCGCTGCTGCTGGGCGCCGCGCTGACGGCCTGGTTCGAATTGATGAAATATCTGCACCGCTGACCACCCTCACCCTGGAGACCGCCCATGCAAGACGCGACACCGAGCACGCCCATGACCACGCCGCCGCCCTATTTCGCCGCCGCGCCGGGCGCCGACATCGAGGCGCCGTCGCACGTCGACCGCCTGCTGCACGCGGCCATCGGCCGCGTCACCGCCGGCATCTCGCCGGTGGCGCTGTCGCTGGCGTTTTCCGACTGGGCGCGCCACCTGGCGCTGTCGCCGGCCAAGTGGGTGCGGCTGGCCGAAAAGACCGGGCGCAAGACGCTGCGCTTCCAGCGCTACGCCGGCCAGGCGCTGCTCGAGCCGGGCACCGCCGCCTGCATCGCGCCGCTGCCGCAGGACCACCGCTTCGACGCGCCGGCCTGGCGCCAGTGGCCGTTCAACTACGTGTCGCAGGCGTTCCTGCTGCAGCAGCAGTGGTGGCACAACGCCACCACCGGCGTCGGCGGCGTCTCGCCGCACCACGAACAGGTGGTGGCCTTCGTCGCCCGCCAACTGCTCGACGTGGCCTCGCCGGCCAATTTCATCGCCACCAATCCCGAGGTGCTGCAGGCTACCGTGCGCGAGGGCGGCCGCAACCTGTGGCGCGGCTGGTTCAACCTGCTGGAAGACTGGGAGCGCCACAGCAGCGGCCAGCCGCCGCCCGGCGCCGAGCGGTTCGTGCCGGGCCGCGAGGTGGCGCTGACCCCGGGCCGGGTGGTCTACCAGAACCGCCTGATGGAGCTGATCCAGTACGCGCCGGCCGGCGCCGAGGTGTACGCCGCGCCGCTGCTGATCGTGCCGGCCTGGATCATGAAGTACTACATCCTCGACCTGTCGCCGCACAACTCGCTGGTGGCCTACCTGGTGGCGCGCGGCCACACGGTGTTCATGCTGTCCTGGCACAACCCGGGCAGCCTCGACGGCGACCTCGACCTGGCCGACTACCTGCGCCTCGGCGTGCTCGAGGCGCTGGACGCGGTGCGCGCCATCGTGCCCGGCCAGGCGGTGCACGCGGTCGGCTACTGCCTGGGCGGCACGCTGCTGGCGATCGCCGCCGCCCACCTGGCGCGCAGCGGCGGCGATCAGCGCCTGCGCTCGCTCACGCTGCTGGCGGCCCAGACCGACTTCACCGAGGCCGGCGAACTGTCGCTGTTCATCGATGAAAGCCAGCTGGACTTCCTGAAGGACATCATGTGGAGCCGCGGTTACCTCGACACGCGGCAGATGGCCGCCACCTTCCAGCTGCTGCGCTCGCGCGACCTGATCTGGTCGCGGCTGGCGCAGGAATACCTGCTGGGCCGGCGCCCGCCGATGACCGACCTGATGGCCTGGAACGCCGACGCCACGCGCATGCCCTACCGCATGCACAGCGAATACCTGCTCAAGCTGTTCCTGCGCAACGACCTGGCCGAGGGCCGCTACCAGGTCGACGACAAGCCGGTGTCGCTGGGCGACATCCGCGTGCCGCTGTTCGCGGTGGCCACCGAGGCCGACCACGTGGCGCCGTGGCGCTCGGTGTACAAGATCCACCAGCTGGTCGCGTCCGACATCGAGTTCGTGCTGACCAGCGGCGGCCACAACGCCGGCATCGTCAGCGAGCCGGACCATCCCAACCGCCGCTACCGGCTGGCGCGCCACCGGCCCGGCAGCCGCTACGTCCCGCCCGAGCTGTGGTACCAGGCCACGCCGGCCAGCGCGTAGCGGCGGTCCTCGACCATGGCGGCCTGCAGCGTCATGCGGTTTTCCGTCAGCGTGCCGGTCTTGTCGACGCACAGCACGGTGGCCGCGCCCAGCGCCTCGATCACCGGGCTGTGGCGCGTCAGCACCTGGTGGCGCGAGATGCGCCACGCGCCGAGCGCCATGAACACGGTCAGGATCACCGGGAATTCCTCGGGCAGCAGCGACATGGCGAGGCTGATGCCGGCCAGCAGGCCGTTCAGCCAGTCGCCGCGCAGCCAGCCGAACAGCAGCACGCTGAGCAGCGACAGCGCGCCGCCCAGCCAGGCGAAGCGGCGCACCAGCGCGCCGATCTCGCGCTGCAAGGGACTGCCACCGACTCGCCGCTCAGCAGCGATTCGTCGAGCAACAGATCGTGGCATTCGAGCAGCACGGCGTCGGCCGCCACGCGGTCGCCTTCCTCCAGCAGCAGCAGGTCGCCGCGCACCACCTCGCGGCCGGCGATGCGCTGCCGGACGCCGCCGCGCACCACCAGCGCACGCGGGCTGGACAGTTCGCGCAGGGTGTCCAGCACGCGCTCGGTGCGGCGTTGCTGGACGATGGTGATCAGCATGGTCACCAGCACGAAGCCGAGCAGCATCAGCGCGTCGCCGCGGTCGCCCAGCAGCAGGTACACCGCGCCGGCCGTGATCAGCAGCACGAACATCGGCTCGCGCAACACCTCCAGCGCCAGGCGCGCGGCGGTGCGCGGCGGCGCCGCCGGCAGCTCGTTATAGCCGTCGCGCTGCAGGATGCGCGCCGCTTCGTGGGGGGACAGGCCGTCGGGCATGGCGTCGGCCGCTCAATGCGCCATCAGCACCGGCAGCGACATGGCGGACAGGATGGTGCGCGTGGCGCCGCCCAGCAGCATTTCGCGGAACCGGCTGTGGCCGTAGGCGCCGGCCACCAGCAGGTCGGCGCCGAGGTCGGCCGCCAGCGACAGGATGGCGTTGCCGGTGTCGACCGGCGCCGAGCGGCGCTGCACCTCGACCTGCAGCTGGTGGCGCGCCAGGTACAGCGCGATGTCGGCGCCGGCTTCGCGCTGCTCGGCCTGGGCCTGCTCGCCGAACAGCGCCACCGTCACGCGGCCGACGTGGCGCAGCAGCGGGATGGCGGCGCTGACGGCGCGCGCCGCCTCGACACTGCCGTTCCACGCCACCAGCGCGTGCCGGCTGATGCTGTCGGCGGCGCCTTCCTTCGGCACCAGCAGCACCGGCCGCCCGCAGTTGAGGATGACGTGCGGCGCCAGGTCGGCCAGCGGCGCGCCGTCGACCGAGTGCTCGGGGTCGGGCTGGCCCAGCACCACCAGGTCGGCATACAGCGCCTGCAGGCACAGGCCGGCATAGTCGTCTTCCTCGCGTTTGCGCCGTTCGACCGACTGCACCCCGATCTGGGCGGTGATGCGGTCGAACTGGGCCAGCGCCTGCTCGGCCTGGCGCGCGACCGCGTCCAGGTAGCCGGCGGCGATGGCGCCGCTGATGTCGAACGGGCTGCCGGCGTACATGTAGCGGCGCAGGCCGCTGAGCGCGGTGCCGACCAGGTGCGCGTCGTCGCGCTCGGCCAGGTGGGCGGCCAGGCGGATGCGCGGCGCGGCGTTGGCGGTGGGGTCCAGATGGACCAGGATGGTACGGTAAGCCATGGCTGCCTCCATGTGAGAACGGGTTCGTAAGCGTGGCGGACTCAGGGCGCCAGGGTTTCCATCAGCGCCGGCTGGCCCGGCTCCGGCCATACCGCGTACAGTTCGGTGTGGCCGAATCCCTGGCTGTAGTCGAGCAGGGAAATCACGGTCGGGGTGATGCGCAGGAACAGCAGACCCTGGGCGCGCAGCGCCGGCATGCCCTGGACGAAGGTGCGCGCCTGCGGGAATTTGCCCAGCAGGGCGCGGCTGATGTGGTCGATCTCGGCGGCATTGCGCACGAAGTCGGCCTTGCCGCCCAGCGACAGCCCGCGGATCTGGTTCCAGTCCGTGTAGTCCAGGTTGATGGTGGCGGAGACCTTGTGGTTGTGCTGGATATTGTGGGCCTTCTGGCTGTCCAGGCCGATGCCGGCGTACAGCGTCAGGTCTTCGTGTACATAGCTGACCGTGGTCGCCTGCGGATAGCCGTCCGGCCGGATGGTGGCCAGCGTCAGGTCGCGGCCTTGCCGCAGGATGTCGAGCATGCGCGCATGCACCGCTTCAGTGTAACGTTCCATAACGCCCCCCCCGCAACCACCGCCGAACGCGATGTCCCGACTATGCTATCAAGCCGGTATCGGGGTGGTAATTGAGCTAGATCAAAAGTGTCCGAGAACTTCCATGGCTGAGTGGCGCGCGCGCCAATTTGCGTGCGTTTGAGCCAGATCAATCAAATCGCCGCACCGACTCAATACGATCATGGGGCGCGTCCGTCCGGACGCGCGCAATCCCTGAACAGTGAGGCACATCATGGCAAACCATCTGACCCGTTTCGATCCCTTCGCCGACATCGCCCGTTTCGAGCCGTTCAACGGCCTGGAGGACTGGTTCCGCGACTTCAGCCTGCGCCCGGCGCTGCGCGACTGGAAGATCGAACCGCGCATCAAGATCGACGTGCTGGAGAACGACGCCAACTACACGGTGAAGGCGGAGATTCCCGGCGTCAAGAAGGAGGACATCAAGGTCGACGTCCAGGGCAATGTGGTGTCGATCGCCGCCGAACTCAAATCCGAGAGCGAGGAAAAGCACGGCAAGCAGCTGCGCACCGAACGCGCCTACGGCCTGCAGCGCCGCAGCTTCACCCTCGATCACGAGGTGGACGAGGCGAAGGTGCAGGCGCATTACAGCGACGGCGTGCTGGCGCTGACCCTGCCGAAGAAGGTCGGCAAGACCGGCCGCCAGATCACCATCAGCTGAGGCCGGCGATGGCGCGCCGCTCGCGCTCGGCCTGGCAGGCGTGGCACAGGCGCGCGTCGGGCTGGGCCAGCAGGCGCACCGGCGCGATCGCGGCCTCGCAGCCGGCACAGACGCCGTAGCGGTGCTCGCGCATGCGCGCCAGCGCCGCGTCGACGCTGCGCAGCTGCGCCAGCTCGTGCTGCAGCAGCGCGAGGTCGGTGTCGCCGAGTTCGCTGGCGGCAGCCAGGTCGGCATCGATTTCATAGTCGTTGAACAGGGCGAGCTGCTGTTCCTCGTCGGCCTGGTGCAGGCGCTGGCGCAGGCGGGCGACCAGTTGGGCGCGCTGCAGCTGCAGGCGCTGTGCGAGCGTATGCAACTGCGCGGCGGACAGGGCGGTCATGGTGGCTCCATAAAAGACGGGGTGGCAGCACTGATTGTCCCATCCTGCCAAGCCGGTTCTCTTTGATCCAGATCAAGGATTTCATCTCGCCGCACGCCTATCGTTGTCTTAGTTTATGCGGGAGGAGCCATGTCTGAAGAGAAACTACAGCCATTGCAATTGATCGCGCGCGAGGCGCAACTGCTGGATGCCGATTGCTCGCCGCTCAGCATCGCGTTGTCCGAAGTGCTGTTGCGGCGCCGCTCGAGCCGCGAATTCGGCGCCGGCGAGCTGTCGCTGTACCGGCTGTCGCGGCTGCTGTGGGCGGCGTTCGGCATCAACCGGCCCGAGCAGGGCCTGCGCACCGCGCCGTCGGTCGGCAACAAGCAGGACATCGAGATCTATGTGGCCCTGCCCGCCGGCCTGTACCGCTTCGATGCGCGCGAACTGACGCTGCAGCCGGTGGTGGCGCGCGACTTGCGCGCGGCCAGCGGCGGCCAGGAATACGTGGCGCGCGCGCCGCTCGATCTGATCTATGTGGCCAAGGTCGACGACGACCACGACGGCCCGCGCGTCGAACAGCAGTTTTTTGCCGCGCTGGACACCGGCTTCATCAGCCAGAACGTGTATCTGTTCTGCGCCGCCGAGGGCTTGTCGACGGTGGTGCGCTGCTGGATCGACCGGGCCGAGCTGGCGGCGCTGATGGGTTTGCCTTCGAACCGGCTGGTGATCGCGGCCCAGTCGGTCGGCTATCCGCCGCAATGGCCACCCAGGGACCCGGCGCTGTGGGCGCCGGAAGACGATTGACGGTCGCCGTGAGGAACGCTGCCATGGGCTACAAAACCATCCTGGTCCACGTCGACGCCAGTGCGCATGCGCAGCCGGCGATCGCCTATGCCGGCCGGCTCGCGGCCCAGCAGGGCGCGCACCTGGTCGGCCTGGCCGGCACCGGCATCAACGAGCTGGTCTACCAGTGCAATGCCGCCGCGCCCGGCGTCTACCTGCAGCCGCAGGATCTGGCGGCGCTGCGCGACCT
>NZ_SPVG01000053.1 GCF_004614165.1 Duganella callida | reverse complement strand
GGAAGCGCAATTTTATTCATTTTATTCCTTGAATACCCTTGCAATTATGATGACTGAGTCATCATAATTACGTGGGCCTTGATTGTTTACCTAGAAGTTGCAACCGAGATTCCCGGAAGGGCTGGCTTCGTGCCAGCCCTTCGTCATTTCTCGCCGGCCAGCTGCTGAATGTGCGCCCGTTCCTTGTCGGTCAGGCTGTTCCACACCTTCTGTATCTTCTGGCCGTTTTCAATCGCCAGCCGATCACTTTCCGACAGCTGCGGCGCGCTGCCGCCGCCAACAGGCAGGTAATGCAGGGTTGTCGCTGCCACCAGGCCGCCCAGCACCGCGCCACCGATCACCACCGCAACGTGTTTCCCGATGGTCCACCGGACCAGCCGGCCCGCCTTGGTCAGCTCGCCAACGACAGCCGATACTTCCTTACCCACCGCTATACGGATGGCCTCACTGGCGGCTTGCGCGGCCGCCTGGCGTATATCGAGCTTGACGGTCTCGCCGGCCGTGACAGCAGCTTGCGCCGCCGCCCGGTCAATCTCGCCCGCCATGCCCTGCAGCACGGCGGCCAGCTTTTCGGCCGCAACCAGGTAATGCCCGGTCTGGACATTGAGCTTGTCGCCCAGGGCGTCGGCTGCAGCCGGCAATTCGGCTTTAAGTACGTCCACCCGATCCAGAATTTCGTGAACATCACCCATCGCCTCCTGATAGATGATGTCCAGTTTTGTACGTGCATCAACCATGTTTTTCACCCCTTAAAAGAGAGCTGCGAAAACGGTATCGAGGTTGCGATTAACGCTTTTCGACAGCGCTTTGATAATGTGCATATCGCTGTAATGCGATTTCTGTTTCGCGTCACCGTCTTTGCCCAATTCGCGGGCTTTCGCCTTATAGTCGGTTTCGTCGGCCAGCACGTCGCCAATTGCCAGCTTTTTAACAGACAGCATATCGAACAGCTCATTTTCAAAAATAGCCGCTTCCGGGTTGGCAATGCAGGATTTCGATTTCTTGACGAAATTAAGGACCGGGCCGAACTCTTCGGCCACATCGGATTCCACACGATTAAATATCAAGTGAATTTTCTCGGCAGGGATACCGAAATCCGACAACGTGGAAACCATCGAGATAGTTTCTTTTTGCTCTTTCGATCCGCTGGTTACTGGAATAACGAAAGAATCGAATTCCATGTGCGAGTCTTCAAACTTCACCATGCCATCGAGGAACGCCTCAACGTTAGATGCACCAACGTCAATGATGGCATCATCAATGACCATCAGTTTTTTAAACAGATCGCGGAATTTATCGCCACGGATTTTTTCAACATCAAGACCGTTACCGCCGGCTGTTTCGTTGATCGTTTCGATTGCAAAGATTGGCGCATTATTCATACGGGGCGACAGCAAATGTGCTGCGATAGTGGTTTTGCCAACCGTGCCGGTATAGTTCAAGACAGCTACTTTCATTATTCACCTTCCTTGTCAATGTAATCATCTAAGTTAATTTCGCGTTTCCGAGCTTTACGAATATCGGCCGGATTCGTGATCTTGCGTGCCTCACCAGGCGCGGCAGGTGCCGGCGCTGGCCCTTCTTTTGGCGTCGAACCTTGCGGCGCAGCCGCCGGCCCTTGTGCCTGTCCTGCGGTCAAACTGGCAGCGTGTACACGCTGCCCTTGTGCTGCCTGTCCAGCGGAAAGGGGAGCGTGTACACGTCCTCCTTTTCCTGTCTGCCCTTCGGTTTTTTCCTTTCGCTTCCTCGCCCTCCATAGCTCATTGCGGAAATTGCTCAGTGATGTTTCGTACCCGGCCTCCGCGAGTTCCGCCAAAAAGACCTCTTGGCGAACCCCGACCGCCAGGCGTTGTTCAATCGATTCCAGCCGCTCACGTATGACCCCGGCCAGGCTTTGCTCTCTCTTCACGGTATCTCCCATTCCTCGTAGATGCTGAGAGTTTGCAGATGTTTTGCTGATGCGTCAAGGCATATTGCAGATGTTATGCTGATGTTTTGCTGATGTCAAGCAACATTGTGCAGATATTTTGCTGATGTTGTGCTGATGTTTTGCAGATATTGCCTATTTTCAACGCTATGCTATACTTCCAAGTCAAGAGCAGAGGCAAATACAGGCACGACAGATATGTTTACGAAATGCTCCGCATTTCTCCAACATATCCCGTGCCAAAGGGTTCCCCTTTGAAACTGTCCTTCCCCTTCGGGGTCGTCATGTGCGCCCAGGGGCGCGGTTTCACACCAAGAGAACAAGGGCCGCGACGCGGCGAAAGGCAACTGATGGCACGACCAAAAAAACACGGCGACGAGGCAAGCAAGCCAGTCAGCTTTCGCCTGGCTGAGTCCGAGCGCCTGGCGTACCTGGCTAAGTGCGAAGCGGCCGGGTTGTCCCCTTCCGACTTCTTCCGGCAATGCGTGTTGACCAACCGGACGCAGATCGTCGCCAGGCCAAAGGCCAGCGCCGACCGCAACCGCTTGTTGTTCCTGGTCAACAAGACCAGCAACAACATGAACCAGCTGGCCTACCGGGCAAACAGCGATCACCTGGCTGGCAAACTGTCGGAAGATAAATACGAAGCGCTGATTGATAATCTGGAATTGATTGCCCGTTACCTGAAAGCGACTATTAATCATGTTGATTAGAATTCGCGGCGGGACGGGCGGTATTAAAGACTACCTGGAAGAAGGCCATAAACAAGGTATGGAGCTATCCCGCGACGAGCGGGACGAGCGCATTGTGTTGGCCGGTGATCTTGACGTGGCCGACCAGATCATTCAAACAATGGATGGTAAAGGCGAGTTATATATTCATGGTACTTTTGCATTTAAAGAGGATCATGTAGACCGACTTGAAGAAATGGCGAAAGATATAGAGGAATTCATTTTCTCGGCTTACGACAAAGATGAGTATTGCATGTACATGGAAGCCCATATTCCAAGGGTAAAGAGCTATACGAATCAAAAGACAGGCGAGTTTGTGGAGTGCAAGCCGCATATCCATTGTCTTATCGTAAAAAAGAATTTGCTTACTGGCCAAGCATTAGACCCGTTCGGACTTGTAAAGAATAGCGAACGTCATATTGATGCGTTTCAAGAGAGTTTTAACAATAAATACGGATTAGCCAGCCCTAAAGAGAATCGCCGTATCGAATTCACCGACGCATCGGAAATGATTAGTCGGTACAAAGGAGATACCTTTGAAGGGCAAAACAAAGCTTTGCGTGGCGATATATTGGAAACCATGCTTTCCAAAAATATCGAGAAGTATGAGGATTTCACCGCCTTGCTGGCAGAGCGTGGCAATGTCATCACGCGCAATGCCGGCAAGCCGAATGAATACCTGAATATCACCCCGGCCGGCGCTGGCAAGGGCGTCAATCTCAAGGACTATGTTTTTAGCCGTGAGTTTGTCGAGCTGCCGGCCGCCGAGAAGCAGCGGCACCTGGCCGCCGAGGTTCAGCGCAAGTATGAGGTTGCCGGCGAAGCCCGCCGCGATCCGGCCTACCTCACCCAGCAGCTGCAGGACTGGCACCAGACCCGCGCCAAGGAAGTGAAGTACCTGAACAGCGGCGACCGCAAGACCTACCAGGCATACCGCCAAGCCACCCCCGAACAGCGGCAGCAAATGCTGGCCGAGCGGGAGCAGCGTTTCTATGAAAAACACCGAAAGGACACCAGCCATGAGCAAGAAAACCGAAGCCGCACCGACCGAGCCGCAGGAGCCGACCGATTTGGACGTGATTATGGATTTAAGCAGCCCGCCGGAACCGAGCGCGCCGCCGGACCTGAACGAGCCGCCGGTAATCGGCAGTTTGGTCTTGAGCCGTTTGGACAAGGAACGCCGCCCCAATCCCTCAACAGTGTGCGAACTCTGTCCGGCGTCGGTGTGGTTAGCTTCGCCAAAGGAGCTGAAGTGCTATTGCCGGATCATGCACCTGGTAAGTTGGAGCACCAGCGAGCAGAACCAGCTGACGGACTGCGACGGCCTGCTGATCGCCATGCAGCAGTAAAGCCCACCGGCCGCCAGGCTGACAACGTGGTCAGCCAGCTGGCCCGCGATCAGCGGGAAGCCCGCCAGGCCCGCAGCGCCGGCCGGCAGAGCGACATTCAAGAGGCAAAGCACAAGCTCGATGCGCGCCGTCTGCTGGCCGAGTTGTCGCAATCGCATGGCGTGATCCCCGAAAAATACGAGGTCACGAAAGCCAAGGACGGAAGCGACCGCATCAAGTGCGGCGCGCGCAACCTGAACGTGTCCGACTTCCTCACCAAAGAATTAAGCATGCCCTGGAAGGATGCGGAAAAGACCCTGCGCGAGTCCTACGGCCGCCAGACTGGCCGGCAGCTGCAGCGCGATCACCGCCAGGAGCCGCGCCGCCAGCTGTGGGCCGAGTTCCAGGCAGGCCGCGGCGAACGGCAACAGCTGCGCACGCGCCAATGGTCCGACCTGCGCACCACCAATACCGAGCGCCTGGCGGCGATCCGCAGGGAGTTCGACGCCAAGAAAAGCAAAATACAACGCGACCCATCGCTGACTGTAGCGCAGCGTAGGGCGGCAACGTCTGTAGCGCGCATGGACAAGCTGATGAAAGAGGCGGCGCAGCGCGCAACCTACAAGGCCGAAAGCGCGAAGCTGACGGCGGCGCAGCGCGTGCCGGCGACCGCACAGTATCGAGACTTCCTCGCTGACAAGGCCCAGGCTGGCGACGAACACGCCCTGGCCGAGTTGCGCCGCATGAAGCCAGAACAGGCCGAGAAGGCGCGGGATACTGACGCCCAGGTGACAGCTGCAGAACCGACCAGGGAGAAGCAGGACCGCGAGCCGATCCACCGTGCGCCGGCCATCACGTACCAGGTCCACAACAACGGCGATGTGACGTACCAACGCGCCGGCAAGGACATGCTGCGCGACCAGGGCAAGGCCGTCCACATGCTGCAGAGCGATAATCAGACCATCGAAACCGGCCTGCGCCTGGCACAGCAAAAGTTCGGCAGCAAGCTCGCGCTGTCCGGTCCGCAGGACTTCCAGGAGAAGGCCGCCCGGATCGCGGCCGAAGCTGGCCTCAAGGTGGAATTCACCGACCAGCGCTTGAACAAGATCATGCGCGACCGTAGCGCCGAGCTGGCCGCCGACAAGGCACGCGAGCAGGAGGCCCGCCGGCTTGGCCAGGAGTTCGCCAAGCAGCGCGAAACGGCAAGCAAAGGGGAAGGCGCAGCGAAGACGCCAGCACCTCGCCAAGCGCCGGAAAAGGCCACGGAGCAGGACGTACAACTGGCCATCAAGAACAGCAAACCGCCTTACACCGAGAACGGCCGCTACAGCGGCCCGGTGCGGGCCGTCGATGGCGAATTCGTGTATCAATCGCACGGTCGGGATACCATCCGACACGAGCGGAAGCATTTTAGCGAAGCGCCCAAGACTGGCGACCAGGTGCAAGTCACCTACAACCAGGGGCGGGCGACCGTTAAAAACCAAGCCCAGGAACAGGCCAAGCGCCAAGACCTGGACAAAGGCCACGGCCTTTAATCGCAACTTCTAGGAGATTCAAATGAACGACGTAACAAAGAAAATGACCAGCGCCGCCCTGACTGTAACGAACAGCCTGGCGGCGACGGCCGCCGATATTCAGAGCGGCATCGGATCGTTTTTCAGCGGGAGCCATGCCCATACCCACGATGCAGCGCCGGTGCAAGAAGCGCCCCAGGAGCGTGAGCAAAAAACGAAAGAGCCGACCGACACCACGGCCGGCCAGGTCGTCGTGGGCCAGCAGATCGGGGGGAAGGACTACTACCTGGTGCAGACCGAGAACCCGGCCGGAAAGCCCGAACGGCTGCTGTTTGAGAAGAACGGCACCGACTATCAACCTGGCCAGGAAATGACGGTGAAATGGGACGAGGGGAAGCCAGCACACGCCAAAGCAGAGAAGGGCGCAGAACTTCCTTGGGGCGGCGAGATCGCCGGCAAGTCCCAATTCAACGGCCAGTCCCAATTTGCGAGCAACTACCATGACGACGGCCAAGGACTCTAAGCTGGCCACGTCGGCGGGAGCCGGCGCGATGCGCAAGGTACAGGCGAAACAGCAGGGCGGCCCGACCGCTGCCAAAGCTGATGCCTCGCCGCAGACTGGCGGCGACCAGGGAACCGGCTTGCTTGGTCTGAGCGCGGCATTCCTGGTTGGTGCTGCGGTTGGCTTGGCTGCCGGTGCAGACCAGCAGCCAGCACGCGGCGCGGACGTGCGCCTGTCGCTCGATGACGATCCGAAGGACGGCAAGCACGCTGGCCACCAGGACGACTACGGCTGTGGATTGTAGGGAGGGGCGATGATCCATCTGATCTACTCCAACGGCGAACGCATCGAGCCGCCTGCAGCTCCTGCACCAGTCAAGGCGGTAAGTCCGGCCTGGAAGCCTTACGCGCTGTCCCTCAACCTCGATCCTGTGCGGGCTGGCCCATCGCCCAGCTGGCCGGCAGCGCGTCATGTGCTGCCGGACCTGCAGCTGGATCGTGAGCAGGCCCGCGCTGTGCGTGCTGGCGTGCCGCTGACGATTCGCGTAGAGCCTTGACGGCAATCAGGTAGTGACAAACAAAAAGGCCGGGAAATCCCCGGCCTTTTTGTTGGCTATCTGGCTTGCTAGTCGTCGCCCCCGCTGTGCGCCTGGATCGACGCGCCGCCGGCACCGCCGGCCTTGAATTCGGACAGCGCCGTCCTCGCCGAATCCTTCGTCATTCGGCTTGCCTTGCTTTCGCTTGGCGCTGCCGGCTGCTGCGCACCGCTCACGGACCCGCCGCCATCGGCTGCAGCTGGTGCGCTTGCGTCTGCTGTTGGCGCGATAGGTGCGGCCGGTCCTGTGTCAGATGCGGCCGGCGCTGGCGGCGCTGGTGGGGTAGGCCGTGATGATTCCGGCGCAGCTGGTCCAGACGCAGCTGGCGCAGCTGGTGCTGCAGGCGAAGCCGAGACACCGGCCGGCGCTGGCGGCATACCGCCACCAGGCGCGGCCGGCGAGGGGGCAGGCGCTACAGACTGGCCACCCGCCGAAGCGGCCGACGCGCTGGCCTGGCCACCTGGCGCGCTGGCTTGGCCCTGTG
>NZ_SPVG01000190.1 GCF_004614165.1 Duganella callida | reverse complement strand
GCGCCGGGAGCGGCGGCGATTTATTTCGCGCTCGGCGTGGCGGTGGCGCTGCTGGGCTGCCTGGCGCCGGCGCTGGATGCGGCGCGCGCCAAGCCGGCGATCGCGCTCAAGTCGGGCACCGAGGAAGTCGCCATGGCGCGGCTGGCGCGCGCCTGGCCGTCGCTGGCCTGCATGGCGCTGGCCGCGCTGCTGTCGCAGGCGCCGCCGCTGTTCGAGCTGCCGCTGTTCGGCTACCTGTCCATCGCCCTGCTGCTGATCGGCGCCATCGGCCTGATGCCGCGCCTGGCCGCCATCGTGTTCCGGTTTGCGCACCGGCGCTGGCAGGCCGCCAGTGCCGGCAGGGCTGGCGCGTCGGCGGTGATGACGCTGACGCTGTCGCGCCTCGCCAATGCGTCCAGCCAGGCCGGCATCGCGCTCGGCGGCGTGCTGTCCAGTTTCAGCCTGATGGTGGCGATGGCCATCATGGTTGCCAGCTTCCGCGTCTCGCTGGACGACTGGCTGCAGCACGTGCTGCCGGCCGATATCTACGTCAGCTCGGCCAGCGGCGGCGGCACCGCCAGCCTGCCGGCCGAGGCGCAGAGCGCGCTGGCCACCCTGCCCGGCGTCGCCCGCGCCGATTTCCTGCGCCTGCGCTCCGTGCTGCTGGCGCCTGGCCGGCCGCCGGTGGTGCTCATGGCGCGCAATATCGACAGCGCCAACCCGGCCCGCACCCTGGCGATTGTCGGCGAAACGCGCATGCCCGGGCCGGGCGCACCGCCGCCGGTGTGGGTGTCCGAAGCCATGGTCGACCTGTACGGGATGACGCTGGGCCAGCGCATCACACTGCCGCTGAACGGCCGGCTCCATCCCTTCCAGGTGGCGGGGATCTGGCGCGACTATGCGCGTTCCACCGGAACCGTCCAGCTGCGCCTGGAGGACTACCGCGCCATCACCGGCGACCGGGAAGTCAGCGGCGCCGCCCTGACGCTGCGGCCCGGCGCCCAGGCCGACGGCACGCTGCAGGCGCTCAAGCGCCTGCCGTTCGCGGCCACGCTGGACGCCAGCGAACCATCGGAAATCCGCGCCATGAGCTTGAAAGTCTTCGACCGCAGTTTCGCCATTACCTACCTGCTGGAGGCGATCGCCATCGTCATCGGCCTGTTCGGAGTGGCCGCGACCTTTTCCGCCCAGACGCTGGCGCGCGCCAGGGAATTCGGCATGCTGCGCCACGTCGGCGTCACGCGCAGACAGGTGCTCGGCATCCTGGCGATCGAAGGCGGTTCGCTGACCGCGCTCGGCATCGTCACCGGTTTTGCGCTGGGCTGGGTGATCAGCCTGATACTGGTTTTCGTCGTCAATCCGCAATCCTTCCACTGGACCATGCAGCTGCACCTGCCATGGGCGCTGCTGACCACCGTGGCCGGACTGCTGCTGGCCGCCGCCGCGCTGACCGCGCTGCTGGCCGGCCGTCAGGCGCTGTCCGGCGGACCGATACGCGCCGTCAGGGAGGACTGGTAATGTCACACAGATTCGCCGCCGTCGTGCTGGCGGCCACACTGGCGCTGCCGGCGCTGGCCGCCGCGCCGGCGTTCACGCCCGTGATCCCGCTGGCGGCCGGCCAGGCGCTGGCCTTCCCCGCGGACTACGGCGCGCATCCCGATTACAAGACCGAGTGGTGGTACGTCACCGGCTGGCTGGAGACGCCGGACGGCAAGCCGCTTGGCTTTCAGGTCACCTTCTTCCGCAGCGCCACCACGCACGACCGCGCCAACCCCAGCCAGTTCGCGCCCAAACAGCTGATCATCGGCCACGCCGCGCTGTCCGACCCGTCCAACGGCAAGCTGCTGCACGACCAGCGCAGCGCGCGCGAAGGCTTCGGCCTGTCCTACGCCAGAACCGGCGACACCAACGTCAAGCTGGAAGACTGGCATATGGTGCGCGCCGCCGACGGCAGCTATGTGGTGCACGTCGACGGTCCGCAATTCCAGTACGACCTGACACTGCAGCCATCCCAGCCCGACCTGCTGGAGGGCGAACGTGGCTACTCGCGCAAAGGCCCGAAAGCCGCGCAGAGCAGCTATTACTACAGCCAGCCGCACCTGCAAGTAAGCGGCAGCATCACCCGTCTGGGCAAAAAGACCAGCGTGCGTGGCGCCGCCTGGCTCGATCACGAATGGTCCAGCGAAGCCCTGGACCCGGAAGCCAGCGGCTGGGATTGGGTCGGCGCCAACCTGTCCGACGGCGGCGCCCTGATGGCTTTCGAAGTCAGAAGCAAGACAGGTGCTAAACTATGGGCGCACGCGACATGGCGCGATGCATCCGGTAAGATCATGCAGTTTGCACCGGATCAGGTCAGTTTTGCTCCGCAAAGGCGCTGGCGGTCGCCGCGCACCAATGCCGAGTATCCCGTTGCGACGCGGCTCACCACAGGCGACACTGTGTGGGAGATCGTGCCGCTGCAGGACGATCAGGAGCTCGATTCACGCCGCTCCACCGGCGCGGTGTACTGGGAAGGCGCGGTGACGCTGAGCCGCGACGGCAAGCCGGCCGGGCGCGCCTACCTGGAGATGACAGGCTATGTCCGCGCCATGAAGTTGTAGACACAATATGAAGCAGCATCAAACGTCTTGAAGCATATTTATTGAAGCGCAGCCCCACGATGACCAACAGCACCACCGCCAGCATGCCGTCAGCCACCGCACCAAACGTCTCCCGGGAAATGAAAAAAGGCAGCCTTGCCACCCTGCGCGGGCTGCTGCCTTTCCTTGCGCCGTACAAGCGCCAGTTCGTCCTGGCCGGCATCGCGCTGGTGGTCGCCGCGGGCGCCACGCTGGCGATACCGGCGGCGTTCAAACAGATGATCGACCTGGGTTTCGGTGGCGCCGGCGCAAAGAGCATCAAGCACGTCGACCTGGTATTTTTAGCACTGTTCGGCCTGGCCACGCTGCTGGCGGTGGCCACCGCCGCGCGCTTTTACACCGTTTCCTGGCTGGGCGAGCGGGTCACCGCCGACATCCGCAGCGCCGTCTATAACCACGTCGTCACCCAGAGCCCCGAATTCTTCGAGACCACGCAGACCGGCGAAGTCCTGTCCCGCATCACCACCGACACCACGCTGATCCAGTCGGTGGTCGGCACCAGCATCTCCATGGCCCTACGCAATTCGCTGCTGTTCCTGGGCGGCCTGGTGATGTTGTTCGTGACCAGCCCCAAACTGTCGTCCATCATCATCGGCCTGCTGATCCTGACCGTGCTGCCGATCGTGATGTTCGGCCGCCGCGTGCGCAAGCTGTCGCGCGACTCGCAGGACCGCGTGGCCGACGCTTCCGCCATGGCCGGCGAAATCCTCAACGCCATGCCGACCGTGCAGGCGTTTACGCACGAGAAGATCGAAGCGCAGCGCTTCGGCAGTTCGGTGGAGGGCGCCTTCCGCACCGCCATGAACCGGATCCGCGCCCGTGCCTATCTGACCATGCTGGCCATCGTGCTGATCTTCGGCGCCATCGTGTTCGTGCTGTGGCTGGGCGCGCACGCCGTGCTGTCTGGCGAGATGACCGGCGGTGACCTGGGCCAGTTCATCCTGTACGCCTCGATCACGGCCGGCGCCATCGGCGCCCTGTCGGAAGTGATGGGCGAGGCGCAGCGCGCCGCCGGCGCCACCGAGCGACTGCTGGAACTGATGTCGGTGAAATCGCGGATCCAGTCGCCGGCCACGCCACTGCCGCTGCCGCCGCGCGCCGCCAACGGCGCGGCGCTGACGCTGACCGACGTAATCTTCTCCTATCCGTCACGGCCGGAAACCAACTCGCTCGACCACGTGTCGCTGGACATCCGGCCCGGCGAAACCGTGGCCGTGGTGGGTCCGTCGGGCGCCGGCAAGACCACCCTGTTCCAGCTGTTCCTGCGCTTCTACGACCCGCAGCGCGGCAGCATCAAGCTCGATGGCGTCGACATCACCCAGCTCGACCTGCATACCCTGCGCGACGCCATCGGTATCGTGCCGCAGGATACGGTGATCTTCTCGGCCAACGCCATGGAAAACATCCGCTACGGCCGCGCCGCCGCCAGCGATGAAGAGGTAATCGCCGCCGCCCGCCTGGCCGCCGCCCACGAGTTTATCGAACGCCTGCCGCAGGGCTACCAGTCGTTCCTGGGCGAGCGCGGCGTGCGCCTGTCCGGCGGCCAGCGCCAACGCATCGCCATCGCCCGCGCGCTGCTGAAAAACCCGCCACTGCTGCTGCTGGACGAAGCCACCAGCGCGCTGGACGCCGAATCCGAACGCCTGGTGCAAAAAGCGCTGGAAGCGGCCATGGTCGGCCGCACCACCGTGATCATCGCGCACCGCCTGGCGACGGTACAACGCGCCGACCGCATCATCGTCATGGAGGACGGTAAAATCGTCGAAACCGGCACCCACGCATCGCTGGTCGCCCAGGGCGGCATCTACGCCAACCTGGCCGCGCTGCAGTTCCACAACGTGCATGTGGAGCATTGAGTGTCTTTCAGGGAGACGCCATGACCGACGCAGAACTGAAACTGAGCTGCCGCAGCCAGCTGCCCGGCCATCGTACGCTGTCGCCGGCCGAAAGCTTCGCGGCCATGGCAGCGTGGTGCGAGTCGAATGGCATCGCGCATGACGTCTATGGCAACGGCAAGCTGATACAGGATTTCGAACAGAAGGTCGCCGGCCTGCTGGGCTGCGAGGCTGCGGTCTTCTGCATCACCGGCACCATGACGCAGGCCACGGCGCTGCGCATCGCCTGCGCGGAGCGCGGCAGCCGGCTGGTGGCGCTGCATCCGACCGCGCACATTCTCAAACATGAACGCGGCAATCACCAGCTGTTCGACCACTTCCACGCGCTGCAGATCGGCGATCCGCACCGGCCTTGGACGCTGGACGAGCTGAAAGCCGTCCCGGACAAGCTGGGCGCCGTGCTGCTGGAACTGCCCGCGCGCGAAATCGGCGGCCAGTGTCCCGACTGGGACGAGCTGCAGGCCATCAAGGCATACTGTCGCGAGCAAGGCATCCATCTGCACATGGACGGCGCGCGACTCTGGGAAACCGCCGCCGCCTACGGCCGCCCGGCCGGCGAAATCGCGGCGGGCTTCGACAGCGTCTACACCTCGCTGTACAAAGGCATCGGCGGGATGGGCGGCGCCATGCTGGCCGGCGCCCGGCCGTTCGTCGCCACCGCGCAGGAATGGTACAAGCGCCAGGGCGGCAACGTCTACCAGCGCACGCCTTACGTGGTCGCGGCGGCGATGCAGTTCGACACGCGCGTGGCCGCCATGCCGGACTACTTCCACCGCACGCAATGGCTGTACGAGACGCTGCGCGATTACCCGCTGCTGACGCCCAATCCGGCCCGGCCGCATGCGAATATGCTGCACATCCATTTGCCAGTGGGCCGCGAGCGCGCGCTGGAGATCCGCAACCGCATCGCCGAACAGCACAGCGTGTGGCTGTTCAACGGCGCCAACCACGCGGCGCTGCCCGAGCGCTGCTCGGTGGAGCTGTACATCGGCGACAACCTGCTCAACCTGCCGGACCGGCAGGTGCGCGACATCCTGACCCTGTGGTCGGACGCGCTGGCCAACTAATACGACGCAGGCCGCTCGCCGCGGCCGCGCCCTTCTTTTTGTCTGACTGAATACACCATGACCTTCCAAGCACTCGGCCTGATCGATCCATTACTGCTTACACTGAAAGCGCTGGGCTACAAGCAGCCTACGCCGGTTCAGAAACAGGCCATTCCCGCCGCCCTGGCCGGCCGCGATGTAATGGCCGCCGCGCAGACCGGCACCGGCAAGACCGCCGGCTTCGCGCTGCCCATCCTGCAGCGCCTGACGATGGAGGGCGCGACCGAGCCGGGCGCGGTACGCGCGCTGGTGCTGGTGCCGACGCGCGAACTGGCCGAGCAGGTGTACGAGAGCTTCCGCAATTATGGCGGTAATCTGCCGCTGCGCAGCGCCGTGGCGTACGGCGGCGTGGATATCGCGCCGCAGATCGCCAAGCTGCGCAAGGGACTGGACGTGCTGGTGGCGACGCCGGGCCGTCTGATCGACCTGCACGATCAGGGCGCGGTGAATTTTGCCCTGCTGCGGACGCTGGTGCTGGACGAGGCGGACCGCATGCTGGACCTTGGCTTCGAGCGCGATCTGGACATCCTGCTGGAAGCCTTGCCGAAACAACGTCAGACCATGCTGTTCTCGGCCACGTTCTCGGACGAGATCCGCAAGCTGGCCAAGGGCATGCTGCGCGACGCGGTATCGATCCAGGTGGCAGCGCCGAATACCGCCACGCGTACTGTCAAACAATGGCTGGTCACCACCGACAAGCGCCGCAAGCCGGAGCTGTTCCTGCATCTGATGCGCAAACTCGGCTGGGGCCAGGCGCTGGTGTTCGTCAAGACGCGCAAGGGCGCGGAAGCGCTGGTCAATACCATGCAGGAACATGGCATCGCGGCCGACGCCATCCATGGCGACAAAACCCAGCCGGCGCGCCTGAAAGCCCTGGAGCGCTTCAAGCGCAAGGAAGTGCAGCTGCTGATCGCCACCGACGTCGCCGCGCGCGGCCTGGACATCGAAGCGCTGCCGCTGGTGGTGAACATGGACATGCCGTCGGTGGCCGAGGACTACATCCACCGGATCGGACGCACCGGCCGCGCCGGCATGGCGGGCGAGGCGATCTCGCTGGTCTGCGCCGATGAAGTGGACATGCTGCGCGAGATCGAGACGCTGACGCGCCAGAACATCCAGCGCTTCGAGGAGCCTGGATTCGAAGCCGATCACCGCGTGCCGGATACCGCCCCCAAAGGCGCGGCCGCCCCGACCATGAAGATTGCCGCGCCGAAGGCGGCCAAGCGCGGCCCGGCCGCCGCGCCCGCGGCGCCACAAGCCGCCAAAACCAGGGACATGACACCCCGCCCGGCCGGCGGCAGCGAGTCGTTGGGCATCTGGACGCCGCCGGAAAAGGTCGGCAAGGCGCTGCGCAGCCGCTCGGGCGATGACACCGGCAAGCGCGCCGCCGGCGGTGGACGTGGCGCCAATGGCGGCTACCGCGGGACCGGCGGCACACGCAACGCGACCGGCGGCCCGGAGGGA
>NZ_SPVG01000115.1 GCF_004614165.1 Duganella callida | reverse complement strand
ATTCGGACATTGGATCGCGCGCGATCCAATGTCCGAATGTCGGCTCTGCCCCCGATCTTACATCTGCTCGATCATGACGTCGCCAAAGCCCGAGCACGAGACCTGGGTGGCGTTTTCCATCAGCCGCGCGAAGTCGTAGGTGACGCGCTTGGACTGGATCGCCTTTTCCATCGACTTGGTGATCAGGTCGGCCGCCTCGGTCCAGCCCATGTGACGCAGCATCATTTCCGCCGATAAGATCATCGAGCCGGGATTGACGTAATCCTTGCCCGCGTACTTGGGCGCGGTGCCGTGGGTGGCTTCGAACATCGCCACCGAGTCCGACATGTTGGCGCCCGGCGCGATGCCGATGCCGCCCACCTGCGCCGCCAGCGCGTCCGACACGTAGTCGCCATTCAGGTTGAGCGTGGCGATCACGCTGTATTCCGCCGGCCGCAGCAGAATCTGTTGCAGGAATGCGTCAGCGATGGAATCCTTGATGATGATGTCGCGGCCGGTCTTCGGGTTCTTGACCTTGCACCACGGGCCGCCGTCGATCAGCTCGGCGCCAAACTCCTTTTGCGCCAGCGCATAGGCCCAGTCGCGGAAGCCGCCCTCGGTGTACTTCATGATGTTGCCCTTGTGGACGATGGTCACCGACGGCTTGTCGTGGTCGATGGCGTACTGGATTGCCTTGCGCATCAGGCGCTCGGTGCCCTCCACCGACACCGGCTTGATGCCGATGGCCGAGGTTTCCGGGAAGCGGATCTTGTTGGCGCCCAGCTCATTGAGCAGGAAGTCGATCAGCTTTTTGGCGCCCTCGCTGCCCTGGGTGTATTCGATGCCGGCATAGATGTCTTCCGAGTTCTCGCGGAAAATCACCATATTGGTCTTTTCCGGCTCTTTCAGCGGCGACGGCACGCCGGTAAAATAGCGCACCGGCCGCAGGCAGACGTACAGATCCAGCTGCTGGCGCAGCGCCACGTTCAGCGAGCGGATCCCGCCGCCGACCGGGGTGGTCAGCGGCCCCTTGATCGACACCAGGTAGTCCTTGACCACCGCCAGCGTTTCCTCCGGCAGCCACACGTCCGGACCGTAGACGCGCGTGGCTTTTTCGCCGGCAAAGATTTCCATCCACTGTATCTTGCGCTGGCCGCCGTAGGATTTTTCCACCGCCGCATCGACCACCTTCAGCATCACCGGGGTGATGTCGCGGCCGGTGCCGTCGCCCTCGATATAGGGGATGATCGGCCGATCTGGTACATTCAGGGAAAAATCGGCGTTGACGGTGATTTTCTGGCCGTCCGCCGGCACTTTGATATGTTGATACATCGTGATTCTCCGAAGGGAATGGTCCAAGTCTTCTATAAGATATAAGACAAATATTTCACATTATGCACCAGTATGATGTGAGGCGCCACGGTTTTCAAGCCCACCCAACCTGCTCTTCTATGCCGCTTATTTTATTTAATAAACCGTTCCAGGTGCTGTGCCAGTTTTCGCCGCAGGACGGCAAGGCCACCCTGGCCGACCACCTCAGCATTCCCAACATCTACCCCGCGGGCCGCCTCGATTATGACAGCGAAGGCCTGATGCTGCTGACCGACGACGGCAAGCTGCAGCATGCCATCGCCCACCCCGATCACAAGGAAGCCAAGACTTATCTGGTGCAGGTGGAAGGCACGCCGGACGCGGCCACGCTGGCGCGGCTGCGGGCGCCGCTCGATCTGGGCGATTTCGTCACCCAGCCGTGCCAGGCCATGCACATCGCCGCGCCGGACTGGCTGTGGCCGCGCAATCCGCCGATCCGCGCGCGCGCCGACAAACCCACCAGCTGGCTGGCCATCACCCTGCAGGAAGGCAAGAACCGTCAGGTGCGGCGCATGACGGCCGCCGTCGGCCTGCCCACGCTGCGCCTGATCCGCACCGCCATCGGCGGCATCGCGCTGGCCAGCCATCCGCTGATGCCGGGCGAGTGGATGGCAGTCGATCCGAAGGATTTACGCAGCATATAAACGAAAAAACCCGCGCCGGACGAACCGGAGCGGGTTTTGCTTGAACTCCCGGAAGGGAAATTAAGCGGACAGTGCTTTCAGGGCAGCTGCCAGGCGGCTCTTGTGGCGAGCTGCCTTGTTTTTGTGGATGATCTTCTTGTCGGCGATGCTGTCGATGGTCGACACCGAAGCCTGGAAGATGGTCGTCGCGGCAGCCTTGTCACCAGCCTGGATGGCCTTGCGCACAGCCTTGATAGCGGTGCGCAGGGTCGAACGCTGAGCCGAATTGTGAGCGTTTTGCTTAACTGCTTGACGAGCGCGTTTACGCGCTTGTGCGGTATTTGCCATGAAAATTCCTAAATCAGGTAAATGGTGCGTTTGCAAACATATTTGTTTGCCAAACAGGTTACGTTCCGGTTGCAATCAGAGCGAACCGTGTGAGACAAACTACTGCTTGCCAAACAATAATGTCTGCGCAACAGAATTTTGTACAGCCTGTGATTATAGCGATATTTTTCAGCAGGAGCAACTATAATCACGTCCCATGAACTTACTGCGCACCCTCTCCGCCATCTCCAGCATGACGATGCTGTCCCGCATCACCGGCCTGCTCCGCGAAACCCTGATTGCCCGCGCCTTTGGCGCCGGCGGCATGACGGACGCCTACATCGTCGCCTTCCGCATCCCCAACCTGCTGCGCCGGCTGTTCGCCGAAGGCGCGTTCTCGCAGGCGTTTGTACCTATTTTATCGGAATATAAGAACAAACAGGGCCAGGAAGCCAGCAAGAAGCTGACCGATCACGTGGCCAACACGCTGGTCTGGGCCACCGTGATCGCCACCATCATCGGCATCATCGGCTCGCCGCTGATCATTTACCTGGTGGCCACCGGCCTGGAAGAGTTCGACGCCGCGGTGTGGATGACGCGGCTGATGTTCCCTTATATTAGCTTCATGGCCTTCGTGGCCCTGGCCGGCGGCGTGCTGAACACCTGGCGCGAGTTCAAGATTCCGGCCTTCACGCCGGTGCTGTTGAATCTGGCCTCGATCCTGGCCTCGCTGTTCCTGCAACAGCACCTGGAGCGACCGATCTACGCCATGGCGATCGCGGTGTTCGTCGGCGGCGTGCTGCAGGTGGCGATCCAGATTCCGGCCCTGGTCAGGATCGGCATGCTGCCCCGGCTGTCGTGGAATCCCGCCGCCGGCCTGGACGATCCCGGCGTGCGCCGCGTGCTGAAGAAGATGGGGCCGGCGGTGTTTGCCGTCTCGGCCGCGCAGATCAGCCTGATGATCAACACCAGCATCGCCTCGCGCCTGCAGGAAGGCAGCATCTCCTGGCTGTCGTATGCCGACCGCCTGATGGAATTCCCCACCGCGCTGCTGGGCGTGGCGCTGGGCACGATCCTGTTGCCCAGCCTGTCCAAGGCCCAGGCCGATGGCGATCAGCAGGAATATTCCGAATTGCTGGACTGGGGCCTGCGCCTGACCTTTTTGCTGGCGCTGCCGGCGGCGGTGGGCATGGCGGTGCTGGCCGAGCCGCTGATCGCCACCCTGTTCCACTATGGCGCCTTCACCGACGAGGCGGCGGCGCAGTCGGCGCGGCCGCTGATCGCCTATTGCGCCGGCCTGCTTGGCATTATCCTGGTGAAGACCCTGGCGCCGGCGTTTTACGCGCAGCAGGATATCCGCACGCCGGTGCGCATCGCCATCGGCGTGCTGATCGCCACGCAGCTGATGAATCTGCTGTTCGTGCCGTTCCTGCAGGTGGCGGGCCTGGCGCTGTCGATCGGGCTGGGCGCCTGCCTGAACGCCGGTTTCCTGTACACGGGCCTGCGCAAGCGCGGCGTGTACCGGCCGCGTCCGGGCTGGACGGTGTTCTGCATCAAGCTGGTGATCGCGTGCGGGCTGATGGGGATGGTGGCCTGGCTGGGTGCCGGGCACATCGACTGGCTGGGCTTGCGCCAGCATGCTTTCCTGCGCGTCGGCGCCCTGCTGCTGCTGGTCGGCGCCTGCGGCGCGGTCTACTTCGCCGCCCTGCTGGCGATGGGCTTCCGCCTGCGCGACTTCAGGCGCATTGCGCGTTGACGAAAAAAAACCCGCCGAGGCGGGTTTTTTTTTGGTCAGCGACGCTCAGGCCGCTTTTTTGGCTTTGCGACGGGCGATGGCGCCCATCACAGCCAGACCACCCAGCAGCATGCCGTAGGTTTCCGGTTCCGGCACCGCGGTCACGGTGTAGGTCGAGCCCAGCACAGCCAGACCCGAATATTGGCCGTCGCCATTCAGGTGACCGCTGGCCCAGATGTCATAGTAGCCGGCAGCCACGTTGGCGAATTTAAAACCGTTGGCCGAGGAATCCAGGTCGGTCAGGCCGGCGATGGTGGCACTGGTAAAGGTCACCGAATCCAGGCTCAGGATACCGCCCGGCGTTTGCAGGCCGAGGGCCGACCATACGCTACCGGTCAGGTCCGACGCGGAAGTGATGTGGATGGTGCCGACCAGCACATTGGTGAAGTCGGTGGTGGTGATAGGGGCCGAAATAGTGCCGGCCGCCGAGGCGCCGAACGAAGCAGCGGCCAACAAGCCTGCAACAAGTGCTTTAATTTTCATATTCAAATTCCTTTAGAAACGATTTACAGGAAACGCGACCCAGGTTGGACCACGCTAGAGCAGAACCCAACAACAATTACTTTTCTAATTCTTATATGAAGATTGCGCGACTTGCATGTGCTGCTGCATCGCTAAGAACTACAAGGCTGCGCCCTCTGGAAAACACAGCCCCAGGCTGCCCGTATCAGGCGGCTTTCTTTGCTTTACGACGAGCTACCGCGCCCAGCACTGCCAGGCCGCCCAGCAGCATGCCGTAGGTTTCAGGTTCCGGTACCGCGGTCACGGAGATCGAGCCGTTGAAGAAGGCCTGGTTCCAGGCGCCGGCGGTCTTGCCCCACACTTCCAGCGTCAGCGGTGCGCTGCCGTCGTAGATCAGACTGCCCGAGCGGTAGGTGTCGGTCTTGGTATTTTTGGCCAGTTCAAATACGTGGCCGTCCAGGCTGACACCGGCTGCCGTGAAATCCAGACGGGTGCCGCTGATGGCAGCCTCGATGTTGTACACGCCGGCAGCCAGGCCGCTGAAAGTGACGGTCTGGTGGAAGGCGGTGCCCTGTGCCGTATCAGCGGCGAAAGCATCGCTGTGGAATGCGGCGAAGCCGCTGGCATCGAACACAGCGGTTGCTGCGCTGGCGAAACCGGCTGCGGCGAACAGGGCGGCAGCCAGCAGGGATTTGGTAGTCAGTTTCATAAATTCTCAGAAAAATCCATGCACGCGGGCATGTGGTTATAAAAAGGACACTTCGGAAAGAATCATAACATAAGGACATGCATTCTCATTGCAAATTTTCTATCGAACATAAAATTTTCACAAGAATTTTCAGCTGGTGAAATCCCTTGTTCGCACTGCACCATTTTGGAGAAATTGTTGGTGCTTAGATGCAAGGAAAACGCCCTTAATTGCGTTGCTGTTCAGGCTCGGTGGGCGGCTGAACCTCATCCTTTTTGCCCTCGTTTTCAGAGGGAGCCGCCGGTTCCTCGCTGACGGGCGACGGTGGCGGCGGCTGATCGGCGCCTTTTTCCGGTGCGGAAACCGGGAGCGAAATTGGTGCAGCGGGTGTCTGTTGCAGATTAGGTACAAGGGGGCTGGCGGAGCCCGGCTTTTCGGGCGCGGCAGCACTGTGCGCGCCCTCGGTGGCCATTACAAATTTCCATTCTGACAAGCGGTTTTTGCCTTCAAAACCGGCAAATCGGGTCGGGAAGTTACCGATCTTTACCGGCTTGGCATCCGACAGGCTGTACACGGCCAGCACGCCGACCTTGTCGCCCAGCCAGGTAATGCCCCATTCGGCCTTGCCGGTCATCGGATCGACGAAGATTTTGCGCAGATGCCGGCGCGTGCCGGGGAAGCGCGGGTCGCGCAGCAATTCCTTGAGCGACGGCGGCTGCGGCGGCATGCCGGCCGGCGTGGCGTCGGCGTAACTTTTAAGCGCATCGCTGAAGGCCGCGCCGATGTCCAGCAATTCCTCTTCCGCCTTGCTGCGCTGCAATAAAGAACCCATCTTTAAGGTGGCGGCGGCGGTCAGCGCCAGGATCGCCACCAGGATGATCAGGCTCAGATAGGTGAAGCCGCCCGCGCGGCGCAAACGCCGTGGCGCCATCACCAGTCGGCGTACGGTTTGCCGTTGCGGTCGTTGCCGGGCGCGCCGCTGTGGAGGTTGTAGACGCCGCCCTTGGTGCTGTCCTCCGGCGGCACGATGATCCAGGTGGTCTCGCTTTCCGTGATCGGGTCGTAAGGCAGCGCGCGCAGATATTTCTTCTCTACCAGCTGATCGAGCGTATCGGGATAGCGTCCGGTATCGCCATAATATTGATCCAGCACCTGGCGCACATTGCGCAGGTTGTCGGCCAGCACCACTTCCTTCGACTTGTCGATGCTGGGGAAATAGCGCGGCACGGCCAGCGTCAGCAGCAAGGCCACGATGCCCAGCACCACCAGCAGTTCGATCAGCGTGAATCCTGGACGTTTCATGGTCACCACTTCCGGTATGGCACGCCGTTGAGGCCGGTCTTTTCGCTCAGGCTGAAGACATCGTAGACATCCTCCCCTTCCCTTGGCTGGTCGGGTTCGCTGGCGTAGCTGCGCTTGCCCCAGGTCTCGGCATCGTTGGCGCCGGCGTCGGCGCTGAACGGATCGCGCGGCAGCCGGCGCAGGAAGAAGATTTTGGCATGCTTGGGATTCTGCAAATCGGGCACGCCCTCCACCAGCAGTTGCAGATTCTTCGGATAGCCGCTGGCGCCGACGGTCTTGGTGATGCGGCCCTGGTCGTAGGCGAGCTTGTAGGCGTCCAGCGCGTGCCGGATGTCGCGCAGCGATTCGCGCAGCTCCTGCTCCTGGCGGCGCTGCACCACCACCTGCGCGGTCGGGATCACGAGCGCGCTCAGCAGGCCGAGAATGGCCAGCGTCACCAACAGCTCGATCAGCGTGAAGCCGCGCGCGCGCATCGCCATACTCTTATTGCTGGACCGGCGGCGTGGCCGTCGGCACCGGCACCGGCTCGGGCGCCGGCTCGGCCGCTGGCGGCTGCACCGCCTGCGGCTGCGC
>NZ_SPVG01000229.1 GCF_004614165.1 Duganella callida | reverse complement strand
GCCGCCGGCGCTGCCGCAACCGGCGTCACGCCCCGCCCGGCCGCCGCGCGCGCCGCGCCAGGAGGTCGAATGGGAAGAATTTTAAACGTCCAGCAAGGCATGCTCCTACAGACCACGGGGGCAAATTCCGATACCGGTAACACGACCTAAACCGCATCATGACGTCACCAGAAACGCTTCAGCACCAAAGAACCGGGGCGCTTCAGGCGAGTACGTTCTATTCACTTTTGTAAAGGAATGCAAAATGGCCTCGAATCAAAAAAGCAGCAGCAACAGCAATCGTCAAGGCAGCAACCAAGGTAGCAGCAAACAGTCCGGCAACACCGGTTCGTCCAGCGGCTCGTCGAGCGGCTCGCGTAGCGGCGGCACCCAGGGCGGCACCCACGAGCAACACGTAGAGGCCGGCCGTCAGAGCCACAAAAATGATGGCAACAAAAGCCGCTAAGTAGTCCAGCGCGGCAAATGCGGCGCCGCAATCGCGGGCGCCGCATCGCAGCCGCTTCAGATGTTGGTCACGCGGTGACCGGCAGGCGGCGAGAAATCCTCGATCGCATTAATCATTCCCACCTTCTGCGCCTCGGCCGCCGTCAGATGCAGGTCCGAGTATTCGTGCGTGCGCCAATGCTCCTCGCTCAGCTGTACATGCTGGCGCAGGATCTGCTCGGTGCGGGCGTCGTCCGCCTGCAGGCCCTCGACGATGATGCGCAGCGCGTCCGGCCGGGCGCCGTGCGGCGCGCTGGCGTGCGACTTGTGGACCATGAAGCGCGCGGTGTCGCTGGCATAGCGCTCGCTGCCCGACAGGTACAGGATGACGGCGATCGACGCCACCGCGCCGGCGTTGTAGGTCACCAGCTTGATCGGCAGTTTGCTCAGGTAGTTGTACAGGCAGATGCCGTCACTGACATAGCCCCCGTTGGACTGGATCAGGATGTGGGCGGTATTGATGCGGTCCTCGGTCATATCGGCCACCGCGTCGAAGACGCGGCGCACCATATCGCTGTTCACATCGCCGGACAGCGTGAACCACGCGTGTCCCTCATTAATGGTTTGATCTTGGCTCATGGCTTGGGCTCTGGATTAGTATGATTTATTCTAGCAAATTGTTGCATTGACAGCTTTGCCCCCGTCTCCCATTCGTGCGCGCCCCGGCAAGATTGACATTCAAGCCCTTCTGACATATATTCCCGAGTCTTGATCGGGAGAGGGCAATCCAGCGTTGCCGCCGAAGGGGCACTACCCAAAAACTCTCAGGCAAAAGGACCGGTCAAGGGGCGCGCACGGCAGCGTGTGCGGCTCAACTCTGGAGAGAGGTCGCCGCCGCGATCCACCGAAGGGGCGTGCGGAACAGGTTTCCGTTATCTCTCAGGTACCAAGGACAGAGGGGTCTGCAACATCCCGGAACCAGCTTTTTTAGTTGTTTCTTGCATGCTTTGTTAACCTCTTACGATTTGGACCGGACCATGACGCTCAAAGCCACCCCACTCAACAACGCTCACCGCGCAGCCGGCGCCCGCATGGTCGATTTCGGCGGCTGGGACATGCCGGTCAACTACGGTTCGCAGATCGAAGAACACCACGCCGTGCGCACCGACGTCGGCATGTTCGACGTGGCCCACATGTGCGTGGTCGACATCAAGGGCGACAACGTGCGCGCCTTCCTGCGCGGCCTGCTGGCCAACAACGTCGACAAGCTGCAGGTGTCGGGCAAGGCCCTGTACTCGTGCATGCTGAATCCGGAAGGCGGCGTGATCGATGACCTGATCGTCTACTTCATCAACGAAAACTGGTTCCGCCTGGTGGTCAACGCCGGCACCGCCGAAAAAGACGTGGCCTGGATGCAGCAGCAGAACACCGCCACCAACAGCGGCCTGACCATCACCCAGCGCCGCGATGGCGCGCTGGCCGATACCATGGCGCTGATCGCCGTGCAGGGTCCTAACGCCCGCGCCAAGGTATGGCAGGTGATCCCGGAAGCGCAGCAGCCAACCGCCGACATGAAACCCTTCAACGTGGCCTTCGCCCAGAGCCCAACCTTCGGCGAGGTGATGGTGGCGCGCACCGGCTACACCGGCGAAGATGGCTTCGAGATCGGCGTGTCGGCCGACAAGGCCGAGCAGCTGTGGCAGGCGCTGACCGCCGCCGGCGTGCGTCCGGCGGGTCTGGGCGCGCGCGACACCCTGCGCCTGGAAGCCGGCATGAACCTGTACGGCCAGGACATGGACGATAGTGTCAATCCGCTGGACGCCGGCCTGGCCTGGACTATCGACCTGGTGTCCGAGCGTGACTTCATCGGCAAGGCGGCGCTGCAGGCCAAGGGCCAGAACGCCCAGTTCGTCGGCCTGATCCTGCGCGAAAAAGGCGGCGTGCTGCGCGCGCACCAGAAAGTCATCGTGGCCGACACCGACGCCACCGGCGAGATCACCAGCGGCACCTTCAGCCCGACCATGCAGCAGGCCATCGCGCTGGCGCGCGTGCCGATGGGCGTGAACGTCGGCGACACCGTGCACGTGGAAATCCGCGACAAGAAACTGGCCGCGTCGGTGGTCAAGCTGCCGTTCGTCCGCAACGGTAAAATCCTGGCTGTTTAACTCTTTCCCCCTGATCCTTCTGGAGCTTTACATGAACATTCCTGCAGACCTGAAGTACACCGAATCCCACGAGTGGGTACGCGCTGAAGCTGACGGCACTGTCACCGTCGGCATCACCGAGTACGCGCAGGACGCACTGGGCGATATCGTCTTCGTCGAACTGCCGAAAGTCGGCACCACCTACACCGCCGGCGACGACGCCGCCGTGGTGGAATCGGTGAAGGCGGCCAGCGACATCTACGCGCCGCTGTCGGGCGAAGTGGTGGCCGTCAACGACGACGTGGTCAACGCGCCGGAATCGATCAACAGCGACGCCTACGGCGCCTGGCTGTTCAAGCTGAAGCCGGCCGACGCCGCCGCCATCGACGGCCTGCTGGACGCCACCGCCTACGGCAAAAACACCGGCGCATAAGTCGCCCCTCCAAGGCCAGCCGCGCGCTGGCCTTTGCTTTTTTCTCGCCCGCGCGCCGCGCCGGCACCCGCATTCTATAGCCCTGACATAATCATGACCCGCACCAGCCTGACCCAACTCGAAGCGCGCGACGCCTTCATCGCCCGTCACATCGGCCCTGACGCCGCCGAACAGCAGGAAATGCTGTCGGTACTCGGCTACCCATCGCGCGCCGCGCTGATCGACGCCGTGGTTCCAGCCAACATCCGCAACCAGACCACCCTGCCGCTGGGCGCCTACACGCAGCCGATGCCGGAACAGGAAGCGCTGAACAAGCTGAAAAAGATCGCCTCGAAAAACAAGGTGCTGAAGTCGCTAATCGGCCAGGGCTACTACAACACGCTGACGCCCAATGTCGTGCTGCGCAACATTTTCGAAAACCCGGCCTGGTACACCGCCTACACCCCGTACCAGCCGGAGATCTCGCAAGGCCGCCTGGAAGCGATCCTGAACTTCCAGCAGACCATCACCGACCTGACCGGCATGGGCATCGCCAACGCCTCGATGCTGGACGAAGGCACCGCCGCCGCCGAAGCGATGACGCTGATCCAGCGCGTCGGCAAATCGAAATCGAACGTGTTCTACGTCGCCGACGATGTGCTGCCGCAGACCCGCGAAGTGATCGAAACCCGCGCCAAGCCGCTGGACATCGTGATCAAGTCCTTGCACCCGGCCGAACTGGCCGGCGTCGACGAGTGCTTCGGCGTGCTGCTGCAATACCCTGGCGTGAACGGCAACGTGCGCGACTACAAGGCCGATGTGGAAGCCGTCAAGGCCAAGGGCGCGATGGTGGTGGTGGCCGCCGACCTGCTGGCGCTGACCATGTTGACGCCACCGGGCGAATGGGGCGCCGACGTCGTCGTCGGTAACTCGCAGCGCTTCGGCGTACCGCTGGGCTTCGGCGGCCCGCACGCCGGCTACCTGGCCACCCGCGATGAATTCAAGCGCTCGATGGCCGGCCGCCTGGTTGGCGTCACCGTCGACGCGCAGGGCAACAAGGCTTACCGCCTGGCGCTGCAGACCCGCGAACAGCACATCCGCCGCGAAAAAGCCACCTCCAACATCTGCACCGCGCAGGTGCTGCTGGCGGTGATGGCGTCGATGTACGCCGTCTACCACGGCCCGAAAGGCCTGAAGCAGATCGCCCAGCGCGTGCACCGCCTGACCGGCGTGCTGGCCTCGAACCTGAAGACCCTGGGCTACACCATCACCAACGACAGCTGGTTCGACACCCTCACCGTGGCCGTCACCAACGCCGAGCAGCTGCACGCATCGGCCCACTCGCACGGCGTCAACCTGCGCGTGATCGACGCCACCCACGTCGGCGTGTCGCTGGACGAAACCACCACCCGCGAAGACATCGCCCTGCTGTGGACCGTGTTCTCGCACCCGGTCGGCGGCCCCGCGCACGGCCCGGACTTCGACACCGTGGAAGCAGCCGTCGCGCGCTCCTTCCCTGAAGCCGTGGCGCGTGAGAGTGCCTACCTGACCCACCCGGTGTTCAACCGCTATCACTCGGAAACCGAGATGCTGCGCTACCTGCGTTCGCTGGCCGACAAGGACCTGGCGCTGGACCGCACCATGATCCCGCTGGGTTCCTGCACCATGAAGCTGAACGCCACCAGCGAAATGATCCCGGTCACCTGGCCCGAGTTCTCCAACATCCACCCGTACGCGCCGGAAGCGCAGACGGTCGGCTACCGCGAGATGATCTCCTCGCTGGAAGAAATGCTGTGCGCGATCACCGGCTACGCCGCGATCTCGCTGCAGCCTAACGCCGGCTCGCAGGGCGAATACGCCGGCCTGCTGGTGATCCAGGCTTACCACCAGTCGCGTGGCGAAGGCCACCGCAACATCTGCCTGATTCCATCGTCGGCGCACGGCACCAACCCGGCATCGGCCAGCATGGTCGGCATGCAGGTGGTGGTCACCGCCTGCGACGCCAACGGCAACGTCGATCTGGCCGACCTGAAGGCCAAGGCCGAGCAGCACTCGAAAAATCTGGCCTGCGTGATGGTCACCTACCCTTCGACCCACGGCGTGTTTGAAGAAGGCATCCGCGAACTGTGCGAGATCGTTCACAGCCACGGCGGCCAGGTGTACGTCGACGGCGCCAACATGAATGCACTGGTCGGCGTGGCCGCGCCGGGCGCGTTCGGCGGCGACGTCTCGCACCTGAACCTGCACAAGACCTTCTGCATCCCGCACGGCGGCGGCGGACCAGGCGTCGGCCCGATCGGCGTCGGCGCGCACTTGGCCAAGTTCCTGCCGAACCAGCGTTCCAACGGCTACATCCGCGACAACGCCGGCATCGGTTCGGTCTCGGCCGCGCCATATGGCTCGGCGTCGATCCTGCCGATCTCCTGGATGTACATCGCCATGATGGGCGCGGAAGGCCTGACCGCTGCCACCGAAACCGCGATCCTGAACGCCAACTACATGGCGCGCCGCCTGTCGCCGCACTTCCCGGTGCTGTACTCGGGCCACGACGGCCTGGTCGCGCACGAGTGCATCGTCGACCTGCGTCCGCTGCAGGACGCCACCGGCATCTCGAACGAAGACGTGGCCAAGCGCCTGATGGACTTCGGCTTCCACGCGCCGACCATGTCGTTCCCGGTACCGGGCACGCTGATGATCGAGCCGACCGAATCCGAATCGAAGGCCGAGATGGACCGCTTCATCGACGCCATGATCGCCATCCGCGGCGAAATCGCCAAGGTGGAAAGCGGCGAATTCGACAAGCTGGACAACCCGCTGAAATTCGCTCCGCACACCGCCGAGGTGCTGACCGCCGACGTCTGGGACCGCAAGTACTCGCGCGAAGTGGCCGCCTATCCGGTGCCGTCGCTGCGCAAGCAGAAGTACTGGCCGCCGGTCGGCCGCGCCGACAACGTCTACGGCGACCGCAACCTGTTCTGCGGCTGCGCGCCGATCAGCGACTACGAATAAGCCAGTCTGACGTAGCGAAAATCCCGGCACTGCGCCGGGATTTTTTTTGCATATTGTGCTTGCATTCCTTACACCTGTCAGATATTGTTTACACATGAAATCAAAACATCTCACTGGTGACCAGCTGCTGGCGGCGCTGTCCGCGCTGTCCAATCCGCACCGCTTGCGGGTGGTGGCGGCGCTGGCGTCGGGCGGCCGCAATTACGTCAGCCAGCTGGCGCGCGAGATCGGCATCAGCCGGCCGCTGCTGCATCTGCATTTGCAGAAGCTGGAGCAAGCGGGCCTGGTCACCAGCCAGATGGAACTGTCGGCCGACGGCAAGGCGCTCAACTATTTCGAGGCGGCCGACTTTGCGATCGAACTGACGCCGGCGCAGATCGCGGCGGCGGCAACAACCCTGTCCACCAACTCTGACAACTGAAGGTCATCATGTCCGAACACATCTACCTTTTGACGCTGGGCCTGCCGCTGGGGACCGTATTGCTGATCTTCGTCCTGCGCTACCTGGCCGTCATCAAGCGCGCCCGGCTGCAGGAAGACAACCAGGAGTCGTACCGCCTGCTGGCCGAACGCGCCACCGCCGCCCAGGCCGAGACCGCGGCCGCGCTGGCCGACCTGAAGACCCGCATCATCGCCATTGAAAAAGTGCTGAAAGAAGTCGAATAAGCCAACCACAAGGAGCTTCGCCATGCCGCACGTATCGCTGATCCGCCTGTACCTGTTGAGAGCCGTGTATCTGACCATCGCAGTGGGACTGGCGCTGGTGGTCTGGCCGGGCGTGCTGCGGCACGCGCAGCCGTGGGGCCTGTCGCAAGGCGTGGTGAAATGCATGCTGGCCGCGTTCAGCCTGCTGTGCGTGATCGGTATCCGCTACCCATTGCAGCTGCTGCCGGTGCTGTTGTGGGAAATGAGCTGGAAAGCGCTGTGGCTGCTGCTGGTGGCACTGCCGGCCTGGCAAAGCGGGCAGATGGACGACGGCATTGCCGGCACCATGTTCGAATGCGCGTTCGCCGTCATCATCCCGCTGCTCATGCCCTGGCGCTACGTCTACGCCCACTACATCCGCAAGCAAGGCGACCGCTGGCTGGAATCCGGGGTCAGTTCTGCCAATCGCACACGGGCTCTACCGTAGCGGCCGCTACG
>NZ_SPVG01000215.1 GCF_004614165.1 Duganella callida | reverse complement strand
AGCTGCAGCAGAGCGGCGACGACGGCCTGCGCTTCAGCATCGCCGCGCCGCTGGCGGCCGAGGCCGACGCGCTGCCGCCGTCGCCGCAGTTCGACTGGCCGGAGCCGTTCGGCAGCGGCTGCGCGATCCTGCTGCTGGAACCGCACCAGCCGATGCAGGATTATCTGAGCGAGATCCTGGAAAGCGCGGAATTCGATGTGCAGTACGAGCCGGACGCGCGCGAGCCCAACCTGATCCTGTGCGCCGACGAAAGCGTGTGGGATCTCTGGCCGCGCGCGGAGGCGCCGCCGGTGCTGCTGCATGCCATGCTGCCGCCGCGGCGGCCGGACGATTTCAGCGAGGTGTTGTACAAGCCGGCGCCGCCGGCCATGCTGTTGGCGGCGCTGCGCCGGCGTTTGCAGATCAGGCTGGAAGACGGGCGCCGCTGACGCGTTCGATGCCGGCCAGGTCGCGCCAGCTTTGCACCTCGACGTAGCCGCCGGCGGCCAGCAGCGCGCGCACGGCGGCCGCCTGGTCGTAGCCGTGTTCCAGCAGCAGCCAGCCGCGCGGCTGCAGATGGGCCGGCGCGCCGGCAATGATGCGGCGCAGCGCCGACAGGCCGTCGGCGTGGTCGGTCAGCGCGTTGACCGGTTCGTAGCGCAGGTCGCCTTCGGCCAGGTGGCGGTCGCCGCTGGCGATGTAGGGCGGGTTGGCGGCGATCACGTCGAACGGCGCGGCGCCGTGCAGCGCGCCGTACCAGTCGCTGTGCAGGAAGGTGACCAGCACATTGTTGGCCTGGGCATTGCGGCTGGCCACGGCCAGCGCGTCGGCGCTGACGTCGAGCGCGGTGACGGCGGCGTCGCGCCGGCTGTGCGCCACCGCCACCGCGATGGCGCCGCTGCCGGTGCCCATGTCCAGCACGCGGCCCTGTGGCGGCGTGCGCTCGATGGTCAGTTCGACCAGCAGTTCGGTGTCGGGACGCGGGATCAGCACGGCGCCGCTGACTTCGAACGGCAGGCCGTAGAATTCGCGCTGGCCGACCAGGTAGGCCACCGGCTCGCCGGCCAGGCGCCGTTGCACCAGCAGGCTGAAGCGCTGTGCCTCTTGCTCCGTCAGCGCGCGTTCCGACTGGGTGATCAGGCCGACGCGGTTGAGCCGCAGCGCGTGGCACAGCAGCACGCGGTTGTCCAGCGCGTCGAGCAGCGATTGCACTTGCAGCGCGCCGACGCTGACGCCGGCGCGGATGGCGCTCAGATCGTCGATCATGGGTCAGCGCGCGCGGCGGATCAGCAGCCAGCCCAGCGCCAGGGTGAACAGGCCGAAGCCGAGGAACGACCACTGCGGGATCGACAGGCCGAACCACGGCGCCAGCGCGTCTTCGCACAGGCCGTCGGCCCGGAACAGGAAGGGCAGATAGGTGGCGGTGGGGATCTTGTTGAGGAAAGTTTCCATCGGGTCGATGCCGCACGACAGGCCCGGGTGGGCCAGCACCCACAGGTGCTTGCCGGCCGTGCCCAGGCCGCCCAGCGCGGCCAGCAGGCCGAGGCCGGTCCAGAGCTTGGGCTGGCGCGTGTAGGCGCCGATCAGGGCGACGATGCCGATGGCGATGAACAGGTAGCGCTGGATCACGCACAGCGGGCAAGGCAGCATGTCCAGGCCGTGCTGCAGGTACAGGGCGACGCCGATCATGCCGAACGCGGCGAGGGCGATGGACAGCAGCAGGGAACGGGTATGGATCATCATGGGGTCAGGGCCGGTGGCGGAAGAATAATCGGGCAATTTTCGCACAATCTTGCTATTTTCACCTTAGCGCCATCTTAATCATCGGCCAGCGCCGCCAGCTGTTCGGCCTGGTGCTCGGCCACCAGCGCGGTGACCAGTTCGTTCAGGTCGCCGTCCATGATGAAGTCCAGCTTGTACAGGGTGAGGTTGATGCGGTGGTCGGTCATGCGCCCCTGCGGGTAATTGTAGGTGCGGATGCGCTCGCTGCGGTCGCCGGAACCGATCAGGCTCTTGCGGGTGGCCGCCTCCTTGGCCTGGGCTTCGCGCAGCTGCACGTCCTTGATGCGGGTGGCCAGCACCTTCATGGCCTGGGCCTTGTTCTTGTGCTGCGAGCGGTCGTCCTGGCACTCGACCACGATGCCGGTCGGCAGGTGGGTGATGCGCACCGCCGAATCGGTCTTGTTGATGTGCTGGCCGCCGGCGCCCGAGGCGCGGAAGGTGTCGATGCGCAGTTCGGACGGGTTGATGTTGACGTCTTCGACCTCGTCCGCCTCCGGCATCACCGCCACCGTGCAGGCCGAGGTGTGGATGCGGCCCTGGGTCTCGGTGGCCGGCACGCGCTGCACGCGGTGGCCGCCCGATTCGAATTTCAGCTTCGAGTAGACGCCGTTGCCGACCAGGCGCACGATCACTTCGCGGTAGCCGCCCAGGTCGGAATCGGACGAGGAGACGATCTCGACCTGCCAGCGGTTGCGCTCGGCAAAGCGGGTGTACATGCGCAGCAGGTCGCCGGCGAACAGCGCCGACTCGTCGCCGCCGGTGCCGGCGCGGATTTCCAGGAACACGTTGCGCTCGTCGTTGGCGTCCTTGGGCAGCAGCATCTTCTGCAGCTCGACGTCGAGCGCGGCGGTGCGCTCCCTGGCGGCGGCGATTTCCTCCTGCGCGAACTCCTTCATGTCGGGATCGGCCAGCATTTCTTCGGCGGCGGCGATGTCGGCCAGCGCTTGCTGGTAGGACTGGTAGACCGCCACCAGCGGGCCGAGCTCGGCGTGCTCGCGGTTCATCTTGCGGTAGGCGTCCATGTTGTTGGTGGCGCCTTCGGACATCAGCAATTCATCGAGTTCGACCAGACGGTTTGCCAGTTGGTCGAGCTTGGCCAGCATGGATGGTTTCATAGCGTGTTCGGTGAGAGGTGGTGCGGGCCGCGGCGGCGCGGCGGGGAGGTGGTGCGGAGCGGCGCGCTAACGGCGGCCGCGGAACATCTGCGGCAGCAGTTCGGCCAGCTGGGCGCGTTCCTCGCCCTGGGCACGGTGCAGCGCCTGCTGCGGGCCGTGCATGAACTTGGCGGTCAGGCCCTTGGACAGCGCTTCCAGCACGGCGTCGACGTCGGCGCCCTTGGCCAGCATCCTGCGCGCGCGGTCCAGTTCGGCCTGGCGCAGCGCTTCGCCGTTTTCCTGCAGGTGCTGGATCACCGGCACCACGGCGCGGTCGTCGATCCAGTGCATGAACGACTGCACCCGGGTTTCGATGATGGCCTCGGCCTGGGCCACGGCGGCCTGGCGGTTTTCCAGCCCGGTCTGGACCACCTTGCCGAGGTCGTCGACGGTGTACAGGAAGGCGTCGTTGAGGCGCGCCACTTCCGGCTCGATGTCGCGCGGCACGGCCAGGTCGACCATGAACATGGGCTTGTGGCGGCGCGCCTTGATCGCGCGCTCCACCATGCCCAGGCCGATCAGCGGCAGCGACGAGGCGGTGCAGGAGATCACGATGTCGTAGCGGTGCAGCTGGTCCTGCAGGTCGGCCAGGCGGATGGCGCGGCCGCCGAAGCGGTGCGCCAGCACTTCGCCGCGCTCCAGCGTGCGGTTGGCGATGGTGATCGATTGCGGGTTTTGCGCGGCGAAGTGGGTGGCGCACAGTTCGATCATCTCGCCGGCGCCGATGAACAGCACGTTCTGCGCCGAGATCTTGTCGAAGATGCGCTGCGACAGGCGCACGGCGGCGGCCGCCATCGACACGCTGTGGGCGCCGATCTCGGTGGTGCTGCGCACTTCCTTGGCGACCGAGAACGAGCGCTGGAACAGCTGGTGCAGATAGGTGCCGAGGCCGCCCGCCTCGTCGGCGGTGCGGATCGCGTCCTTGATCTGGCCGAGGATCTGGGTTTCGCCCAGTACCATGGAATCGAGGCCGGAGGCGACGCGGAAGGTGTGGCGCACGGCGTCGTGCTGCGGCAGCATGTACAGGTGCGGGCGCAGTTCGGCATAGTTGAGCCGGTGGAAATCGGCGAGGAAATGGGCGCCGGCGTCGAGCGGGTCGGGCGCGGTGCTGGCCGCGTACAGTTCGGTGCGGTTGCAGGTCGACAGGATGGCTGCCTCGTCGCCGCCGCGCGAATCGGTGCGCGCGAACCACGAGCGCGCCGCCACCACCGCCTGCCCCAGCTGGTCAGGCGCGAACGCCAGCTGCTCGCGGAGCGAGACCGGGGCGGTGTTGTGGTTGAGGCCGACGGCAAGCAGCTGCATTTCGGGTCCAGGCGGTCAGTGGGCGGTCTATATGCGGCCATTATAGCGCGGGTGGCCGGATGTTGCCCGGTGGACTGCCTAAATGGAGAGCAGTTCCCTGCCCGACATCATGCGCCGAGTTTTTCCAGGCGGTAACCGTAGCTGTACACGGGCACCAGGCGGAAGCCGTTTTCCGGTTTCAAATGCAGTTTGTTGCGCACGCGCGAGACGTGGGTGTCCATGGTGCGCGACGGGATGGCGGTTTCGCGTATCCAGACCGCCTCGTGGATGTAGGCGCGCGACAGCGGCCGGCCGATATTGCGGAAAAACAACAAGGCCAGGTAGAACTCCTTGTGGGTGACGTCCAGCACGATGCCGTCCATCAGCAGGCGGCCGGGGCGGGTTTCGAACACATATTGGCCAAACTGCAATTGTTCCGCGCCATTCTGGGTCGGGTAGGCGCGGCGCAACAAGGCTTGCACGCGAGCCACCATTTCGCTGCGGCGCAGCGGCTTGATCATGTAATCGTCGGCGCCCGCCGCCAGGCCGGCGACGATGTCGTCCTCGCCCGAACTGGTGGTGAGGAACAGCACCGGGGCGTTGTCGGGCAGCTTTTCGCGCGCGCGGCGCAGCACCTCGGCACCGCCCAGGTCGACCACCTGCCAGTCGAGGATCAGCATGTCGTAGCTGTCCTTGCGCAACTGCGCCAGCAAGTCTTTGGAAGTCTGGAAGCTGTGGCAGATGTGACCTGCCGAGGTCAACACCTGGCAGATCAGGTCGGCCTGGCTGCGGTCATTATCAAGTACGGCGATTCTCATACTACTGCCTGTAGGAAAATGTTAAGAACAACTCACGGTAAATATAACAGAGATTGACAATTCAGTTAGCAAAAAGGCTAAATATTTTTCTTTAAGGTATATGAATTATTCTAGCGGCAATACCAATTTCACCGTGCGCCCGCCGGGATTGATTACACGGTACACTGGAAAAACGCCGAGTTCAATGCAGAAGTTGAAAAGTGGAAAGAACGCCCAGTAGGGGCGAGGAGTGCTCATGAGCAGCAAAAAAGACACACATTGGACCCTGGTGCCCGCCTCGGAAAACGACATTGCCGCAGTGCGCGAGCGGTGCCGGCAGCTGGTGCGGCGGCGCGCCATGATGTCGGCCGGCGTGGCCGCGGTGCCGGTTCCGGGCCTTGATATAGTTTCAGATTTGCGTCTGTTCGCGTTGTTAATTGACGATATCAATCAGGAATTCGGTCTGTCCCAGCAGCAAATCGAGCGGCTGAAACCGAAATTCCGCGTGCTGGCTTATGAGGCGGCGATCAGCGTCGGTGGCATGCTGGTGGGAAAGGTGATGACGCGCGAAGTGGTGTTGCAAGTCTTGAAACGCACGGGGTTCAAGGCGGTCGCGAAACAAGCTGGCAAGTTCGTGCCGCTGGCCGGGCAGCTGGCGTCGGCCGGCATCGGCTTTTTGGCGTTCCGCCAGATCGGCTACCAGCATGTCGACGCCTGCGCCAAGGTGGCGCAGGAGTTGCTGGTGGCCGGGGTGCACCAGAGCGCTTAGGCGTCCGGCAGCACCACGTTGACGTCGAGCACTTCCAGGTTGCCCTGGCGGTCGAGCGAGATCTTGATGTCGTCGGCGTTGACCTTGGTGTACTTGGAGATCACCTCGATCAGTTCCTTGTGCAGCGCCGGCAGGAAGTCGGGGCCGGCGCGGCCGCTGCGCTCGCGCGCGATGATGATCTGCAGGCGCTCCTTGGCCGCGGTGGCGGTCTTGGGCTTGGGCGGAAACAGGAAGGACAGCAGGGCCATGGTTACTTGCTCCCAAAGATACGCTGCAACAGGCCCGGCTTCTCGTAGTTGGTGAAGCGCAGCGGCACGTCCTGGCCGAGGAAGCGCGTCACCACGTCCTCGTAGGCTTGCGCCACATCGGTGCCCTTGAAATGGATAGCCGGGTTACCCTGGTTCGAAGCATGCAGCACCTGTTCCGATTCGGGGATGATGCCGATCAGCGGGATGCGCAGAATTTCCTGCACGTCGCCATACGACAGCATTTCGTCCTGTTCCACGCGCTTGGGCGAGTAACGGGTGATCAGCAGGTGTTCCTTGACCGGCTCGCCGCCGGTCTGGGCGCGGCGCGACTTGGCCTGGATGATGCCGAGGATGCGGTCGGAATCGCGCACCGACGACACTTCCGGGTTGGTGACGATGATGGCCTCGTCGGCAAAGGTCAGCGCCATCAGCGCGCCGTGCTCGATGCCGGCCGGCGAGTCGCAGATGATGAACTCGAAGCCCATGTTGATCATCTCGTGCAGGACTTCCTCCACGCCGTCCTCCGACAGCGCATCCTTGTCGCGCGTCTGCGAGGCTGGCAGGATGAACAGGTTGTCGCAGTGCTTGTCCTTGATCAGCGCCTGGGTCAGGGTCGCTTCCTTGTTGATCACGTTGATCAGGTCGTACACCACGCGGCGTTCGCAGCCCATGATCAGGTCGAGGTTGCGCAGGCCGACGTCGAAGTCGATCACCGCGGTCTTGTGCCCGCGCAGGGCCAGGCCGGTGGAGAAGCTGGCGCTGGTGGTGGTCTTGCCCACCCCGCCCTTGCCGGACGTCACAACAATAATTCTCGCCACAAATTAATCCTTCACTGGTAAAGTTTTTTCAAGCGCGGGTTGCAGAATTGACAGATAGTATATCGATTCGGTCGCCAACCAAGCGGATTTGCGCGGGCGCGCGTGCGTACTCCGCCGGGAAGCCGTCTTCGAAGGTGCGGTACACGCCGGCGATCGAGACCAGCTCCGGCGCCATGTTCATGGCAAAAATCCGCGCCTGGCTGTTGCCCGAGGCGCCGGCCAGCGCACGGCCGTTGAGCGTGGCGTAGACGTGGATGCTGCCGTCGGCGATGATTTCCGCGCCGTTGTTGACCACGGCCGTCACCACCAGGTCGCAGCCGCGCGCGTAAATGCGCTGGCCGGCGCGCACCGGGGTGTCGATGATCATCACTTCGGTGCCGTTGGCGTGGCCCTCGACCGGCTGGGCCTGGGCGGCGGCCACCGCCACCGGGGTCGGCGCCGGCGCCGCTGCCGGGC
>NZ_SPVG01000131.1 GCF_004614165.1 Duganella callida | reverse complement strand
GGACATCACCCTTTCACGGTGAGTACCGGGGTTCGAATCCCCGTGGGGACGCCAAGACAGCGAATGATCAAGCCGCCATGAGCGGCTTTTTTGTTGTCTGTACCTTCCTGATTTCATAGGTATTTTCGAATTCTTCGATCCTAGCCCGGCAAACTTTCCGTTTTGCCGTAGGCGCGCGGGGCGGCATACTGGCCGGCTTTGCTGACACCCTTACGCCCGTGCCCACCATGAAACTCAGTCTGAAACTTCCTCTCGCTTTTGTCGTCGCCGTGCTGGCGGCGCTGACCGCCGGTCTGGCCGGTATCTATAGCCTGGACCGGGTGCTGCTCGATTCCGGCGAGGCGGTGCAGAAGAATTTTGCGCGCGAGCGCGCGGTCGGTTACATCGCCGTGGTCTACAAGGTCGAGGCGCTGCACTGGCAAAACACCTTGCTGCGCGCGGCCGATCCCGCGGCGCAGGCGCAGCAGTGGAATGCCTATCTGGCGGCCGAAGCGGAAGTGGACAGCAAGGCGCGCGCCGTGCTGGCGCAGCTCGACGGCGAGGCGCGGCAGAGCATGGCGCGCTTCGTGGACCTGCACGCGCAGCAGCGCCAGCGTTATGTGAGCGCGCGCGCCATGCTGGCCGGCAGCAGCGCCGAGGCGGCTGGCGCCAGCGTGCGCGGCATCGATGCGGAGCCGTCCGATTTGCTGGCGCAGACCATCAAGCAGCTGACCGCCGGCAGCATGGTGATCACCGCCGAGGCAACCGGCAACGGCAACCGCACGGTGCGGCTGATGGCGCTGGTGATGGTGGTGGTCGCGGCGGCCGCCATCGCGGCCAGCCTGATGCTGAGCCGTTCGATCATCCGGCCGCTGCGCGCGGCGCTGGCGGTGGCGCAGGCGATTTCCCAGGGCGATCTCGGCGGACGCATCGCCACGCAGCGGCGCGACGAGCTGGGCCAGATGCTGGGCGCGCTGGGCGAGATGAACGGCAGCCTGCATCGCATCGTGTCGGAAGTGCGCGGTGGCACGCAGGCCATCGTCACGGCGTCGGCGCAGATCGAGGCGGGTAGCGCCGACCTGTCGGCGCGCACCGAACAGCAGGCCGGCGCGCTGGAGGAAACGGCGGCGTCGATGGAACAGCTGACGGCAGCCGTGCGGCAGAACGCCGAACACGCGCAGCAGGCGCGCGAGCTGGCGGCCGGCGCGGCCGATGTGGCGCAGCGCGGCGGCGCGGTGGTGGCGCAGGTGGTGGACACCATGGCGGCGATCCAGCAGGCCGGCGACCAGGTCGGCGCGATCATCGGCGTGATCGACGGCATCGCGTTCCAGACCAATATCCTGGCGCTGAATGCGGCGGTGGAAGCGGCGCGCGCCGGCGAGCAGGGACGTGGCTTCGCGGTGGTGGCGACCGAAGTGCGCCAGCTGGCGCAGCGCAGCCATGATGCGGCGGCGCAGATCAAAACGCTGATCGCGACATCGGGCGCGCGGGTGGAGCAGGGCGGCGCGCTGGCCGATCAGGCCGGACGCACCATGGCCGAGGTGGTGAGCAGCGTGCAGCGCGTCAGCGCCATCATCGCTGAAATCAGCCACGCCAGCCAGGAGCAGCGCGCCGGCATCGAGCAGGTCAACCGCGCGATCGCCGACATGGACCAGGTGACGCAGCAGAATGCGGCGCTGGTCGAGGAATCGGCGGCGGCGGCCGGTGCGATGCGCGGTCAGTCCGATGGGCTGGCGCGGCTGGTGGACGTGTTCCGGCTGTGAAGTAAGTCGGCCAGCGTCCGCGCCCGGCATCCGGTCAGGGTGGCGAAGTCCTGGCTGACGCTGTCCATCATTCCCGTATCCAGCGTTTTTTCCACGTGCGAGATCATGCGCGCCATCGGCGGCGGCATGCCCTGCCGCGTCAGTTGCGCGACCCGCTCATCCTGACCGAGTGCGCGGAATGCGACACGGGCGCCGAAATGCGCCGCGGCCAGTGCCGCCAGGTCGGCGCCATCCAGGGATTGCGGTCCGACGATGTCGAAGTGGCGCGTGGCCGGCGGCAGCAGCAACGCGTGCGCTGCGGCCAGTGCGCAATCATCGCGCGCCACGTAGGCGGCGCGCCCGTGCGACGCGGCGGAACTCAGTTCGCCGCTGCGCGCGGCGGCCCGCAGCGTGTCGTACAGCGGCTCCATGTAATACGCGTTGCGCAGCACGACGTGCGGCAGACCGCTGTCGCGCAGCATCGTTTCGGTCGCGGCATGGTCATCGGCTTGGGCGCCGAGCAGGGATGTGTAGACTATGCTTTCCACACCGGCCGCGATGGCCGCATCAATGGCGTTGCGGTGCTGCGCCACACGGCGCGGCCCGGCGTTGACCAGCGCGGTGCTGATCAGTAACAGGCGCCGGGCGCCGGCAAATGCGGCCGGCAAACTGTCGGCGTCATCGAAATCGGCGTAGCGCTGCGTTGTGGATGGCGTGCGGGATGTGGCGATGGTGTGGCCGGCGCCGAGCCGGCGCAGATGCTGTAAAACCAGTTGGCCCAGATGGCCGGAGGCGCCCGTGACGAGCAAAGTGGTAGGCATGACAATTCCTTGTGTTTGATTGAGCGAAGCGCATCGGGCCGCTTACGTGGCGGCCTGATGGCGGAAGCATGGCAAGGAATCAAGCAATCGTCATGGCGCGATTATACGCTGTGGCTGACTTCCCTCGCGCGCTCGATATCGGGCTGCGGTACGCCTGTCCGGTATCTCGGCCTGGAGGGATGTACCTGTCCGCCGAGTCCGTAGAATCCGCACCTCGATCAGGCTGAGGAAGCCGCGCGGCTGGTCATTGTCCTCGGAGGATATCTTCCTCGGCAAGCCGGTACGCGGCGCCATGGCAACAGCCGCCGCGGGCCAACGCCAGCATCAGGCCCGGACTCTCGGCCGTAGCGCGCAACGCCGTGATCGACAGGCAGAACGATCGATGCCAGCCGTCGACGCGGGCAATCCGTCTCTCCACCGACTGGATGGCGGAATTCCAGATCAGCGAGCCGTAGCGGAAGATCCATATATCGCCTTGCGGTCGGCCTCGGTGAGGAGTTTCAAGCCGGGCGAGTCCATCTCCACCATGGCCGCGGTGCTGGCCTCTTCAAGCAATTGCCGCTGATGCCGCAAATCTCTCCTACTTAGCAAAGGCCGGTTGTTGAGCAACGCTGTCGCGCATTTTCATTCTTTCATACCAAGACAGCAGCGCCTTGCATTCGGGCGGCACTTCCAGTTTGACGATAGCAGCAAAGACTAACCCACCTATGACTGCGATGTCCGCCATCGAAAATTTTTCCCCTGCAATATAAGATTGCTGCTGAAGTACCTTATCAAAGTAGTGCATGCCACGAATCGCTTTGTCACGTTGACGGAACCCCCATTCTTGATTCTGATATACCTCTACCAATGGTCCTAAGCCTGGTGTGCCATGATGAAAATAGACGCTGATAGCGTCAAGTAATTCAATTTCTGCTCGCTTGGTCATCATGTGAATTACCCCCTGCTCCAAAGGCGTGGTACCCGTGAGGATAGGCGCCCCGTCTAGTGTGTCGAGGTATTGGGTGATGGCAGTGCATTCAGCTATCAGCGTGCCGTCTGCCAGCTCCAGTACGGGCAGGGTTCCCGAGAAATTTTTTTGCTCGATGAACTCTGTTTTTTTGTGTTCACCCTTGTATAAGTCTACGAACTCGTAATGAATTTTCGATTGAAGGTTTTTCTCTGCGATGGCTATTCTCACGCGCGTCGGGTAGGGGCCGACAGGAAAGTCATAGACTGTCATATTGCTGTCATTTGAGGCGGTACGAGTAGCCATTAGATGCTCCTGGGGTTAATGGAATAGCAAAAAAACGGATGTCGGCAAATTAGCCTAACGAACGTTAGTTAGCCCGCAGGATATGCGCTATACTGGCGGAAGTCAACCATTCATTGAGGAACATCTTGAGTAGCGAAGCGAATTCCAGCTCTAGCGAAAAGATTCTGGCCGCAGCCACGCGCATTGCCCAATCTCATGGGTACGCGGGATTGAACCTGCGCGCCTTGGCTGAGCAAGTCGGTATAAAGGCGGCTAGTCTCTATCACCATTTTCCAAGCAAGGCAGATTTGGCTGCTGCCGTGGCGCGACGCTACGCTGCCGACTCAGCAGCCACCTTAGACCTGCTGGCAACGGAGGCAGGCGCACCTGAGAAGGCACTGGGCCGCTATCCAGAAACATTTCGCCGGTCATTGGAAAACGGTAATCGCATTTGCCTGTGCAGCTTCATGACTGCTGAATATGATGATTTGCCCTCCGAGGTGCAAGTTGAAGTGCAAGCGTTTGCAGAAGTAAACCTAACTTGGCTAAGTGAAGTGCTACAAGAAACTGGGTTTAAAAAGAAGCCTGCTGAACTTCGCGCGCAGGCAATCTTTGCCGCCGTTTCGGGGGCACAGCTAATGGCGCGAGGAAGACAAGATATAAAGCTCTTCGATTCAATTATTGAAAGTTATCGTTTAGCCGGTCTGTTCTCGGCTGAGAACTAGTTGCTTACAGAGCAAGCATAGTCGTAGGGATATCAGGTACGGCGACTGTGGTCCGCAATGACGGCTTGGGGCGAAAGTGGCCGATCAAATAGCACATACGCAAATGATGGCTGCGGTTGGCAACGGGCAGCGGCGGCGTTCATATAATGCTGAGAGGGGACATGAATCGAAAAGAATTTTTGACCGGACTGTCGGCTCTCGCGGGCTTGGCCGTCACGACGCCGCTGGCGGCGCAGGCCGAAGACCGGAGCGCGCCCAGGCACACCCGCGCGATCACGATGTGGGACTTCTCCTGGCTCGAACGGCGCTGGGACGGCGCCGGCTATGAGGACTGGGACGTGGCGCTCGATGAACTGGCCGAGCGCGGCTACGACGCCGTGCGCATCGATGCTTATCCGCACCTGGTGGCGCACGGGCCGGAGCGTGTCTGGACGCTGCTGCCTCAATGGAACACGCAGGATTGGGGCAGCCCGTCGATCAATCGGGTACAGGTGATGCCGGCGCTGCTGGATTTCATGCGCGCGTGCGCCAGGCGCGGCATCAAGGTCGGCCTTTCCACTTGGTATCGCGAAGACCAGGATCGCACCCGTATGAAAATCACCGGCCCGCAAGTGATGGGCGATTACTGGATCCGCACGCTGGAGCGCATCGAGGCCGCCGGCCTGCTCGAACAGGTGCTGTATGTGGATCTGTGTAACGAGTGGCCGCTGGATGTATGGGCGCCGTTCTATCGCGGCAATGGCACGGGCGCATGGACCGAGCCGCGTTCGCTGGCCTATATGCAGGCCGCGCTGTCGCGGGTGCGCGCCCGCTATCCGGCGTTGCCGCTGCTGTTCTCGTTCACGAACGAACGCGTCGAGGATTATCTCGAGCATGATGTCGGCGAGTTCGATCTGCTCGAGCACCATCTCTGGATGTCGCAAGCCAAGGGCGATGCGTTTTACAAGGCAGTCGGCTACCACTACGAGCGCTTCGACGACAGGGGCTACCGTAACGTGGCCTTGAATGCGGAGCGCGTTTACCGTGCGCGCCCCGCTTACTGGAATGGCCTGCTGACGGAACGCATCGACCGTCTGGCGGCGGTCAGCGCGAAATTGGGCAAGCCGCTCGCCACCACGGAATGCTGGGCGCTGGTCGACTACAAGGACGGGCCGCTGCTCAAATGGGACTGGATCAAGGATTTGTGTGCCCAGGGCGCGCGCCATGCCGCGGGGACAGGGCGCTGGGTCGCCATCGCCACCAGCAACTTCTGCGGTCCGCAATTTCGCGGCATGTGGCGCGATGTCGATTATCATCGCGAGCTGACGCGCATGATCAAGGCGGCCCCGATCGCGGCCGATCTGCGGCGCGGCAGGCTGTGGGAGCGCCTGTAGCCGAAGCGATCAGCCCTGTTCAGTGAGCCTGGGCGCGGAAATAGCTGCGCCGGTATTCAGGTCCGATGATCACGCGCTCCGACACATCGCGCGATATGCCTTTTTTGTGCATGTAGTACAAGGCTGCGCCCAGGCCGGACTGGCCGACCAGCCAGATGGCGTTTTCAACGATCATCGCGTCGTCGAGCCGTGTCCGTCGTTCAAAGAATGCCATCGGATGCCCTTTCAGAAATTGAAGCTAGGCGGCGCTTGCTTCAGCAAACCATTTCGCGTACGGGGTGTTGGCGGCGAGGCGGCGGTTGTAGTCGGGCGCACCATCATTCCACCACACCACACCGGGCCGCGTTCGCCAAGCGCACGCTTCGTCGCGTCCACGGCCGCGCGGGCGGCCGATTCGGCCGCTGCATCCTGCAGCTTGCGCGCGGCTTTCACGGCCCGCCGCGCATCCATCAATGCTTTGACGAGGTGGACTCGCGCCTGCTCGGACAAGCCCGGGTTACTCATACGCCATAGGCGCCCGCGCACGACGACGTAACGTCCGTCCGGCGTGCGCGGATGTTCGGACCGGTGCGGCATATCGGCCCCTCCTTGGTCACGGCGCGCCGCGCCTACTTGCCGAGATGCCTGCGCACGTCCGCGGCCATGACGCCAGCCGACTTGACAGCTTCTTCCAGCTGCTCGCGACTGACGCCGAGCGCTTGCGTCCAATAACGCACTTCATGTTCTTCGTTGACGTTGATGCGCAGGCGGTCCTGGCCGCTGCGGTTGTTCAGATCGTCGGACATGGCGGTCTCCTTGGCAGAAAGCCTCAAGCTATCATTCGCGAGGGTACTATTCGGTTCGCTTGCACACCGAAGCGGGGCTTTGGCGCGTCACCGCCCGGCGGGCCAGCGGCGGAACAGCAGGCTGGCGTTGACGCCGCCAAACCCGAATCCATTGGAGATCGCGTAGTCGGTCCGCAGCGGCTGGGGCGCGCCGGTGACGATGTCGAGGCCGTCCGCCGCCGGATCGCGCTGCGTCAGATTCAGCGTGGACGGCGCCCGCTGGTCGCGCAGTGCCTGAATGGTGAAGATGGCCTCCACGCCGCCCGCTGCGCCCAGCAGGTGCCCCGTGGCCGACTTGGTGGCGGAGATCGCCAAGCCGCTGTCCGTGCCGAACACCGCCCGTATCGCCGCCAGCTCGCCGGCATCGCCCACCGAGGTCGAGGTGGCGTGCGCGTTCAGGTGGCCCACCGCCGATGCCGGCACGCCGGCCTGGCGCAGCGCCAGTTCCATCGCCCGGCGCCCGCCGTTGCCGTCGTCCGGCGGCGAGGTCATGTGATAGGCGTCGGCGCTGGTGCCGTATCCCACCAGTTCGGCGATCGGCACGGCGCCGCGTTGCAGCGCGTGTTCCAGTTCCTCGATCACCAGGATGCCGGCGCCTTCGCCCATGACGAAGCCGTCGCGCGCCTGGTCGAACGGCCGCGACGCGGTGGCCGGCGCGTCGTTGAAGCCGGTGGACAGCGCGCGCATGGCCGCGAACGAGCCCAGGCTGACGCGGTCGATGCACGCCTCGGCGCCGCCGCAGACGGCGACGTCGGCC
>NZ_SPVG01000257.1 GCF_004614165.1 Duganella callida | reverse complement strand
TTGCGGTGCCGGTGCCGGCGCCGGCGGCGTTAATCCACGCGGAGACGGTGACGGTCGCCACCGCGCCGGCCTCAGCCGCCGACCTTGCGGCCGGTGTCGCCGTTGCCGAAGCCGCGCCATCGGTGGCTGGCGCCGACACCGATCCATCGCCGGAAGCGCGCCGCCGCAACCGCGAAGTGACCTTGGACCTGGCGCGCATGCGGCAGATGGGGCTGGTCACGGCGGCCGGCGGCCGCACGCCGCTGGTGGAGGATTTTCGCGTCATCAAGCGCCCGCTGATCAAGCGCGCCTTGCGCAAGCCGGAGCCGGGCGAAAAGCCGGGCAACCTGATCATGATCACCAGCTCGCTGCCGGGCGAAGGCAAGACCTTCTGCTCGATCAACCTGGCCATGAGCATCGCCATGGAACTGGACAACACCGTGCTGCTGGTCGATGCCGACGTGGCCCGCCCGTCGGTGCTGCGCACGCTGGGCATCAACAGCCAGCGCGGCCTGATGGATGTGCTGCTGGACGACCAGCTCGACCTGGGCGACGTGCTGCTGCGTACCAACGTCAACACCCTGACCATCCTGCCGGCCGGCAGCAGCAACGCCCGCGCCACCGAACTGCTGGCCAGCCAGTCGATGACCGCGCTGGTGCATGAGATCGCCTCGCGCTATCCCGACCGCATCGTCATCTTCGACTCGCCGCCGCTGCTGCTGACCAGCGAAGCGCACGTGCTGGCCAGCCACATGGGCCAGATCGTGCTGGTGGTGGAAGCCGAACGCACCACCCAGCACTCGGTCAAGGAAGCGCTGCGCCAGCTGGAAGGGTGCACCAACGTCAACCTGGTGTACAACAAGTCGCGCGATTTCCCCGGCACCGAAAGCTATGACTACCACTATGGCTAAAGCGCGCCATGTTCCGGCCGCGGCCTTGCTGCTGGCGCTGGCGCCGGCCTGCCGCGCGGAACTGAAATTCACGCCGCTGGTGGACGTGCGCGAAACCTACAGCGACAACATCAACCTGCAGGACCGCGCCAACGCGCGCGCGCAGTGGCTGACCGACGTCGCGCCCGGGTTCGAGCTGGAAGACAACAGTCCCAACCTGAAGTTGCGCGCGGCCTACCGCCAGCACCTGTTCTACACGCCGAACAAGGATCTGCCGAACACGCAGAACTCGCAGTCGCAAGGAGCGCTGGACGCCAATGCCGCGCTGGTCAAAGACCTGTTCTACCTCGACGCCAGCGGCTCGGTGAGCCAGCAGGAAACCTCGGCCTTCGGCGCGCCGGTGCTGGACAATGGCTACACCACCACCAACCGCACCACGGTGCGCACCTACCGTGTCTCGCCGTACCTGCACCACAATTTCGGCGCGTTCGCCAGCGCCGACGTGCGCTACACGCGCGATTCGGTCAGTTCCAACAACAACGGCCTGGGCGACAGCAAGGGCAACAGCGTCAGTCTCGGCCTCAACAGCGGCCTGGCGTTCACCCGCCTCGGCTGGGGCCTGCAGTATTACCGCCAGGTGCTGCACGACACGCGCGGCGGTAATTCGGTATCGGAATCGGCATCGGCCAACCTGCGCTACGTGCTGGGGCCGACGCTGAACCTGACCGCCAGCGGCGGCTACGACAGCTACGATTACCCCACGCTCAACAACGCCACCGCCGGCCGTTCGTGGTCCGGCGGCTTCGAATGGGTGCCGACCAGCCGCACCAGCGTGCGCGCCAGCATCGGCCGCCATTACTATGGCAAGAGCGGCAGCCTGCTGGCCAGCCACCGCAGCCGGGCTACGGTCTGGACCGTCAGCTATGACGATTCGGTCAGCAACACACGCTCGAATTTCCTGCTGCCGGCGGCGGTCGATACGGCCGCCCTGCTGGACCGGCTGCTGTCGTCGAGCATCACCGATCCCGTGCTGCGCGCGCTGGCGGTCAAAGCCTACATCCAGTCCACCGGCCTGCCGCCGGCGTTGGCCGACAGCGTGAACTATCTGAGCAACCGCTATTTCCGCCAGCGCCAGCTGCAGGCCGCTGTGGCTTATCAAAGCAGCCACAGCCTGGCGACTTTTTCGGTGTTCGACACCCGCCGGCAGGCATTGTCGCTGTTCCAGAGCGACAGTCTGCTGCTCGGGGGCAACAGCAGCGCACTCAACGACGATACCCACCAGATCGGCGCAAGCCTGATGTGGAACGTCCAATTGAGCTCGCGCACATCGGTGAACGCCAGTCTCGCTCACACTAACGTGGAATCGACGTCGCTGGGCTTCAGCACGCGCAATTCGGTGGCGCGCTTGATGTTCAGCCGCCAGCTCGGCAGCAAGATGGCGGCCACGGTGGAAGTGCACCACGCGATCGGTTCGGTCGGCGTGGGCGCGGGCGACTACAAGGAAAACGCTGTCTCTGTCAGCTTGAGCACCAAGTTCTAAGAGGGGAGTGAAACAAGCGATGTACGAGACTTATTATGGGCTGAGCGACAAGCCGTTCCGGCTGCGCCCCGACCCGCATTTCTTTTATGGCAGCAAGGGCCATAAACGGGCCATGGCTTACCTCGAGTACGGCCTGTCCCAGGGCGAAGGTTTCATCGTCATCACCGGTGAAGTCGGCGCCGGCAAGACCACGCTGGTGCGCAACCTGTTCAAGCAGATCGAGTCCGAGCGCATCGTCGCGGCCCACGTCGTCAACACCCACCTCGATCCGGAAGACACGCTGCGCACCGTGGCGGGCGCGTTCGGCCTGCCGTTCGAAAACCTGAGCAAGGCTGCCATGCTGCACGGCCTGGAAAACTTCCTGCGCGCCACCGACGCCGAAGGCAAGCGCGCGCTGCTGGTGGTCGACGAGGCGCAGAACCTGGCGCCGCGCGTGGTCGAGGAATTGCGCATGCTGTCGAATTTCCAGTCATCGGAAAAATCGCTGTTGCAGACTTTCCTGCTGGGCCAGCCGGAATTCCGCACCACGCTGCACAGCGCCGGCATGCAGCAACTGCGCCAGCGTGTGATCGCCACCTATCACCTGGGGCCGATGTCCGAGGATGAGACCAGGGCTTACATCGAGCACCGGCTGCGCACGGTGGGTTGGCAGGACGATCCGGTGTTCCTGCCGGCGGCCCACGCGGCGATCCACGCGTTTGCCGGCGGCATCCCGCGCAAGACCAATCATCTGTGCGACCGTTTGATGCTGATGGGTTTCCTGGAAGAGGTGCATACCTTCACCGAAGCCCATGTCGAAGAGGTGGTGCGCGATCTGCGCGAGGAATTCGCGCTGCCGGAAGCGCCGGCCGATCCCACCGCCAGCCTGGTCGAGGAGCTGGAGGCGCCGCACGCCTACCACAGCTATGGCCCGGCCTACATGGACGAGCGCATGATCAAGGTGGAAAAATCGCTGGTGGCGGTGCTGTCCATTCTCAAGCGCATGGTGGCCGCCACCCCGGCGCCCGCCACCAACGAGCAGTTCGACAACGACTAGGAGGCGCGATGAACAGCTTCTCAGCACAGGCCGTCAAGCCGCAGGCAGGGGGCGTGCGCAACGCCATGACCATCGACGTCGAAGATTATTTTCAGGTGTCGGCCTTCGCGCCGCACATCGCGCGCGACAGCTGGCCGGCGCGCGAGTGCCGGGTGGAGGCCAATATGGAGCGCATCCTCGGCATCCTCGACGCGCGCCAGGTCAAGGCCACGTTTTTCACGCTGGGCTGGATCGCCGAGCGCTATCCGCAGGTGGTGAAGCGCATCGTCGCCGGCGGCCACGAACTGGCCAGCCACGGCTACGGCCACCTGCGCGCCTCCGATCAGGACCGCGCCCAATTCATGGATGACATCAGCCGCAGCAAGGGCATCCTGGAAGACCTGGGCGGCCAGCCCGTGCTGGGCTACCGCGCGCCGAGTTTTTCCATCGGCCACGGCAACCTGTGGGCGCTGGAGGCGCTGCGCGAAGCGGGCTACCGCTACAGCTCCAGCATCTACCCGGTGCGCCACGATCACTACGGCATGCCGGACGCGCCGCGCTTCGCCTTCTACCCGAACGGGCCGGACGGCCTGCTGGAATTGCCGATCACCACCGTGCGGCTGATGAAACGCAACCTGCCGGCCGGCGGCGGCGGCTATTTCCGCCTGCTGCCGTACGCGCTGTCGCGCTGGATGATGGAACACGTCAACCAGACCGATGGCCAGGCTGCCATCTTCTATTTTCACCCGTGGGAACTCGATCCCGGCCAGCCGCGCCAGCAGGGGCTGAACTGGAAAACCCGCTTCCGCCATTACGTCAACCTGGAACGCATGGAAAGCCGCATCCAGGCGCTGACGCGCGACTTCCAGTGGGAGCGCATGGACCGCCTGTTCCTGGAGCCGCGATGAACTCGCTGATCGAAGAAGCCGGTGAACCCGCGGCCACGCTGCGCAGCGCCCCCGCCGCGCCGGGACCGCTGACCCTGCATCTGATGCAGGCGCGCGATATGGCACGCTGGGACGCGTTCGTGCAAACCTGCCCGGAAGCCACTTTCTTCCACCGCTCCGGTTGGCGGCGCGCCATCGAACAGGCATTCGGTCACCGCACCTGGTTTTACTTCGTCGAGCAGGATGGGCAGATCCAGGGCGTGTTGCCGCTGGCCCAGGTCAAGAGCCGGCTGTTCGGCCACACCTTGGCGGCGCTGCCGTTTTGCGTCTACGGCGGCATCGCCGCCAACACCCCGCAGGCGCGCGCCATGCTGGACGCAGCGGCGCTGAAGCTGGCGGCCGAACTGGGCGCCGGCCATCTCGAATACCGGGGCATCCGCGCCGCCCACGGCGACGATCCCGCATGGCAGCGCAAGCCGATTTACGTCACCTTCCGCAAGCCGATCAGCGCCAGTCATGAAGACAACATGAACGCCATCCCGCGCAAGCAGCGCGCCATGGTGCGCAAAGGCATCAAGTGCGGCCTGCGCGGCGAAGTCGATCAGACCGTCGACCGTTTCTTCACCGCCTACGCCACCAGCGTGCACCGCCTGGGCACGCCGGTGTTTCCGAAAAAATGGTTCCGCCTGCTGAAAGAGGAATTCGGCGACGATTGCGAAGTGCGCGTGATTCTGCGCGGCGACGAGCTGGTCGCCGGCGTGCTGAGCTTCTTCTTCCGCGGCGAAGTGCTGCCATATTACGGCGGCGGCATGGACGTGGCGCGCGAAGTGGCCGGCAACGACTTCATGTACTGGAACCTGATGGAAGCGGCGGTCGAACGCGGCTGCCGCAGCTTCGACTTCGGCCGCAGTAAGCTGGGCACTGGCGCCTACGACTTCAAGCACAACTGGGGCTTCCCGGCCGAGCCGCTCGAATACGAATACCGGCTGCAAGCGGCGGAGGCGGTGCCGGAAAACAATCCGCTGAATCCGAAGTACCGGATGTTCATCAAGCTGTGGCGCAAGCTGCCGCTGGGCCTGGCCAATCAGCTTGGTCCGCACATCGTCAAGCACCTGGGGTGATCATGGAAGACCTGCTGCTGCTGGTGCACCGCATCCCTTATCCGCCGAACAAGGGCGACAAGATCCGCTCGTACCATCTGCTGCGTCATCTGGCTGCGCGCTATCGCGTGCACCTGGGCTGCTTTATCGATGACGCCGACGACTGGCAGCATCGGCAGACGCTGGACGCGCTGTGCGCCAGCAGCCATTATGCGCGCCTGAATCCGTTGCCGGCGCGGCTGCGCAGCCTGGGGTCGCTGTTGGGCGGCACCTCGCTGTCCTGCGGCTATTACCGCGACGCCGGCCTGCGCGACTGGGTGCGCCAGACCGTCGAGGCGCACGGCGTACAGCGCATGCTGGCGTTTTCCTCGGCCATGGCGCAATACGTGCAGGCGTATCCACAGGCGCGCCGGGTGGTGGATTTCGTCGATGTCGATTCCGACAAATGGCGCCAGTACGCCGCGCGCAAACAGCCGCCGATGCGCTGGCTGTATGCGCACGAGGCCCGCAGCCTGCTGGCCTTCGAGCGCCAGGTGGCCCACGACTGCGACGCCGCGCTGTTCGTTTCCGCGCCGGAGGCCGAGCTGTTCCGCGGCATGGCGCCGGAAAGCGCCGCCCGCATCGGCCATTTCAGCAACGGCGTCGATACCGCCTACTTTACGCCGGAACAGGGTGGCGCCAGCCCGTTCGCCAGGGAGGAGGCGGCCATCGTCTTCACCGGCGCCATGGATTACTGGCCGAATGTCGATGCGGTGCAGTGGTTCGCCAGCGAAGTGCTGCCGGCGGTGCGCGCACGCTTTCCTCAGGCGGTGTTCTGGATCGTCGGCGCCCGGCCGAATGGCGCGGTACAGCAACTGGCGTCTCAGCCTGGCGTGCGCGTCACCGGCACCGTGCCCGATGTCCGTCCCTATCTGGCGCACGCGGCGGTGTGCGTGGCGCCGCTGCGGGTGGCGCGCGGCATCCAGAACAAGGTGCTGGAAGCGATGGCCATGGCCAAACCGGTGGTGGTGTCGCCGCAAGCGCTGGAGGGCATCGCCGCCGCGCACGGCCGCGAACTGCTGCTGGCGCAGGACGCCGCGGCATTCGAGGACACGGTGGTGCGGCTGCTGCAGCAACCCGACGCCGCCATCGGCCACGCCGCGCGCGCGGCGGTCGAACAGCGCTACAGCTGGGACAGCAACCTGGCCGGCGTCGACCGTCTGCTGGAAGCGCGGCCCCCGGTGCGGAGGCAGGCATGATACTCGAGCGCCAGCCGGCCGTGTCCGAACTGCCGTCCGCGCGGCATCCGGAGGTGCGCACCCCGCTGCTGGTGGCGCTGCTGTTGCTGTTGCCGGTCCTGCTGTTTGCCGGTACGGCGCAATCGATCGTCTCGATCTGGGAGCGTTCCGAGACCTTCGCCCACGGCTACATCATCCTGCCGATGAGCATCTGGCTGGTGTGGCGCCGGCGCGCGCTGCTGGCGCGGTTGCCGGCCGCGCCATACTGGCCGGGCCTGATTTTGTTGGCGATGGCCGCCGCCGCCTGGCTGCTGGGCAGCGCCGGCGACGTGCTGATCGTGCAGCAGTACGCGCTGGCCGCCATGATGCCGCTGATGGTGCTGACGGTGCTGGGCCGGCGCATCGCCCTCGGTCTGGCCTTCCCGCTGCTGTACGTGCTGCTGGCCGTGCCGTTTGGCGACAGCCTGATTCCGCCGCTGGTCCACGTGACGGCCACCGCGACGGTGGAAGCGCTGCGTCTGAGCGGCATTCCGGTGTGGAGCGAGGGCACCAATTTCAGCATTCCCAGCGGCAGCTGGTCGGTGGTGGACGCTTGCAGCGGCGTGCGTTACCTGATCGCCTCCTTCACGTTGGGCGCGCTGTATGCGCACCTGAGTTACCGCAAGCCGCGCAAATGGATCATGTTCATGACCATGGCCATCATCGTGCCCATCCTGGCGAATGTGCTGCGCGCCTACATCGTCGTGATACTGGGCCATCTGAGCGGGATGACGCTGGCCACCGGCTTCGACCACCTGGTCTATGGCTGGGTGCTGTTCGGGATCGTGATGTTCCTGCTGTTCTGGGCCGGCAGCCACTGGCGCGACGAGATGCCCGAGGACGCGCCCAGCGACGCGCCGCCAGCGTCGGCGCCGTTGCCGCGCGCGGCCACGGCCCCCGGC
>NZ_SPVG01000254.1 GCF_004614165.1 Duganella callida | reverse complement strand
GGCGATGGCTGGCCGGCCGGCACTGCAGCCTGGCGCGCGCTGCTGGCCGGCTGCGGCCAGGTGTGGCCGGTCGGCGCCGCCGATCGCAACCAGCCGCTGGTCCTGGACGGCGAACGCCTCTACCTGCGCCGTTACTGGCAGGACGAAACCCACGTCGCCCAGGCCGTGCGCGGCCGTGCGCTGGGCGGCGTCACCGCCATCGATGCCGACACCGAAACCGCCGAGGTGCGCCACTGGCTGGACATCCTGTTCCCGCACGCCGCGCGCGGCGGCGGCCCGGACTGGCAGAAAATCGCCTGTGCGGTCTCCGTGCGCGGCAAGCTGGGGATCATCACCGGCGGCCCCGGCACCGGCAAAACCTACACCGTGGCGCGGCTGCTGGCGCTGCTGTTCGCCACGGCCGGCGAGCGTCGCGGCGGCCTGCGTGTCGCGCTGGCGGCGCCGACCGGCAAGGCCGCCGCCCGCCTCAAGCAATCGATCGACTCCGCGTTGGACGAACTGGCCGGCAAGGTCGGCGAGACGCTGCCGCTCAAGGAACTGGCCGCCCGCATGGGCGCCGCGCGCACCCTGCACAGCCTGCTTGGCGCGCGTCCCGACACCCGCGCCTTCCAGCACCACGCCGGCAATCAGCTCGACGTCGACGTGCTGATTGTTGACGAGGCATCAATGATTCACCTGGAGATGATGTCCGCGCTGCTGGCTGCATTGCCCGACCAGGCGACCCTGATCCTGCTGGGCGATAAGGATCAGCTGGCGTCGGTGGAGGCGGGCGCCGTCCTGGGCGACCTCTGCCATAACGCCGAGCGGGGCGAGTATTTGCCGGAGACCCTGGGCTATGTCGAGGCCAGCACTGGCCAGCAGATTCCGTCCAGCTATGCCGGCAATGGCGGTCCCATCGCGCAACAAACCGTGATGTTGCGCGAGAGCCGCCGTTTCGGTGGTCCGATCGGTGCGCTGGCGCTGGCCGTCAATGCGGGCGACGCCGGCGCCGCGGTCGCGGTTTTGCGCGACGGCCAGGACGGCAAAGTGGCCTGGACTGATCTGGCAAAGCCGGCCGACCTGTGGCAACTGGCGCTCAACGGCCGCGCGGACGCCGCGGGCGGCTACCGGAGATACTTGCAGATGATCAAATCCGGCATACCTGAAGGCGATGAGATCGTACAACTTGCCTGGGTGAAAGCTGTGCTTGAAGCGTTTGAAGGCTTTCGGATTTTGTGCGCGGTGCGCGAGGGCGAGTGGGGCGTGACCGGCCTGAACGACGTGATCGAGCAAAAATTGCAACAAGCCGGCTTGCTCAAGCGCAACGGGGAATGGTACATCGGCCGGCCGGTCATGGTCACGCGCAACGACTATGCCACCGGCGTGTTCAACGGCGACATCGGCCTGACGCTGCCGGATCCGGCGCGCCCCGGCGCCTTGCGGGTGTATTTTTCCGAAGGCGGCAATGTGCGCAGCGTACTAGCCACCAGACTGCGGAATGTCGAGACCGCGTTCGCCATGACCGTGCACAAATCGCAGGGGTCGGAGTTTCTGCACACCGCTATGGTGCTGCCGAAAGAGGGCGGCGGCATGCTGGCGAGGGAGCTGATTTACACCGGCATCACCCGCGCTCGCGACTACTTTACGTTACTGACGCCAAACGGCCAGGTGTTGCTGGACGCCATAGGCCAACGCACGCAGCGCGCCAGCGGCCTGCGCGAGTTGCTGGACAACTAGCCGTCAACCGCGCCAAAAGTCAGCTTATTGTAACCAATCTCTGGCATGCGCCTAGGGCGAGGGCGAAAAAAAGCCGGTCTCCATGGACCGGCTGGGCTGACCTGGCGGGGCATTGCGCTTACATCGCGCGGCGCGTGCGTTTGCTGGCTTTGACTGCCTTCTTGTGGCGGGTTACCGAGGCTTTCATGACTTTTGGTTCCCCATCGGGACCGGCGACAAAGCGGCGGATATTCACCGCGTCCATTAACCGGGCGGAATTAGCCTTAGCGTTCAGCAAGACCAACGTAGCATTTTTACCTGCCGATTTGAAGCGCATGATCAGGCAGCGGCCGGCCTCCTCGGTGTAGCCGGTTTTCGACAAACCGACATCCCAGCCCTTGGCGCCGACCAGCCGATTGGTGTTGTGATACTCGACCTTGCGGCCCTTGATGTTGATCACATCCTTGGTGTCGGTGGTGATGCGGCGGATATCCGGATAGGCCGAGGCGGCGGTGGCGATCTTGACCAGATCGGTCGCGGTCGACATGTTATGCGGCGACAGGCCGGTCGGTTCCTCGATCACGGTGTGGGTCAGCCCCAGTGCCTGGATCTTCGCGCGCACCGCCATGCGGAACGCCGGCAGGCCGCCCGGATAGGTACGGCCGAGCGAGGCGGCGGCGCGGTTGTCTGACGACATCAGCGCCAGCTGCAGCACGTCGCCGCGCGAAATTTCGGCGCCGACCGGCACCCGCGATGCGCTGTGTTTCAGCGTATCGACGTCGGCGCGATCGATTTCAATCTTTTCATCCATGTTTTGCTTGGCGTCCAGTACCACCATCGCCGTCATCAGCTTGGTCAGCGAGGCGATCGGCACCTGGACATCGGCATTTTTTTCGAGCAGCACCTTGCCGGTGCCGTCTTCGACCACCAGCACCGACTGCGAGCCCAGCGGTACAGCGGCAAACGCGGCCGCAGTAAACGAGGTCAGCAATACAGCAACAATTTTCTTGAGCATACGGTAAGTAACAGGATAGAGGAGTCCATCGGACGCGTCTGGGCGACGCGGCGCGCGCAAATAGTCTAGCTATACGGCAATATTCTCTTAGGGATAGACGATAACATTAAAGTACGTTCTCGTCTATTGTGTCTAAGTGACGGATTCCATTATTTTTTTACCTGCCAAGCCTGCATTAAGTAAAAACGCCCTGAACCGGGAGGACTCAGGGCGTTTCGCAGGTTGCCGCGGCGCGATTTCAGCCGCCAATCTTGGCGATCGATACCTCGGTGGACTTGACCAGCGCAATGACCTCGCTGCCGACCTTCAGATCCAGATCCTGGATCGAGCGCGAGGTGATCACCGAAGTGACGATGCCATGCTGGGTTTCGACATCGACTTCCGACACCACCGGGCCAAAGATGATTTCCTTGACCTTGCCACGGAACTGGTTGCGTACATTTATTTCAGAAATGGCCATTGCGTCTTCCTTTGTCTGGTTGATGATGCGCATCCAGATTAAGGCCTGCATGGCCATTTGAGAACGAATCTCTGCGTATATTGTTATTTGCTCTGGTAAATCTTGTCGAATTCGCCGCCATCGTCGAAGTGTTTTTTCTGCGCCGCCTTCCAGCCGCCGAACACATCGTCCACCGTGAACAGGGTGATTTGCTTGAAGTTGGCGTTGTATTTCTTGAACGCGGTCTCCGAGCGCGGACGGAAATAATGCTTGGCGATGATGTCCTGTGCCTGTTCGCTGTACAGGAAGTTCAGGTAGCCGGTGGCCTGCTTGCGCAGGTTACGGCGGTCCACCACCTTGTCGACCACCGCGACCGGCGACTCGGCCAGGATGGAGATCGATGGGTAGACCACGTCGAACTTGTCGCCGAACTCGGCGCGCACCAGATTCACCTCGTTTTCGAAGGTGACCAGCACGTCGCCGATTTCACGCTGGGTAAAGGTGGTGGTGGCGCCGCGGCCGCCGGCGTCCAGCACCGGCACATTCTTGAAGATCTTGCCGACCAGCTCGCGCGCCTGCGCCTCGCTGCCGCCCTTTTTCAGCACCGAGCCCCAGGCCGCCAGATAGGTATAGCGGCCATTGCCGGCGGTTTTCGGGTTCGGAATGATGACTTTCACGCCCGGCTTGGCCAGATCGGCCCAGTCCTTGATCTGTTTTGGATTTCCCTTGCGCACCAGATAGACCATGGTGGAATAGAAGGGCGCGGCATTGTTGGGGAATTTTTTGGCCCAGTCCTGCACCACCAGGCCGCGATCGGCCAGCATGTCGATATCGTTGGCCTGATTCATGGTGACCACGGCCGCCTCCATGCCGTCGGCCACCGAGCGCGCTTGCTTGGACGAGCCGCCGTGGGACTGGTTGACGTTGATGGTTTCGCCGGTAGTCTTTTTCCACTCGGCCACGAACGCCGGGTTGATGTCCTTGAACAGCTCGCGCGCCACGTCATAAGAGGCGTTCAGCAGCACGGTTTCCGCCGCCTGCGCCTGCAGCGGCAGCCCCAGCAGGGTGGCGGAAGCGGTCAGGAAGGAAGCGATCACAACGCGTCGAGTCATATTTTTAGTGGTCATAATGAGCTTTCGTAATAAGGACTACCATGGTGTAAAATTTCGCCGCGAAAAGATACGAATTTTTGGTTATATGCTTAATCCGGGGTCAGGTCTTCCATTGCGTCACGAACCCAGCCGTAAGCACGCTTACGGCTGGGTTCGTGACGCAATGGAAGACCTGACCCCGGAGTTACTGTATATCGATTTTTGAAAGCATTCGTGGGCAAAGGCGCTACGACCCTCTAGTCTGGCATCCGACGGCTTTACCCGGCTTGGTGTATAGTCGTTACCAGCACTGTGGTCGTGCTATCAAATTGTTTGTGAGCGTACATGAGTCTTGAAATTCGTATTGCTGCTTCGACGGATGCGGAAGCGGCGTGCACGGTGCTGCGGCGTTCTATCAAGGAATGCTGCGTGCTGGATCACAAAAACGATCCGGCCATCCTTGACGCCTGGCTGGGGAATAAAACCCCGCAAATGGTGGCCAACTGGTTCAGCTCGCCCACTAATTTTTCGCTGGTCGCGGTCCATGACGGCGTCGTCGTTGGCGTCGCCTTGCTGACCGGCGCCGGCAAGCTCGCGCTGTGTTACCTGTTGCCTGAAGCGCAAGGGAAAGGTTACGGCAAGGCGCTGCTGCGGCGCATGGAAGAGCAGGCCTGTACCTGGGGCGTGAAGGCGTTGCAGCTGCACAGCACGGCCAGCGGTAAGACATTTTTCGCCAAACGCGGTTACAACGACGCCGGCATGGTGCGCTCGCCCTACGGCGTCGAGACGGTGCTGTTCTGGAAGCAGCTCGATGAAGACGCCACCTGTCCAAATGCGCCGAAACGCAAGCGCTTCTGCAACTGCAATACCGCTTAGTAGGCAATCAGCAGCTTGTCGCGGCGTTCCGGCGCCGCTCCCACTTCCTCGCCGCCGGCAAAGAGCTTCAGTTCGCCAGGGATAAAGCGCGTCCACCGTTCGTTGGAGGTCAACGGCTGGGTGGCGATCACGGCAATGCGGTCGTCCAGGTGGTTATGGCGGCTGAAATCGATGCTGAGTTCGCAATCGACCAGGTGCGCCACCGAGAACGGATATTCGCGCACCACCACGTGCAGCTCGGTGCTGCAATGGGCGAACAGCAGGTCGCCGTTCGACAGGATGAAATTGAAGCTGCCATGCGCGGCGATTTCGCCGGCCAGGGTTGCCAGCGTCGCATACAGCACGTGGCGCGGTGGCGCCTGTTCGAAGCGCAGCGCCAGCCCGGACAGCAGGTGGCAGAAGGCGCGCTCGCTGTCGGTGTCGCCCCACGGCGCGTACAGGCTGGGATTCGGGTCGAACAGCTGCAGGTCGCCGTTATGCGCGAACGACCAGGTCTGGCCCCACAGTTCGCGCGTGAACGGGTGGCTGTTCTCCAGCGAGGCGCGGCCCTGGGTGGCCTTGCGGATGTGCGCCACCACGCTGCGCGCCTTGATCGCCTCGCGCCGGAACTGCACTGCCAGTGGCGACGCGATCGACGGCAGGTAGTCGGTGACCAGGCGGCACCCGGTGGCGGTGTGCAGGGCGATGCCCCAGCCGTCCCGGTGTTCGCCGGTGCGGCCGCCGCGTTCGGCAAAACCGGCAAACGAAAAATCCACGGCGGCGGGTTTGTTGCTGCTCATCGCGAGTAATTGGCACATGCTGGTGACGGCGAAGTTTGACGATGGCCCCACGATAACGGCCGCACCGTGCAGGCGGAACGAATGTTTTGGCATATCCATAGCCGAAAGCATTCGTTCTGCTTTCCCCCCTGGCCGCATACGCTAGCGCCATTGTCAGCTTCCCAGAGGAATTCCATGTCATTCCCCATCCTGCAAAAGTATCTGGCACGTCTGTCCGACGGCGTTGCTTCCAGCATCTGGCTCGATCAAGAGGGCAAGGCGCAGGGACGATTTTTCAATTGCACCATGACCAGCGCCTTCCAGCCGATCCGGCAACTGGACGGCAACCGCGTGGTGGCGTATGAGGGTCTGGCGCGCAGCGTGTCGGCGCAGGACCAGGGCTTGTCGCTGTGGAAGCTGCTCGATCACGCGGCCAGCGATGACGAATCCATCGAACTGGACCGGCTGTGCCGCATGCTGCATGCGATTAATTTCTTCCGCCAGGCCGAGGCCGCGGCGGCCGACCTGTACCTGAATGTGCATGACCGGCTGCTGAGCGCGGTCAGCAGCAACCACGGCCACGCGTTCCGCCGCATCCTCGACGCGCTGGAACTGCCGCTGGCGCGCGTGGTGCTGCAGCTGCCGGCGGCGACGCCGCAGCAGGGTTGGCTGCTGAATTATGTGTCGGACAATTACCGTCGCAACGGTTTCCGTTTCGCGGTCAACGTCAACAGCCCGCGCGCCGCGCTGGCGGTGCTGGACCGGCTGCGGCCCGATGTGTTCAAGCTCGATGTGCGCGATCTGCGCGAGGAGGACGGCGTGTCGGCGCTGTTGCAGCGTTGCGCCGCGGCCGGGGTGGCGGTGGTGTTCCGGCGGCTGGAGACGCCGCCGCAGCTGGCGGCGCTGCGCGAACTGCACGCGGCCGCCGGCGGCGCATTACTGGTGCAAGGCTATCTGCTCGACGCGCCGCACGCGCTGTTGCGGCAACCGGCGCAGCGGGCGGCCTAGCGATTTAGTTCAGCACCCAGTTGTATTGCACCTGGGCCCAGACTGGCTCCGAACCGTTGCTGGCCGGCTGGAACTTGCAGCTGGCGCCGGCGCGCAGCGAGGCCTTGTCCAGGGCGGCAACGCCGCTCGACGAGATGACTTTGGTGTCCTGCACATTGCCTTTGGCATCCACCAGCACGGCCAGCTTCACGTTGCCTTGCAGTTCATCTTCCTGCCACGAGTTGCGGTACGATGGCACGTCGCAGTTGGCGTTGCTCAGGCGGCCGGTCGGAGCGGCGCTGGCCGGGTTGGACAGGGTAGACAGGGCGATCAGGGACACGGCGGCGATAGAACGGATAATCATGATGGGCTCCAGTAGTTAGTTCGACGGGAAAACATATTCGATGAGTGAACTATACTGCGACGCATCATATATGGATACTTTATTGTTGGAATGCCAGCCATTATCCATCTATATAACTCGACCATTAAATAAATTTCCGATACGAAATTTTTGAATCGCGAGAGCAACTGTATCATTTCTCAAACGTAAGATGTCGTGGTTTTGCTTTCCCTCAGCATAAGCTATAGTAACTATGTTGCTTTTGAGGATAGGTTATGGCATCGCGCAGAGATTTTTTACAGCAAGGATTGGGGCTGACCGCCGCGAGTTTTTTATCCGTGCCGCTGATCGGCTGTGCGTCCGGCACCCCGGTGCGGCATAGCAGCACGGCCGCCGCCGCGAAGGCGCCGTCGCATGCGCCGCTGCTGGCGCAGGCCGGCCCGCCGGCCGCCGAGATGC
>NZ_SPVG01000201.1 GCF_004614165.1 Duganella callida | reverse complement strand
GGCCAGGGCCGGCGCCGCGCCCGCGCTCGCGCGCGGCGCCGGACGGCGCAAGCCCTCGTCGTGCGACAGCTTGAAGATGCTGACCGCCTGCGCCAACAGCTGCGCCTGCTCCTGCATGCTTTCCGCCGCGGCGGCCGCCTGCTCCACCAGCGCGGCGTTCTGCTGCGTCATTTCATCCATCTGCGAGATCGCCTGGTTGACTTCCTCGATGCCGTTGCTCTGCTCCTGGGTGGCGGCGGTGATCTCGCCCATGATGTCGGCCACCTGGCGGATCGAGGTGACGATCAATTCCATGGTCTGGCCGGCCTCGTCGACCAGCTTGCTGCCGGCGTCGACTTTCTCCACCGAGTCGCCGATCAGCTCCTTGATTTCCTTGGCGGCGCCGGCCGAGCGCTGCGCCAGGTTGCGCACCTCGGAGGCCACCACCGCGAAACCGCGGCCCTGCTCGCCCGCGCGCGCCGCTTCCACCGCCGCGTTCAGGGCCAGGATGTTGGTCTGGAAGGCGATGCCGTCGATCACCGAGATGATGTCGGCGATCTTGCGCGACGATTCGGTGATCGAGCCCATGGTCTGCACCACCTGCGACACCACCTGCCCGCCCTTTTCCGCCACCGACGAGGCCGATACGGCCAGCTGGTTGGCCTGGCGCGCGTTGTCGGCGTTCTGCTTGACGGTGGAGGTCAATTGCTCCATCGACGAGGCGGTCTCCTCCAGTGAGCTGGCCTGCGATTCGGTGCGCGCCGACAGGTCGGCATTGCCGGAGGCGATTTCCTGCGAGGCGGTGGTGATCAGTTCGGAGCCGGTGCGCACCTCGCCCACCGTCCTGGCCAGGCTGGCGTTCATGTCGCGCAGCGCCTGCAGCAGTTCGCTGGTCTCATCCTTGCCTTCCACCGCCACCTGCGCGGTCAGCTCGCCGGCCGCGACCTTCTGCGCCACGCCCACCGCGCCCTCCAGCGGCACGGTGATCGAGCGCGTGATGATGGCGGCGCACACCACGCCCAGCACCACCGCCACGCCGCCCAGCACGAACAGCACCAGCATCAGGCTGCGGTCGGCCGAGACCGAGCCGGCCATCACGTCGGCGGCGTTGGCGCGCTGCATGCCGACCAGCTTGTCGATCAGCTCCAGCGTGCGCTGGTTCAGCGGGTCGATGCGGCCCGAGATCACCTTGATGCCGCCCTCGCTGTTGAAGGCCATGATCTGCGCCGTGGCTTCCTTGAAGGCGGCGTCGGTGTCGGCGTCCAGCGCGGCCAGGTCGCTCAGCACCTTGTTTTCCTCGTCGTTCAGGCCCAGCGCCTTCAGGTCGCCGGCCGCCTTTTCATAGCGCGCGCGCTGGGCGCGCACCTTCTGCTCTTCCTTCTGCATCAGGCTGACGTCCGATTGCAGCCCGATGTTGCGCATGGCGATGCCGGTCTGCAGCATCGCGCTTTTCATGGTGTCGGCCTGCAGGTTCTTGGCGGTGGCCGTTTCCAGCCCCTGCGTCAGCTGCTTCTTGTTACTGTAGTTCAGGTAGTTGGTCAGCAGCACGATGGCCACCAGGATCAGCAAGACAATGCCGAATCCCAGGCGCAGCCGTGCGCCGATCTTGAAGTCGCGTAAATGCATTCCAGGTTCTCCCCTCTGTCTAACGTGGTATGGCGGCGCGCTCTTCTCTTGGGAGCGCGTCCGTGTGGTGCTGCGGTGGGCCGGCGCGGGGTCGCGGCGCCGGCTGGGCGGGCCAGGCGGGTCGCCTTATGCCGCCAGTTGGTCCATCAAGCCCATTTCCGGGCTCGACATGAGTTTGTCGATGTTCACCAGGATCAGCATGCGCTCGTCGATGGTGCCCAGGCCGATCACGTAGTCGCTGCTGAAGGCGGTGCCCATGTCGGGCGCCGGCTTGACCTGCTCGGGCGTCAGGGTGGTCACGTCCGACACCGAGTCGACCACCATGCCGACGATGCGGCCGTTGATGTTGAGGATGATCACCACGGTGAACTGGTCGTACACCGGCTCGCCCAGGTGGAACTTGATGCGCATGTCGACCACCGGGATGATGATGCCGCGCAGATTGATCACGCCCTTGATGAACTCGGGCGCGTTGGCGATGCGGGTCACCGCTTCGTAGCCGCGGATTTCCTGCACCTTCAGGATGTCGATGCCGTATTCTTCCGCGCCCAGCTTGAAGGCCAGGTATTCGTGGCCGGCGATCTCGGTGGTGTTTTGTGCTTCTGCCATGATGGCCCCCTGTCAGGAAAAAATCGATTCGTCGGCCAGCTGGCGCGACGAGCGTATCAGTGCGGCGACGTCCAGGATCAGCGACACGCCGCCGTCGCCGAGGATGGTGGCGCCGGAAATGCCGGCCACCTTGCGGTAATTCGATTCCAGATTCTTGACCACCACCTGCTGCTGGCCGACCAGCTCGTCGACAAACAGGCCGGCCTTGCGGCCGTCGGTCTCGACGATGATGACGATGCCCTGGCACGGATCGGTGTAGCGCGGCGCGATGTCGAACATCTGGTACAGCGGCACCAGCGGCAGGTATTCGCCGCGCACCTTGATCACCCGGCCCTTGCCGGCGATTTCCCTGACGTCGGCCGGCGCCGGCTGCAGCGATTCGATCACGAAGCCTAGCGGCAGGATGTAGATTTCCTCGCCGACGCGGATCGACATGCCGTCCAGGATCGCCAGCGTCAGCGGCAGCGAAATCGAGATGGTGGTGCCGAAGCCCTTGGCCGAGCGGATGTCGACGGCGCCGCCCATGGCGCTGATGTTGCGCTTGACCACGTCCATGCCGACGCCGCGGCCCGAGACGTCGGTGACCACGTCGGCGGTGGAAAAGCCGGGCGCGAAGATCAGCTGCCAGACCTCGGCGTCGCTCATGTTGTCGCTGACCGCCAGCCCGTTCTGCTGGGCCTTGGCGAGGATTTTCTCACGATTCAGGCCGCCGCCGTCGTCCGATACCTCGATGATGATGTTGCCGCCCTGGTGCGAGGCCGACAGGAACAGCCGCCCGGCGTCGCTCTTGCCGGCGGCGCGCCGCACCTCGGGCATCTCGATGCCGTGGTCGATCGAGTTGCGCACCAGGTGCGTCAGCGGGTCGACGATGCGCTCGATCAGCCCCTTGTCGAGCTCGGTCGCGGCGCCGTTGGTGATGAAGTCGACCTTCTTGCCCAGCTTGTGGGCCAGGTCGCGCACCATGCGCGGGAAGCGCGAGAACACGAAGTCCATCGGCATCATGCGGATCGACATCACCGCTTCCTGCAGGTCGCGGGTGTTGCGGGTCAGCTGGCTGACGCTGTTGAGCAGGCGCTGGTGCAGCATCGGGTCCAGCGTGTCGACGCGCTGCTCGATCATGGCTTGGGTGATCACCAGCTCGCCGACCAGGTTGATCAGCTGGTCGACCTTTTCGATCGACACCCGGATCGACGACGATTCGGCGCCGGCGGCCGGGGCCTTTTCCTTTTCCTCCTTTTTGGCGGCGGCCGCGGCGGCCTTTTTCGCCTCGTCCTCGGCCGACGGCGCCTCGAGCACGATGCCGGCGGCCGCGCGGATCTGTTCCACCGGCTGGAAGAAGCCGTAGCCGCGCGCGTCGTCGGCGGCGTCGGCGGCGTTGGCGCGGATCTCGTCCAGCGGCTGGAAGAAGCCGTAACCTTCGCCGGGGCCGCCGGCGGCCGGCGCCGCCGCGCCCGGATGCAGCTCGGTGGCGTCGAAGAAGCCGTAGCCGAGTTCGGCCTCGACCTGGTCGCGCGCGGCCTTTTCCCGCTGCGCCTGGGCGTCGCTGAGCGCCGGCAGTTCGGTGACTTGCATGTCTTCCGGGTTCAGCACGAACGAGCAGATGGCGATGATGTCGTCCAGGCTTTCATGGGTGGTGACCACCATGGCGTTGCGGTCCCTGTCCAGCGGCGTGATCGCCACGTGGCCCATCAGGCCCAGTTCCTCGCCCAGCGCCTGCACTTCGCGGTGCGCCATGGCCGGCAGTTCGAGCCGGTAGCGGCGGCCGCCGCTGTGATCGACCACCCTGGTTTCCACCGCGTTGTAGGCCGGCGCCACCGGCGCCAGCGCGGCCACCGGCACGTCCTGCGCCAGCGATTGCAGCATCATGCGCACGTCGGCCACGGCGTCCTGGTCGACCGTGCTGCCGTTGCGGTGGCCGTCCAGCTGCATCTTGAGCGCGTCCTTGGCGGCCAGGAAGGCGTCCACGTGTTCCGAGGTCAGGCGCATCTCGCCCTTGCGGATGCGGTCCAGCAGGGTTTCCAGCACGTGCGTGACTTCGCTCATGTCGGTCACGCCGAACGTCGAGGCGCCGCCCTTGACCGAGTGGGCGGTGCGGAAGATCGCGTTCAGGTCCTCGGCATCGGGGGCGTCCACATCCACGGCCAGCAGCAGCCGTTCCATTTCCGCCAGCAGTTCCTCGGCCTCATCGAAGAAGACCTGGTAGAACTGGCTTATGTCGATGGTCATGGTGATACTCCCTCAGGGTCGCACAGGCTCAGCATCGTGGCGCCCCGGCATCAACCGATGACCTTCTTGACCACCTCGATCAGGCGCTGCGGGTCGAACGGCTTGACCAGCCAGCCATTGGCGCCGGCGGCGCGGCCCTTGGCCTTCATCTCGTCGGACGACTCGGTGGTCAGCATCAGGATCGGGGTCTTGGCGTAGCTGGGCAGTTCGCGCAGCAGTTTGATCAGCTGCAGGCCGTCCATGCGCGGCATGTTCTGGTCGGTCAGCACCAGGTCGACAGTCTGCAGCTTGGCTTTTTCCAGGCCTTCCTGGCCGTCCACGGCCTCCACCACCTGGTAGCCGGCCGCCTTCAGGCTGAACGCCACCATCTGGCGCAGGGAGCTGGAATCATCAACTGCAAGTATTGTCTTGGCCATCTTTTTTCTCTCTATAAATCAATGTTGTGGGGCACATCAGAACAGTTCGATGTCGCCGCTTTCCATGTGTTGCTGGCTGACCGCCTTGCGCAGCACGCTGCGCAGCTCGAGGCTCTGGATCGCCAGCGCCATGCTGACCTTGCCGAGCAGGTCGACGATCTGTTCGTTGTCGCTGTCGGGCACCATGGCGTCGCCGTGCGCGCCCAGCGTGCCGAGGAATTCGCGCAGGCCGGTGACGCGCTTGAGCGTGCGGTCCAGCAGCTGGCTGGTCATGTCCTGGAATTGCAGGCTGGTCACGGCGCCGTTGACGTACTGGCCGATCTGCGCCGGCAGCGCCTCGAGCTGGGCGCGCTGCTCGGCGCTGGCCTGGCCGCCGTCCAGCAACAGCTGGATCACCGGCTGCACCGCTTGCACCGTCTGGTGGATCGCCATGAAGTTGAACGACAGCTTGTCGATCGCCTCTTCCAGCAGCAGGCCGGTCTGGATGACGTCGGTCTCGACCTCGGTCAGGTGGCGGCGGCCGTGGTCGGACACGCCGGACAGCAGGCGCTTGACGTGGGACCCCAGGATTTTTTTTCTTGTCATAACCATCTCTTACTTATTTGCGTACCGGCGGAGCGGACGGTGCGGCCACCGCCGCCGGGACTGCGGAAGCGGGCGCCTCGTCGCCGCCGACCTCGATTTGTTTCTTGCCGTCGCGCAGCACCGCCTCTTCGGCGCGCTTGTTCATGACGATGATGCTGATGCGGCGGTTGATCGGGTTGAACGGGTCTTCCTTGTCGAGGTTGACGGCCGAGGCCAGTCCGACCACGCGCAACACCTTGGCGTCCTGCATGCCGCCGACGATCAGCTCGCGCCGCGAGGCGTTGGCGCGGTCGGCCGACAGCTCCCAGTTGCTGTAGCCGGCGTCGCTCATGTACGGCGTCGAATCGGTGTGACCCGACAGGCTGATGCGGTTGGGCACGTCGTTCAGCACGATGCCGATCTCGTGCAGGATGTCCTTGGTGTACGGTTGCAGCTCGGCCTTGGCCAGCGCGAACATCGGCCGGTTCTGCTCGTCGACGATCTGGATGCGCAGGCCGTCGTTGGTCAGGTCCAGCAGCAACTGTTCCTTGTATTTCTTCAGCAGCGGGTTGGCGTCGATGCGGTTTTCGATGCGTTCCTTGAGCGCCTTCAGGCGCTGGTTTTCCTCGGCTTCCAGGGCGGCCTTGGCGGCGGTCAGGTTGTAGGTCTTCTTGACCTGCGGGTCGTCGCTGGCCTTGACCTGGCCCTCGCTGCGGGTCAGGTCCTTGCCGCCCCCCTTGATCAGCGAGGAACTGTCGCCGCTGCCGGAGCCGCCTTCCATCGCCACCTTCAGCGGCGTCTTGAAGTATTCGGAAATGCCGTTGAGGTCGCCCTTGGTGGTCGAGCCGAGCAGCCACATCAACAGGAAGAACGCCATCATGGCGGTGACGAAGTCGGCGTACGCGATCTTCCAGGCGCCGCCGTGGTGGCCGCCGCCGCCCTTCTTGATGCGCTTGACGATGATAGGCCGCAAGCCCTCTTCAGCCATGATACTTTCCTAAGGTGAGCACGTTAAACCGCATGGCTTACTTCGACTTCGATTTCTTGATGTGATCTTCCAGTTCGTTGAAGGTCGGGCGCTCGGTCGAGTACAGCACCTTGCGGCCGAATTCGACCGCCAGCGCCGGCGCGTAACCGTTCAGGCTGGCCAGCAGCGTGACCTTGACGCACTGGTACATCTTGGTCGATTCCTCGAGCTTTTGCTCCAGCAGGCTGGACAGCGGACCGACGAAGCCGTAGGCCAGCAGGATGCCGAGGAAGGTGCCGACCAGCGCGTGGGCGATCAGGATGCCCAGCTCGGCCGGCGGCAGGCCCACCGATTCCATGGTGTGCACCACGCCCATCACCGCCGCCACGATACCGAACGCCGGCATGCCGTCGCCCAGCTTGGCGATGGCGTGGGCCGGCGCGGCGCCCTCGTGGTGGTGGGTCTCGATCTCGATGTCCATCAGGTTCTCGATCTGGAAGGCGTCCATGTTACCGGACACCATCAGGCGCAGGTAGTCGGTCATGAATTCGACGATATGGTGGTCTTCCAGCACGGTCGGGTACTTGCTGAACAGCGGGCTCTGCTCCGGGCTGTCGATGTCGCCTTCGATCGACATCAGGCCCTCCTTGCGCACCTTGGACAAGACGTCGAACAGCAGCGACATCATTTCCATGTACAGGTCCTTGGTGTAGCGCGAGCCCTTGAACAGGGTGGGCAGCGCGCCCAGGGTGGCCTTCAGGGTCTTGCCGTTGTTGCCGACCAGGAAAGCGCCGACCGCGCCGCCGCCGATCATGACCAGCTCCAGCGGCTGCACCAGCACGGCCAGATGCCCGCCCGACGCGGCATAGCCGCCGAACACGCCGGCGATGACCACCACATATCCTATGATGACTAACAACTGTGCAAACTCCCCAGAACGAAAACCGGCCAATTGTGACTATCAACGGCCGGTATTTCAATAAATTTTCATGTAGAACTACTCTAGCCGAGGCGCGGCAGGCGGGCAAGAGAATAACGTCAAATGATGCTTAAAAGTACCATATGTAGAGGGGAACGCCCTGCTTTGTGGCATGGATGATGCGGTCCGGTGATCTTTCCTCAATGATAAATTCGTAACTCACAAGCATCGTCCCAGGGCGCATTTCAGCCATTGCCTTGCGACATAATTGTGACATGGCGGCCGGCGACAGGTAGGCGAACACCAGGTCGTAGCAGCTGAAATCCAGCCGTTCGTAATCGCCGCGCAGGAAGCGCGCGCGGCTGCGGCCGAGCCTGGCGCGCAGCCAGCTGTATACAAACGGCAGCGGCGCCAGCTCGATGCCGCTGACGTCGGCGTCCGGGCGCACGCGCGCCAGGTACAGCACCAGGCCGCCGAGGCCGCTGCCGATGT
>NZ_SPVG01000259.1 GCF_004614165.1 Duganella callida | reverse complement strand
CCGCGGCGGCCGCGCCCTTGTTGTAAACCACACCGGCCGACATTCGGACATTGGGTCGCGCGCGACCCAATGTCCGAATGTCGGCTCTGACCCCGACTTAAAACATGCTAAGATTTGGCCTATGATCGCCCAAGCCCTCTTTACTCCTGCCCAGCAAAAATTGCTGGGCTTGCTGTTTGTACGCGTGAATCAAGGATTTCACTTGAACGAGATCATGCGGCTCACCGGGCTGGGCAGCGCGTCGGCCCAGCGCGAGCTGAAACGGCTGCATGAGTCGGGCGTGATCGTCTCTGAACGCATCGGCAATGTGCGCCGCTTCCGGCCCAACAAGGATTGCATCGTCTACGGCGAGCTGGCCGGGCTGGTCAAGAAGACCTTCGGCCTGGTCAGCGTGCTCAACTCTGCCCTGGCGCCGCTGCAGCATGTGCTGAACGTGGCCTTCGTCTATGGCGCCACCGCCAAGGAGCAGGAGCATATGGATACGCCGGTCGAATTGCTGCTGATCGGCGATAACACCAGCTACGGCGAGCTGCTGTCGCGCTTGCCCGTGGCCGAGCGGCTGTTGCGGCGCAAGATCAATCCCAATCTGTATTCGATTCCCGATTTCAAGCGCCGCCTGCGCGAGCAGCAGCCGTTCATCCTGGATGTGCTGCGCGGCCAGAAGATCTATGTGCTCGGCGATGAAACCGATCTGGACAAAGTCAGCGGCGAGGAGCTCAGTCAGCTCGCCGGGTAGTTGACGCGCCGCGGGAACGACAGCGCGAAGCGGGTGTATTGCCCGGCCTGCGACTCGCAGCGGATGTTGCCGCCAAACGCGGTCAGCACGCGCTGGCAGAACGCCAGTCCCATGCCGGTGCCGCCGCCGTGATGGCGGGTGCTGTAGAACGGTTCGAACACGTGCGGCAGCACGTCGTCCGGGATGCCGGAGCCGGTGTCGGTGACCAGCAGCTGGCGATCGGCCAGCAGGATTTCCACCTCGCCGCGGCCGGCCGCCTTGATCGCGTGCATGGCGTTCTTGAACAGGTTGTACAGCACGTACACCAGCAGCACGTCGGAGCCGAAGAAGGTGAAATCCTCGCTGCCGCGCACCCGCACCTTGTCGCGCATCGCGCTTTCGAACGGATAGCTGGCCAGCGCGTCATCCACGCATTTCTTGACGGAGTGATCGGCGAAGTCGCTGCGGTCCAGCGCACCCGCGCGCGCCGACGCCAGCATCATGTCGACGATGAAGCTGGAGCGGCTGATTTCGCTCTCGATGTGTTGTCCCAGCCGGCTCAGGTATTGCAGCTGCGGCAGCGACAGTTCCTGCCGGATCAGGCCGTGCTCGAGCGCGCTCTGATACCCGGTCATCAGTTCCGGCAGACAGCGCGACAGCATGCGCGACTGGTTGCGGATGGTGGCCAGCGGCGTGCGCATCTCATGCGCGATGGTGGCCGCCACTTCCAGCGGATCGGCCAGCAGGTTGTGGCGCACCATGGCTTGCGCGATCAGTCCCAGGCTGGTGGCGACGAACAGCACGCCCGGCGGGTAGAACTGCAGGCCGTAGTTGCACAGGTAGTCGACCGAGGCGAAGAAATAGATCAGCATGCTGATCAGGCAGTAGCGCAGCCGGGTCTTTTCGGTCGACACGGCCTGCCGCTGGCGCCGGTACAGCAGCCACAGGCCGCGCCCGACCACCACGCCGGTCTGCAGCAGGTGCAGCGGGTGCAGCGGGCCGGCCTTGGGGTAATAGCCGAAGAAATACCGATACAGCCCGGCGACGATCCAGTCCGTGCTCAGCAGGACCACCCCCAGCAGGCCGGCAATGGCATAGGACAGCGCCACGCGGCGCCGTTCGCCGCGCGATGCCGTCAGTTCGGCGACGAAGTGGTAGAGCGTGGTCGGCAGGAACAGGATCAGCAGATAACCGAGTTTGGCCACGGACAGCGCCTCGTGGGCGTCATGCAGCTGGAACAGGATGGCCCAGGTGAACTGCCAGCAGAAGGTGGTAAAGCACAGCAGGAAGAACGTCAGGCTGATGCGGTTCACCCCGCGCGATTGCAGGACGTAGGCGCCGTAGCATAGAAACAGCAGGGATACGACGGCCGGCAACAAGGAATGCATAGGACGATCCCGTGATTTGACGATGTTGTCGCAAGTATTGCGCGCGCCGTAGCGCTTCGCTTGAATATCGCAAGCTTGTTTGCGACAAATCAAACTTCCGCCAGACCAACTCCCTAGTAGTGAAATGGCCCGGTTGCCGGGCGTTCACTCACTCAAGGAGAATCATCATGCTGATGCAAGTCACCCCACAAACCTTCACCCACTCGCTGACCGCCTATCTGAAGGATTCGAATGCCTACGGCAACACCTACTTCGCGCGCTATTTCGAGTGGCAGGGCATCTGCCGCGAGAAATGGTTCTACGAGTGCATCTCACGCGATATGCTGCAGCAGGATGGGGTATTCATCACCAAGCACGCGCAGCAGGATTATCTGCAGGAGACGTTCCCGTTCCAGGAAATCGCGTGCGAGTTGAACACCTACGATGTGAAAAAGTGCTCGTTTTGGCTGGAGTTCCGTTTTTACTCCGGCGGCAGGCCGGTCGCGGTGGGACGCCAGCAGATCGTGTTTGCCAGCCATGACCGCAAGATCAAGGCGCTGCCGCCCGCGGTGATCGCGCTGATCCAGCAGTATGTGAAATAAGGGGAGGCGGGCCGCCCTGGCCCGCCTTTTTCGGCTTAGTGTTGCGTCGCGATCCAGCGGTCGACTTTCTCTTCCAGCAGGGCCAGCGGCAAGGTGCCGTCGCCCAGCACCACCGCGTGGAAGGCCGGCAGGCTGAACTTGTCGCCGAGCGCCTGTTCGGCGCGCTTGCGCAGTTCCTGGATCTTCAGCGAACCGACCTTGTAGCCCAGCGCCTGCGCCGGCCAGGCCATGTAGCGCTCGGTCTCGCTCTTGGCCACCACATCGTAGCCCAGCGTGTCCTTCATGTACTGGATGCTTTGCTCGCGGCTCCAGCCCTTGGCGTGCATGCCGGTGTCCACCACCAGCCGCACCGCGCGCAGCAGTTCGTCGTTGAGGTGGCCGAAGTACTGGGCCGGATCGTCGAACAGGCCCATTTCCTTGCCCAGCGTTTCGGCGTACAGCGCCCAGCCTTCGGTGTAGGCGTTGTTGCCGCCGTATTTGCGGAAGTTGGGCAGGTTCAGTTCCTGCATCAGCGCGATGTGGAAGTGATGGCCCGGCTTGCCTTCGTGCAGGAACAGCGTGGTCATGCCGGTGCTGCCGTATTTGGCGGGATCGTTGACCACCGACCAGAACACGCCCGGACGCGAACCGTCGCCGGCCGGCGCGGTGTAGTGGTCGGACGCGGTGGCGCGGCTCAGCTCGGGCTCGAGGCGCAGGTCCAGTCTGGCCTTGGGCTGCAGCGTGAACATCAGCGGCAGCTTGGTGTCGAGCACGTCGTTGAGCTTGTGATAGACGGCCTGGACTTCCTCCTCGGTCTTGAACGGATAGAATTTCGGCTGCGCCGCCACCCATACCGGCAGGCCGGCGGCCGGGCCGGTGTAGCCCAGTTTCGGTCCCAGCACCTCGAACTGGCCCTGGATGCGCGCCACTTCCTTCAAGCCGATGGCGTGGATCTCTTGCGCCGTCAGCGTGGTGGTGGTGGCGTTGGCGATGCGCGCCTGATACCAGGCGGCACCGTCCGACAGCGCGCCCAGGCCGGTCGAGGTGCGGCAGGCCGGGATGTATTCCTTGTCCAGGAAGGTGGCCACGCGCGCCAGCGCCGGCATCAGCTGGTCGTGGATGGTCTTGCGGTAGGCGGCCGTCAGGCGCTGCTTGTCGGCGTCGGCGAACGACGCCGGCAGCTTGGTGATCGGCGTGTAGTAGATGCTGGCTTCCGGCGTGGCGCTCACCAGCTTCTGGAACTGCGGCAGCGCGGAAACCATGATGGCTCGCGGCTGCGTGATGCCTTTCCTGATGCCCACGCGCATATTGGCGATGGCCTGGTCGATCCACGCCGGCAGCTGCGCCACGCGGCTCAGGTAAGCATCGTATTCCTTCACGGTGGCGATCGGCTGCGACGCTTCGCCACCCGCATAGTTGGCCAGCGTCACCGGCACGCTGTCCATCTGGTTAATCGGCAGCAGGTGCTCGGGGAAGCGTTCCATGGCGAGCAGGCCGCGCAGCTCGTACTGCAGGATGTCGTAGTTGAGGCGGCCTTTGACGTCGAGCTGGTGCGGGCTGATCTTGCTCAGGCGCTGCGCGAACTGGCGGTACAGCTTGAACTGCGCGGCGCGCCTGGCCGGCGCGATGCTCAGGCCCAGCTGGTCGTCGAAGCGGTTGTCGCCGTTCTCGGTGGCGCCGATCGGCTCGAAGCGGGCGACCGCGTCATAGTATTGGTCGGCGATGGCCAGCACGGCCTGATTGGCCGAGGCGGCCACTTCGGCGCTGACCTTGCCGGCCGGTGCGGCGGCCTGGGCCATGGGGGCGAAAGCCAGCGCGACGGCGACGGCGACGGGAGCGTAAAGGGTACGGCAAGACGTCATGGGCTTAATCCTGGAAGGCAATAAAGTTGGCCGCTAGCATAAGCCATCAGGCGCCGCCCGCGCGACAAATTTTGTATCAGGCCGCCGTTTCGGTGAAGCGGCTTGCATACAGCGCCGCCACCAGGTCCGATTGCGTGACGATGCCGACAAATCGCTGCTCTGCATCGACGATGGGAATGTGATGGAAGCCCGAGTCCGCCATCAGCGGCACCAGGTCCGAGATCGGCGTGTCGACGCGCGCGGTGGTCGGGCGGGCGCTCATGATCTGGCCCACCACTTCGGCTTTTTCGGTATGGGTGACGCCGCTCTTGCGCAGGAAGCGCCGCAGCTGTTGGCGGATGCTGCCGTAGTCGTCGAGGCCGCCATGTTCGAGAAAGTCGGTCTGGGTGACGATGCCGATCACGCGCCGCGCGCGGTTCAGCACCGGCAGCGCCGCCACGCGGTGCGCGCGCATCGCCGCCCAGGCTTCGCCCAGCCCGGTGCCGAACTCGGCGCTGACGATGTCGCGCGACATGATGTCGGCGCAGCTGATGATGCCGAAGCGGCGGTTGTAGGCGCGCTGCTCGGTCTGCAGGAACAGCGCTTCGAGGTCGTCGCGGCTGATGTCCAGCACCTGGTTGTACTGCTTGAGCACGGCGTCCAGGTCTTCCGGCTTGAAGCCCAGCCGCACGGTCGGCACCGCGTCCCCGGTGGCGTGCGGGTTCGGATGCGCCAGCTGCTGGGTGTGTGGATAGCGGCGGCCGGTCAGGTTGTTGTAGGCGATGGCCATGGCCACCAGCAACACGGAATCGATCAGCACGGTCAGCAGCACGAACTCGAAGCCGGCCGCCTGCACGGCCGCGCCGCCGATGACCGTGGTCAGCGCCACCGCGCCGCCGGGCGGGTGCAGGCTGCGGGTGACGAACATGGCGCCGATCGCGCCGCCGCACGCCAGGCCGGCCAGCAGCGGCAGCGGCACGCTGTCGCCCAGCAGCCGCACCAGCGCCATGCCGACCAGGCCGCTGATGACATTGCCGCCGATGACGGACCAAGGTTGCGCCAGCGGGCTGGCCGGCAGGGCGAACAGCAGCACCGACGAGGCGCCGATCGGCGCCACCAGGAAAATCGACATGCCGGCGCGGGCCAGCAGCAGGTGGCCGACCAGCGCGGTCAGCAGGATGCCGAGCAGGGCGCCGGCGGCGGCGCGCGCCTGTTCTTTAGCGTTGGCATTGGTGGGGCTGGGCAGCCAGCGGTCGAGGAAGGCGCGCATGACGCTTTAACAAGTATTCAGAATGGAACATTATCGCACGAACGCCCTTTATTGGTGCGCTACCAGCCCGAGCGGCAGGGAAGTGGTGATCTTGATCTGTTCCATGGAAAAGGCTGACGACACGCCGGTCAGCTGCACCGACTTGATCAGCTTCTTGTAAAAGCGGTCATAGCCCTCGATGTCGCTGGTGACCACCTTCAACAGGTAATCGACGTCGCCGCTCATGCGGTGGAATTCCTGCACTTCCGGCAGCGCCGCCACGGCGGCGGCAAAGCGCGCGAACCACTTTTCGTCGTGCTGGGTGATGCGGATGCTGACGAACACCGTCACCGGCAGGCCGACCTTGCGGCGGTTGATGATGGCCACCCGGCTCTCGATATAGCCCTCATCTTCCAGCCGCCGCAGCCGCTTCCAGCATGGGGTGGAGGATAAACCGACCTGCTCGCTCAACTGGGCGACCGACAGCGTGCCGTCCCGCTGCAAGGCGTCCAGGATGGCGTAATCGTAGCGGTCAAGTTGATTCATTCTGCATTTCTCACGATATTGGCATATTCATGCTGCATCATATGCCGTAGCGCGGCATTTTGGTACGACTATTTCAGCGCGCTTGCGTAAGCTATACGGATGACTACTGAAATCTATCTCGACAGCAATGCCACCAGCGTGGTGCTGCCCGCGGCCATCGCCGCCGCCACCGACGCCATGGGCCAGCGTTATGGCAATCCCAGCAGTACCCACGGCGCCGGCCTCAAGGCCAAAGCCATCCTCGACGACGCCCGCGCCCGCGCCCACCGCCTGCTGGGCGCCGGCGACGGCCGCCTGATGTTCAACAGCGGCGCCACCGAAGGCATCCAGACCGCCGTGCTGTCGGCGCTGCTGGCGCTGCGCGAGCGTCGCGACGCCGGCGCGGCGATCGGCACGCTGCTGGTATACGGCGCCACCGAGCACAAGGCGGTGCCGGAAAGCCTGGCGCACTGGAACCGCCTGCTGGGCCTGAATCTGCGGCTGCACCAGCTGCCCGTGAACGGCGACGGCGCCCACGACCTGGCGGCGTTGCGCGCCATCGCCGGCGAGGCGGGCATGGTGTGCACCATGGCCGCCAACAACGAGACCGGCGTCATCAGCGACCTGGCCGGCATCGAACAGGTGCTGGCGGCCAGCGGCAGCCGCGCCTACTGGATGGTGGACTGTGTGCAGGCGCTGGGCAAGCTGCCACTCGCGCTGGCGTCGACCCGCATCGATTACGCGCCGTTTTCCGGCCACAAGCTGTATGCGCCCAAGGGCGTCGGCATGCTGTACGTGCGCGCCGGCGCGCCGTTCACGCCGCTGATCGTGGGCGGCGGCCAGGAAACGGGCCAGCGCTCGGGCACCGAGAACATGGCCGGCATTGCCGCGCTGGGCGCGGTGCTGGCGGCGCTGGAGCGCGGCGACACCTTCCGCACCCAGACCGAGCTGTGCGGTTTCCGTGCGCGCCTGGCCGACAGTCTGCGCGCCGCGCTGCCGGGCGTGGTGTTCAACAATCCGTTTGAAAAATCGTTGCCGACCACGCTGAACTTCGCGGTGCCCGGCTTGTCCAGCCGCGAGCTGATGGATGTGTTCGACGCGGCCGAGATGCGCGTCAGCGCCGGCAGCGCCTGTTCGTCGTCCAAGGCCGCGCCCAGCTATGTGCTGGATGCGATGGGCCTGCCGCTGTGGCGCAGCGCCGGCGCGATCCGCATGTCCTTCGGTCCGCTGGCGGACGAGGCCACCATCAGCGCCGCCTGCGCCCGCATCGAGCGTTGCGGCGCGGCCCTGCGCGCCAGCTGCCTGATCCCGTCCGACCACACCGCCGTGCCGCACGACGGACTGCTGCAGCTGGGCGTGGAGGGCGCGTGCAGCTGGCTGCTGCTCGACGCCGCCAGCCGCAGCGGCATCGTCATCGATCCGCTGCCGGAACACCTGGCGCGCATCGAGGCGTATGTGCGCGGCCAGAATTACCAGGTGGCGGCCATCGTCTGCACCGTGCCGGACGCCACGCGCGGCCTGCTGGCGCAGGCGCTGGGCCGCCACCTCAACCGCAGCGACACCGATGCCTATGGCTGGCCCGCCAACGCCGGCGGCATCACGCTGGAAGGCGGCGCCGCCGCCGGCGCGCTC
>NZ_SPVG01000280.1 GCF_004614165.1 Duganella callida | reverse complement strand
AGCGCACAGGCCGATCCCGGCCACGCTGCGCCAGTCGGCTGCAGCCAGCATCCCCGCCGTCAGCGCTTGCGCCGCCGCCGACATGGTTCAGCGCCCTCCCGCCTCGGCGTTGGCCACGTGCGGCTGGCTGGCCGGGCCAGCCTTGGCAGCGGCCTTGCTGCCGCCGATCTGATCGAGCCGGATCGCCACCTCGCGCGTGTAATTGAATTCGGCCGGCCGCTGTTTGTCGAGCGCGATGTCGGGCGCCATCGCCCCTTCCGTGCGCACACCGCGCAGATTGACCATCATGGCCTTGAGCGGATGGCGCACCGTGTCCGCCACCGCGGTCGCCTCATACCCGCTGTGCACCATGCAGTCGGCGCACTTCTCGTAATTGCCGGTGCCGTAGGCGTCCCAGTCGGTGTCCTCCATCAGCTCGCGGAACGATGCCGCATAGCCCTCGCCCAGCAGATAGCACGGCCGCTGCCAGCCGAACACGGTACGGGTCGGATTGCCCCACGGCGTGCAGTGATACGTCTGATTCCCCGCCAGGAACGACAGGAACAGCGACGACTGGCTGAAATCCCATTTGCGTCCGCCATCGCCGCGCGCCAGGATATCGCGGAACAGCTGGCGCGTCTTGCCGCGCGTGAGGAAATGCGCCTGGTCCGGCGCCCGCTCATACGCATAGCCCGGCGAGACGGTGATGCCATCCACGCCGATGCCCTTCAGGCTGTCGAAGAAGCTGGCCACCTTGGCCGGATCGGCGTCGTTGAACAGCGTGCAGTTGATGTTGACGCGGAAGCCGCGCGCCTTGGCGGCCCGGATGGCGGCAACCGCGCGCTCGTAAACGCCATCCTGGCTGACCGAATGATCATGCATCTCGCGGTCGCCGTCGAGGTGCACCGACCACACGAAATACGGGCTGGGTTCATACTGGTCCAGCTTCTTCTCCAGCAGCAGCGCGTTGGTGCACAGGTAAACGAAGCGCTTGCGCGCCATGATGCCGCGCACGATGGCCGGCATCTCCTTGTGCAGCAACGGCTCGCCGCCGGCGATCGACACCACCGGCGCGCCCGATTCGTCCACCGCCTGCAGACAATCCGCCAGCGACAGCCGCAGATCCAGGATCGGATCGGGATAATCGATCTTGCCGCAGCCATTGCAGGCCAGATTGCAGCGGAACAGCGGCTCCAGCATCAGCGCCAGCGGATAGCGCTTGCGCCCGGCCAGTTGCTGGCGCACGATATAGGCCCCGACGCGGGCCGCCTGCAGTAAAGGTATAGCCAAATCAGCCTCCGGATGAGGAACAGCTTCTTCAGTTCACAATCAAATCGACACCGGCTGCACCTCCGCCAGCTCGGCGGGCAGGCGGAACTGCGCGGATTCTTCCTTGCCGTCCATGGTCGACACCTGCACCGGTCCCAGCCTGCGCAGCGCGGCCAGCACGTCCTCCACCATCGACTCGGGCGCCGAGGCGCCGGCCGTGATGCCGACCACCTTCGCTTCGCGCACCCAGGCCGGATCGAGCTCGCTGCCGTCGGCGATCAGATAGCTGGGCACGCCGCAGGCGGTGCCGATCTCGCGCAGACGGATGGAATTGGAACTGTTGGTGGCGCCGATCACCAGCAGCACATCGACCTGCGGCGCCAGCTGCCGTACCGCGCTCTGGCGGTTCTGCGTGGCGTAGCAGATGTCGTTGGTGTCCGGTCCCACCAGATCGGAGAAACGGCGCTGCAGCGCGGCGATGATGTTGCGCGTGTCGTCCATGCTCAGCGTGGTCTGGGTGACGTAGGCGGCCGGCGTGTCCGGCGCCAGGCTCATGCGGGCGACATCGGCCTCGTTCTCGACCAGGATCACCGGTCCCGGAATCTGACCCATGGTGCCTATCACTTCCGGGTGACCCGCGTGGCCGATCAGGATCACCGCGCGGCCGCTGGCGGCGTATTGGCGGCCCTGCTTGTGGATTTTCTGCACCAGCGGACAGGTAGCGTCGATCGGCTGCAGGCCACGCTCGCTGGCCTCTTCCTCTACCGATTGGGGGACCCCGTGGGCGCTGAACACGGTCACCGCGCCGGCCGGCACCGCTTCCAGCGTCTCGACGAAGCGCGCGCCCTTGTCGCGCAGGTTGTTGACCACATGCTTGTTGTGGACGATCTCATGACGCACGAACACCGGCGCCCCGAATTTGATCAGGGCACGGTCGACTATTTCCACCGCTCTCACGACGCCGGCACAAAAGCCGCGTGGCTGGGCGAGAATCACCTGCATACACAAGCTCCCTTCTGGGGTCCAGATGGATCGATTTGGGGAAGATGCAACACATTTTGCGCGATAGGACTTACTATATACCGGGATTGGTTTTTGTGCATTTTTTTGCCAGCATCTTTTTTCTCATATCGATGACCGCTGACGACATTCTTGTGACGGGCGCTTCCGGCTTTCTCGGCTCGGCGGTGGTGCGCCGGGCGCTGGCGCGCGGCCTGCGCGTGCGCGTGCTGGTGCGGCCCGACAGTCCGCGCACCAACCTGCGCGACCTGCCCGTGACGGTGGCGGTGGGCGACATGCGCGACGCCGCCGCCATGCGCGCCGCCCTGGCCGGCGTGCGCCACCTGTGCCACGTGGCGGCCGACTACCGCCTGTGGGCGCCCGATGCCGAAGACATCGTCCGCGCCAATCAGACCGGCACCGCGGCGGTGATGGAAGCCGCGCTGGCCTGCGGCGTCGAACGCGTGGTCTACACCAGCAGCGTGGCCACCCTGCGCGTGGCCGGCGCCAGCGCGCCGGTGGCCGAGGATGCGCCGCTGGAACCGCAACAGGCCATCGGCGCCTACAAGCGCAGCAAGGTACTGGCCGAACGCCTGGTCGAGCGCATGGTGGCCGAGCGCGGCCTGCCGGCCGTGATCGTCAATCCGTCGACCCCGGTCGGGCCGCGCGACGTGCGCCCCACCCCGACCGGCCGCATCATCGTGGAAGCGGCGGCCGGCCGCATGCCGGCGTTCGTCGACACCGGTCTCAATCTGGTGCACGTGGACGACGTGGCCGAGGGCCATTTGCTGGCGCTGGACCAGGGCCGCATCGGCCAGCGCTACATCCTGGGCGGGCAGGATGCCACGCTGCGCGAGATTCTGGCCGAAATCGCCGCCATCAGCGGCCGGCGCGCGCCCGGCATCCGCCTGCCGCGCTGGCCGCTGTATCCGCTGGCGCATCTGGCGCAGGGCGCGGCGCGCTTCACCGGCCGCGAGCCCTTCCTGACGGTCGATGGACTGAACATGTCGCGCTACCACATGTTTTTCAGCTCGGCCAAGGCGCGGCAGGAACTGGGCTACACGGCCCGCCCCTACCGCGACGGACTGCGCGAGGCGCTGGAGTGGTTCCGCGACGCCGGTTATCTGCATCGCTCAGCGTAGGAAACGCAGCGCCAGCCGGGCCAGGCGCGGCACCGTCTCCGGCCGCAACAGGCGCGCATCGTAGCCGGCCATGCGGCGCTGGTTCTCCGCCAGGCACAGTTCGATCAGTGCGCGCGCTTCCAGCGGCTCGGCCACGGCAGCCGACCCGGTCATCGTGAAGTTGGCGTCTTGCGCCGTCCCGTCGGCGTCGATGCCGCGCGCGATGCCGATGCGTTCCCAGATCAGGAACAGCCACACGCGCGCCACCTTGAGGCTGAACAGCGGCCGCCGCCACCATGGCAGCTGGCGTTTGTACCAGGCCGCCCAGTTGACGAAGAACAGGATGTGACGGCCCTCTTCCTGGATCACCGGCTCGAAGGTCTCGACCAGGTCGGCGGGGAAGAAGCCGGAGCGCTTGGCCGCCGCGAACAGGCCGAAGGCGAAAAAACTGTCGATGCATTCGCTGTAGCCGGTCACCAGCCAGCCCCATTCCGGGTCGGCCGGCGGCGGATAGTCGGGCTCGGGCGCGAGCGGGATGCCATAGGCTTCCACCAGCTTGGACAGCACCACCTTGTGGCGCGCCTCCTCGTCCGCGTCCATCTCCAGCGCGCGCCGCAGCAGCGGGTGCTGCACGGTGGCGGCAAAAGTGCGCACGCGCATGGTGGCGCGGCCTTCGGTCTGCACGGCGATGTCCCAGATCGGCAGCGAGGTGACACGCTGCAGCGCCTCCGGCGACAACTGCGGCCAGTCGATCACGGCCGGCTTGTAGGGATTGTGGGTTTGCAGCAGCAGTTCGCAAAACATCCGCAAATGGCGGTCGGGACCGGCCGGGACGGGATCGGGCGAGGGATCGGCCCAGTGGCGCATGGCGTGGTCCGCCTGCAATACCTGCGTTTGATCGGCCATCGGCACTCCACGGTAGGAAGTTATGGTTGTATCAACTGCTGTCGGCTCGATTGTACAGCGATCCGGCACCGCTGTGTGCCACCCTCCGCCGAGAGGGAGATGCGGGGCGGGGGCCGGGGGGCGCAGGACACCATTGGCGGTGCGGGCATACCCTGCCGCTCACGCACCGTCACCCTGGCGCAGGTAGGGTGCGGTGCGGCTGTCGGGATGCGCCGCCACCTCGGCCGGCGGCGCGCTGGCGACAATGCGGCCGCCCTCCTCGCCCGCGCCGGGACCGACGTCGATCAGCCAGTCGGCGTCCGCCAGCACCTGCACGTTGTGCTCGACCACGATCACGCTGTTGCCGGCGTCGACCAGACCGTGCAGCTGGCGCAGCAGCAAATCGATGTCGGCCGGATGCAGGCCGGTGGTCGGCTCGTCCAGCACGTACAGCGTGTCGCCGCGGCTGGCGCGCTGCAGCTCGGTCGCCAGCTTGATGCGCTGCGCTTCGCCGCCGGACAGTTCGGTGGCCGGCTGGCCCAGGCGCAGATAGCCGAGGCCGACCGCGCGCAGCGTTTCCAGCGCCTGGCGCAACGGCGCGACATCCTCGAAGAACGCCCAGGCCGCATCGACCGTCATCGCCAGCACCTCGGCGATGTTGTGCTCGCGGTAGCGCACCGCCAGCGTCTCCGGGTTGTAGCGCGCGCCGGCGCATTCGGGACACGGCGCGTAGACGCTGGGCAGGAACAGCAGCTCGACCATCACGAAGCCCTCGCCCGAACAGTGCGGGCAGCGGCCCTTGGCGACATTAAACGAGAAGCGGCCGGCATCGTAGCGGCGCGCCCTGGCCATGCGCGTGGCGGCGAACAGCTTGCGCACGTGGTCGAACAGCCCGGTATAAGTGGCCAGGTTGGAACGCGGCGTGCGGCCGATCGGCTTTTGATCGACCTGCACCAGCCGCCGCACCGACGCCATGCCGCCGGCGATGCGGCCATGCAGCTCGCCGCCATCGGTCTGTTCCAGCAATTCCTCGCTGCTGGTGGCCGCTTCCGGGACCGGCGTCTGGCCGAGCTGGGCCTGCACCAGCTGCACCAGCGCCTGGCTGACCAGGCTGGACTTGCCCGAGCCGGAGACGCCGCTGACCGCCGCCAGCACGCCCAGCGGGAAATCGGCGTCCAGCGCCTGCAGATTATGGCGCGTCACCGCGCGCAGCCGCAGCCAGTCCGCTGGCGCCCGCGGCGTGCGCGTGGCGCGCGGCGTGGTGTCGAACAGGTACTGCGCGGTGCGCGACGCCTCGACCTTGGCCAGTCCGGCCGGCACGCCGCTGTACAGGATGCGGCCGCCGTTCTGGCCGGCCTGCGGACCGACATCGACGATCCAGTCCGCGCGCCGTATCACCTCCAGCGCATGCTCGACCACGAACAGCGAATTGCCGGCGGCTTTCAGGCGCTCCAGCGCGCGCAGCAGCGCCTCGGTGTCGGCCGGATGCAGGCCGGCGGATGGCTCGTCCAGCACATACACCACGCCGAACAGGCTGGAACGCACCTGCGTCGCCAGACGCAGGCGCTGCAGCTCACCCGGCGACAGGGTCGGCGTGCCGCGTTCCAGATTCAGGTAGCCCAGGCCCAGGTCCAGCAGCACGTGCAGCCGCGCCAGCAGGTCGGCGCAGATCCGCTCGGTGACCAGCGCCTTTTCCGGATGCCGCCTGGCGTCCTTGCCGCGCGCCGGCTTGCCTTGCGCGTAAGGTTGCAACAGCTGCGCCAGCTGGCGCAGCGACAGCCGGCTGATTTCAGTGATGTCATAACCGGCGAAACGCACCGACAACGCTTCACGGCGCAGCCGCTTGCCCTCGCACAACGGACAATCCATGCTGACCAGATACTGCGCCACCCGCTTCTTCATCAGCGGGCTCTCGGTGCCGGCGAAGGTCTGCAGCACATACTTGCGGGCGCCGGTGAACGTGCCCTGATAGCTGGGCGTCTCCTTGCGCTTGAGCGCGCGGCGCGTCTCGGCCGGCGTCAGGCCCGCGTAGACCGGCACGGTCGGCTGCTCGTCGGTGAACAAAATCCAGTCGCGCACCTTTTTCGGCAACTCGCGCCACGGCGTATCGACGTCGTATCCGAGCGTGACCAGGATGTCGCGCAGGTTCTGGCCGTGCCATGCGGTCGGCCAGGCCGCCACGGCGCGTTCGCGGATGGTCAGGCCGGGATCGGGCACCATCGATTGCTCGGTGGCGTCGTAGATGCGGCCCAGGCCGTGGCACTGCGGACAGGCGCCCTGCGGGGTGTTGGGCGAAAACGATTCGGCATACAGCAACTCCTGTCCACGCGGATAATCGCCGGCGCGCGAATACAACATGCGCAGCGAATTCGACAGGGTACTGACGCTGCCGACCGACGAGCGCGTGGTCGGCGTGCCGCGCTGTTGTTGCAATGCCACGGCGGGCGGCAGGCCATCGACGGCATCGACCTCGGGCACCGGCATCTGGTGGAACAGCCGGCGCGCGTACGGCGACACCGACTCCAGATAGCGCCGCTGGGCCTCCGCGTACAGCGTGCCGAACGCCAGCGACGACTTGCCCGAACCGGACACGCCGGTGAACACCACCAGCGCGTTGCGCGGGATATCGACATCGACATTTTGCAGATTGTGCTCGCGCGCGCCGCGCACGCGGACGTAGCCTTCGAAATCGTTGGGCATGATCCAGGTCAGCAATGGTGATGAGGCCAGCATCGCCGATCGCCGTGCGCAAGTATGTACGACAACGCACCCCGAGCGTGACCGGCCTAACAGACGGGCCGCGCCGCCTTGATGCAAGCTGTACTTACCCACCAACCTGAAGGAGCCCATCATGAGCAAACCGACCCAAGGCGGCAAGAACGGCAACAACAGCAAACTGGAAGAGGCCAAGGCCGGCAACAAGTCTACGGCCAAAGGCAACAGCCAGTCGGCGTCCTCGTCCGGCAACAAGAGCACCGGCGGCTCCAGCAAGGCCGGCAACAAATCCAAGTAAGTTCCCTGGGCGGCGCGGGTTCCCCTACCGCCCGCTTCAAGCCATCATCAGCACCGGCAGCGTCATTTGCTTCAGCACGGTACGCGAGGTGCCGCCCACCAGCAATTCGCGGACCCGGGTGTGGCCATAGCAGCCCATGACCAGCAAATCGGCGCCAGTCTCGCCCGCCAGCGCCAGCAGGCCGTCGCCGACGTCACCATCGGTGTCGCGCACCACCACTTCGAGCTGCACATTGTGGCGCGCCAGAAACCGCGCCAGATCGGCGCCCGGCTCCGGCCCATGCGCGGCATACACGCTATCCGGATTGAACACCGCCAGCGTCACCAGCCGGGCGCGCCGCAGCAGCGGCAGCGCCGCCTCGATCGCGCGGCTGGCCGCCATGCCGCCGTCCCAGGCCAGCAGCGGCCGTTCGGCCACGTGCGTGAATTCGCCGTGCCCCGGCACCACCACCACCGGCCGCGGACTGTGCAATATCAGCTGCTGCGGCACGAAGCTGCCGCCGGGCGCGGCCTGCGGCACCACCGCCAGGTCGCAATAGCGCGACTGCAGCGTCAGGCTGCCGATCAGGCTGTCGTCGGTCAGCCGCTGTTCGCACGCGTCCACGCCCAGCCGGCCGACCGTGGCGGCGAAACCGGCCAGCGCCGCGCGGGCGCCGTCGCGCAGCGCCGCCAGAT
>NZ_SPVG01000256.1 GCF_004614165.1 Duganella callida | reverse complement strand
ACACGCCCGACCGCAAGGGCATCCATCCGCAAACCCACTTGGCCAAGTTCGAGGGTGTGCTGCAAGCGGACGCGTACGCCGGCTTCAACGCCTTGTTCGCGGACGGCACGATCCGCGAAGCGGCTTGCTGGGCGCACGCAAGGCGCAAATTTCACGACCTGCACGCGGCGCGCGCGACGCCGCTTACGACCGAGGTGCTGCGTCGGATCGCCGAGCTCTATGTGATCGAGGCCGAGATCCGGGGCAAGCCTCCCGACGAACGACGACAAGTTCGGCAAGCCCGCTCGCGCCCGCTGCTCACCGACCTGGAACGCTGGCTGCGTACCACGCTCGACACGCTATCGCGCAAGTCCGACACGGCGGCCGCGATCCTGTACGCGCTCAAGCTCTGGCCGGCGCTGCTGCGCTATTGCGACGATGGCGCCATCGCGATTGACAACTCGGCGGCCGAACGCGCCTTGCGTGGCGTCGCCATCGGGCGCCGCAACTATCTGTTCGCCGGCGCTGACAGCGGCGGCGAACGGGCCGCCGCGATCTACTCGTTGATCGGTACGGCCAAGCTGAACGGTGTCGACCCCGAAGCCTGGTTGCGTCACGTGCTGACGCATATCGCCGATCATCCCGTCAACCGGGTTGATGAATTCTTGCCTTGGAACTGCAACCTGCCAGCAGCTCTCTGAGATGACGCCGCTTCCCAGCGGTGTGACGCCATCATCGATCAAATTACCCAATCACTCAAGACGTCACTGGGCAGACACTTACGGTGCGCGGGATGCTGCATCAGGTTCCGCTCTTATCGGCCAGCGACATGAGAGGGCGTCCTGTTCACGCGCTAGCGCGAGAACAGACGTTGATATACCTTGTCTGATTGCTCCACGAGGGCCTTTTCCTGGTCGCACACGGCCTTCAGGCTGTACTCGCCGCCCAACCCTTTATGCCCGCCGCGCTGTGCCGGCATGCCCGACTGGAGCTCCAACTGGCGGCGTTTGTGGGCACCGAGCGCCGGCCGCTCCAATATCGACTCTTTTTTGTCAAACACAGTGCCGCCTTCAAAAAGATACGCTAACCATCTGCTGCTGCGTTGCAATTGGAAAAATCACGCGTCCTGACTGCTTAAGGTTTTGCAAACCAGATCCCTTCCAAAAGGCATAAGTCTAAAAATATCCGTTGCGATTAAAGCGGATGCGATGTATTATTCACTCATCGGGCAACAACGCCCAGCCACCAAATCAAAGGAGCCATATCATGAAAAACGCCGCCATCGCCCTGTCCCTCGTCGCTGCCGTGTTCGCTTCTGCTGCCGCCTCGGCGCAGGAAAGTGTCGAATACTCGGGCTACACCGGTTTCGTCTCCACCAAAACTCGCGCCGAAGTCAAGGCGGAGCTGCGCCTGGCCCAGCAGCGCGGTGAGATCGCCGTCGGTGAAGAGTACCCGCAACTGAAAGAAGAGGTGGCCCCCGCCAAGACCCGCGCGGAAGTCAAGGCCGAGCTGGCTGCCTATCGCAAAACCCATCCAGAAGTCGCGGATGACATCACCACGCTGTGATTTATTCGGTATAAATTAATCGCATAAGCTTTAATCGCGTCAGTCTGAAATTTTCATCCGATCGAGAGATGGCTGGCGCGGGAAAAGCCCGTAAATTTGCCGCTTCACCCAAAGCAAGCTCAACTGAAAGCACATGATGAATCTGGAAAATGCGGAAGGCACGCTGCGCGTCAACGGCGCTGACATCTGGTACAAGGTGCTCGGCAGCGGTCCGGTACTGATGCTCCAAGCGCCGGGCTGGGGCATCGGCTCCGGGCTGTATCAACAGACGCTGGCCGACCTGTCCGCGCATTACACGCTGGTGTGGCACGATCCGCGCGGCAGTGGCGCGTCGATCAGCCCCTCACTCGACTACGCCACCGTCAATGTCGGCGTGATGAACGATGACCTGGAAGCGCTGCGCCAGCATCTGCGCATCGACCGCTTTGTCCTGCTGGGCCATTCGCACGGCGGCTTTGTCGCCGTCAATCATGCGCTCAAGTATCCGCGGCATCTGGCGGGCCTAGTGCTGGTGGATGCTCAGCTCGGTGTCGAAGAACCCGGCGCGGATCTGGCGCGTACCTTGCCGAAGCTGGCGGCAATGCCGCAGTTTGCCGATGCGGTAGCGGCCTTCACCGGACCACGCAAGCTGGACAGCGACGCGGACCTCGGCGCGTTTCTGAAGAAGATCGGCGGACTGTACTTCAAGCAGCCCGACAGTCCGGCGGCCGCTGTGCTGGCGCGGTTCGTGGACGATCACCGGATTTCGCTGGCCGCGTTTGCCGCCACCTCGTCGACCGACAAGCATTTCCTGATCCGGGACCGTCTGGCCGAGCTGCAGGTGCCAACGCTGGTCATGGTCGGCAGTCACGACTTCATTTGTTCGCCAGTGCAGGCGCAGGTGCTGGCCGACGGCATCGTGGGCGCGCGCCTCGTGGAATTCGCCGACAGCGGACACATGTGCTGGATCGAGGAGCCGCAGCGCTTCCGTCTTGAACTCGACACTTTCATGCGCGCTACGCAGCAATAGCCCGCCATTTGATCATCTTTTATCTGGAGCTCTATCATGCATACTCCTATCCCCGCAGCAAACAAAAAACGCAGTTTGACGATGATGGCCGGCGCGGCGCTGGCGGCCTGTGCGCTGTCCATGCTGTCGGCCGGCGGTTCGAGCGCGGTGGCGGCGGAAACGGCGTCGTTCCGCAGCAATCTGCCGGTCGAAGGCCGCGCGCCCGGCTTCACCGGCGCGACCACCTGGCTGAACTCGGCGCCGCTGTCGCCGCAGCAGCTGAAAGGCAAGGTGGTGCTGGTCGACTTCTGGACGTATTCGTGCATCAACTGTATCCGCACGGTGCCTTACATCCGTGCGTGGGCGGCGAAGTACCGCGACCAGGGGCTGGTGGTGGTGGGCGTGCACACGCCCGAGTTCAAGTTCGAGGAAGATCTGGTCAACATCAACGCCGCGGTGGGCCGCTTCCACATCGATTACCCGATTGCGGTTGACAGCAATCAGGAGATCTGGCGCTCTTGGGGCAATCAGTACTGGCCAGCCATTTATCTGACCGATGCCAACGGCAAGGTGCGTTACCACCAGTTTGGGGAAGGCGATTATGCCAAGACCGAAAAGGCGATCCAGTCCTTGCTGGCCGAAGCGCGCGGCGCGGCGGTGGACAGCACGCTGGTGAATCCAAGCTCCAACGATGAGCAGAAGGCCCCCGATCTGGCCAGCCTGCAATCGGAAGAAACCTATGTCGGTTACAGCAAGGCGACCAACTTCCACTCGACCACCCGCGTGCGTCCGGATCGTGCGCTGAATTATGCGGTGGACCGTCTTGGCATGAATCAGTGGGGCCTGCTGGGGCAATGGGTGGTGGGAGCGGAAAGCGCGGTGGTGGATGCGCCAGGCGCAGGACTGGCTTACCAGTTCAGCGCGCGCGATTTGCACCTGGTGGCGGGACCGGGCAAAGCCGGCGCCAAGGTCCGCATCCAGGTGACGATCGATGGCCGGGCGCCCGGCGCCGACCACGGCGCGGATACCGATGCCGACGGCAATGGCGTGATCGATGCGACCCGTTTGTATCAGCTGGTGCGCCAGAGCGGCCAGGTGAAGCAGCGCCGCTTCGAGGTACGTTTCCTCGACAAGGGGGCGGAAGCGTTCGCGTTCACGTTTGGCTGACTTGAAGCCGGGCCAGACTGGTGGCAATCTGGCCCCGGCTGATATGACGAAATTTCCCGAGCAGGAGGTCTGAAAGCCACGGCGCGGGCATGTCGATACAATCTGCAGCCTGTTGCAAAGTCAACCCCAGGTTCGAAATGGCTTGGCCAAGCCGATACGTTAAGTCAGCTTTTTTCAGCATCTCTTCTGGATCAGGATAGCCAAGGTCGGCCTAGGGGTTGCCGTTGTCTTCGTCGAGAGAGACGCCTTGATCGATCTTGTTCATCTCAATTTCCCCTGCCGATCGCCGCCGCCAGACTTAATCTGGCTTTGATCAAGTAGAGTTCGCGCTTGGGCGTTGAAATCCCGTGCGTGGAATTCTTTTGAAAGCAGTATAGTACAAAAAATGCGTGAATACTTGAACAGCTTTCCTGCCGAGTTGAGTACTATGTGGCTGTCATCATGGGGCGACGGCGCCTTCATTCAGGCCGCCTTCGCCTTTCTCGTCAGCAGCGTCGCCGCAGCCACCGTGCCGACCACGCCCAGCACCAGCGCGGTGGTGCTGCCGGAGAAGCCGATCGCGGTGTCCATCGCCAGTTTGCCGGCCTTCGGCCCGGCCAGTTCCAGCCGGCGCCTGGTCATTTCGGCGCCCAGTTCGCTCAGGCGGTCCTTGCCCAGCAGCCGTTCGGCGTGCGGCAGCAGCACGGTTTCTTCATCGGCCACGTGGTGGATCACGTCGCGCATCAGCTGGTGCAGGATCTGGCCGTGGCGCACGTCGCCGGGCTCGGTGGCGCGCAGTTCGCCGATCAGGCGGCGCATTTCATTGTGTTCGGGAACGCTTTTTTGCAGTACCGGCTCGCCGCTGTCGATGCCGCGCATGGCCGGGTAAAAGATTTCCTCTTCCAGCGTGGCGTGAATTTCCAGCGCGTTGCAAATGGTGTCGGCCAGCGCTTGCTTGACCTTGGGTTTGGCGTCAGCGGTGTACTGATGGAATGTGACCAGCACGTGCGAATGGTCGAAGCGGATCATGTCGGTGATGGTCGGGCTGAGTTTCTTGAGCGAAAACATGGCAGTGTCTCCTGGCGTGGATGCTGGGAGGTTCGATGTTAGCCGGGACGCCGCGCGCACGGCGTAGGAAAACAACCATGCCACTTGTCAGAGCACGACGCTTCAGGCGGGCAGCGGCAGGCCGGCGGCGGCGCGGGCGCGCAGGCATTGCGCGTCGCCGGCATCGACGCTGCGGCAGGTGCTGGACCGTGCGGGATAGATGTCGCAGCTGACGCAGCGGCCGACTTCGCCGCTGAGGGCGACGCAGCGCACCGGCGTTTGCAACGTGCCGTTCATCGCCACGTGATGCGGCGAAACCGCCGTCACCAGATGCGCGGGCACGGCGCCGTCGGGATGCAGGGTGCTTTCGCTCCAGTAGAAGCTGACGCGGAACACGGCGCAGCAGGCGCCGCAGGATTGGCAGTCGAATGGCATCCGACGATTATAACGGGCGCGGACGTTTTAGCAGCCGGTCCAGCACATGTTCCTGGCGCAGCAGGCGGCAGGCACCCTGCAACGCGGTAACGTAGGGGGGCGGCAAGGCGGAATCGCCGTACAGTGCCACCTTGCCGCGCGCCAGCAGGTAGCGCGGGCTGACCTGCTGCGGCTGGACCTGCAAAGTCCGCAGCGCGTATTCGATACTGTCGCCGACGCCGAACATGGCGTCCAGCCGCCCGGCCAGCAGCATGCGCACGCCCTGTTCGTAGCTGTCGACCGGATGCTTGACGATGCCGGGGGCGGCGTCGATGTCGGGGCTGTAGCGCGCGCCGCGCAGGTGGCCGACGGTCTTGCCGCTCAGCTGGTCCAGACGCTGGAAGCGGAAACCGCTGCGGCCGAACATCATAATCTCCACCGCGCCCAGCCATTCGAGCGGCGTGCCGATGGTGCTGATGTCGATCAGCAGCATCAGGTCGGCGGCGCCGGCGGCCAGCATGTGCGGCGCGCGGCTGTAGGGCACGACCAGGGGGGCTATCGGTACGCTGCTGAGTTTGCCCAACTGTCTGACCAGCATGATCAGCGCGCCGGTGGGCTCACCTTGCGGCGTGTAGCCGGCCCACGGCAGCAGGCTGACCACCGTCAGGCGCAGCGGCGCGGGCGGCGACTCGGCCGTCGCGGCGGTCGGCAACAGCAACGCGCCCAGGCTGGTGAGGGCCCTGCGGCGGGCGGCATCTGGCATGAACGGGATCTCCCTGGTTGGCACGGAACTCGCTTATTATGCGCTCATACCGGCAAACTGGCAGGAGAGGGCATGGAGGCATTCGATGCAAACCGGCGCAAGCTGTTGGGCGCGGCGGCGGGACTGACGGCCTGGGGCGCGCATGCGGCGCCCTCGGCGCCGGCCTCGGCGGACGACTGGGAGCGCGTGGCGCAAAGCTACGACGTCGCCGGCGAGTTCGTCAATCTGGAGAACGGTTACTACGGCATCATGGCGCGGCCGGTGCTGGACGAGTACCAGCGCAACGTCGATTATCTGAACCGCTACAGCTCTTATTATCTGCGCCGGCAGTTCGACCGCACCGGCATGGAGCAGCTGCGCACGCAATTGGCCGCGCACACCGGCGTGCCGGCCGACGAGCTGGCGATCACGCGCGGCGCCACCGAGTCGCTGCAAAACCTGATCTGCAATTATCGCCTGCTGCGCAAGGGCGACACGGTGATGTACGCCAACCTCGATTACGACGCCATGCAGTACGCGATGAACGATCTGGCGCGGCGTCATGACGCCCGGGTCGCGCTGGTGCAGATCCCGGAGCCGGTGCACCGGCAGGCGGCGATCGATGTGTACGAGCAGGCGCTGCGCGCCCATCCGCGCACCCGTTTGCTGCTGCTCACGCACATCAACCACCGTACCGGCTTCGTGCTGCCGGTGGCGGAGATCGTGAGCATCGCCAGGGCGCGCGGCGTCGATGTGATCGTCGACGTGGCGCAGTCGTGGGGGCAGCTGGACTTCAAGCTGCCCGACCTCGGCGCCGATTTCGTCGGCGGCAATCTGCACAAGTGGGTCGGCGCGCCGCTGGGAACGGGCTTTCTGCACATCCGCAAGGAACGGCTGGCGGACATCGGCGTCGAGCGCGGCGATGAGGATTACGCCGTCACCGACATCCGCTCGCGCGTGCATTCGGGCACCGTGAACGCGGCCTGCCTGATGACGATTCCGGCCGCGCTGCGCCTGCATGCGGAAATCGGCGTGGCCAACCGCGGCCAGCGCTTGCGCACACTGCGCGACCACTGGGTGCAGCGCGTGCGCGACCTGCCCGCGCTGCAGATCCTGACGCCGGACGACGCCGGCAGCTACGGCGCCGTGACCTCGTTCCGCCTGCGCGGCCACACCACGGCCGAGGCCAACCAGGCGCTGGTCGATCGGCTGGTGGCGCAGTACGGCATCTTCACCGTGGTGCGCAAGGGACCGGTCGGCGGCGCCTGTATCCGCGTCACGCCCGGCCTGTACACGCGCACGGCGGATCTCGACAAGCTGGTCGCCGCCCTGCGCGCCTTGTCTAGCGCGGCGGCGTAAGCGCGTTGAGGATTTCGGCCGCGTCGATCAGTTCGACGGCAACGTCGTTCAATTTGCGCTGGTGCGAGCGGGCGTGCTGGCGCAACAGGCGCAGTGCCGCGTGGCGGTCGATGCGGTAGCGCTCCATCAGCATGCCCACCGCCATGCCGGTTTCTCGGCCGTCGCGCAGCGCCTGGGTCAGCCGCTGTTCTTCGGCGCGCAGGTTCTGGATCTCGGCGCCGCGCGCCAGCGCCGCCCGCACCGCCGGCAGCAGCTGGGCCGGATCGATCGGCTTGAGCAGGAAGCCGACCGCGCCCGCCGCGGCGGCCTGCTCGGCCACGCCGCCACCGCTGTTGGCCGACAGGAACATGTAGGGGATGCCACTCATCTGCCCGGCCAGCTCCAGGCCGGACATGCCGGGCATGGTGATGTCGAGCACCGCCAGTTGCGGCCGCAGGGCCGCGCTGGCCAGCAAGGCCAGCGCCTGCGCGCCGCTGCTGGCCAGCAGCACGCGGAAGCCGCCGGCTTCCAGCGCGCGCGCCAGCAGGCCCAAAATGAGCGCGTCGTCGTCGACCAGCAGGATCAGCGGCGCGGCATCGGTTGGCTGGTTCATGGCAGCTGTTCCTCCAGGTTGAGTTCGGGCACCTCGCGGCGGGCGGCGGCGTGCAGTTCGGCCAGCGCGGCGCTGGCCGCCGCCAGGTCGGCCGTCTTGCAGGCCAGTTCCTGTCTCTTATGA
>NZ_SPVG01000236.1 GCF_004614165.1 Duganella callida | reverse complement strand
GGTTGGAGGTGCGGGTGTAGTTGCCATTGGCACCTACGAAAGGGAGCGCGATCACGCGGCCGATGCGGCGACCGGCGCCGGTTACGAGGGCCACGCGCGACGGCGCGGCGGAGTTGTCCTGTGCTGTCATCATGTTGAACTGGATATAATGCCGGGATGTCCTTACCCGAACCTTCTAGCGACGCGCTGGCCGCGTCCCACGCCCTGCAGAACCTGATTGCCGCTGAAATCGCCGACAATGCAGGCGCTATCTCCTTTGCCCGCTTCATGGAGCTGGCCCTGTACGCGCCCGGTCTGGGCTACTACAGCGGCGGCTCGGCCAAGTTGGGCAAAGATGGCGATTTTACAACCGCGCCGGAGCTGTCGCCGCTGTTCGGCGGCGCGCTGGCCCAGGTCGCAGCCGCTATTATCGCCCAAAGCGCGCCGCGCATCCTCGAATTCGGCGCCGGCACCGGCAAGCTGGCGTTCGACATCCTGCGCGAGCTGGCCGCCGCCGGCGTGGTCGTCGAGCGTTATGCGATCGTCGAACTGTCCGGCGAACTGCGCGCGCGCCAGCAGGAAAGGCTGCGCGATTTCCCGCAAGTCGAGTGGCTGGACGCCGTCCCCGCGTCCTTCGATGGCGTGGTGTTCGGCAACGAGGTGCTCGATGCGATGCCGGTGCACCTGGTCAGCAAGCATCCGGACGGCTGGCGCGAGCTGCAGGTGACCATCGCCGACGGCCGCTTCCAGTACCTGGAGGCGCCGGCCGATGCCGCGCTGCTGGCGCAGGTCGACCGTCAGATCCCGGAGCATGCATTGCTGCCGGTTGGCTACGTGACCGAGGTGCACGGCGTGGCCTGCGCTTTCATGGCCACGCTGGCGCGCATGCTGGGCCGCGGCCAGGCCAACGCCGCGTTCCTGTTCGACTACGGCTTCCCGGCGCACGAATACTATTTCGACCAGCGTGCCGCCGGCACCCTGATGTGCCATTACCGGCATCACGCCCACGCCGATCCGTTCTATTACCCCGGCCTGCAGGACATCACCGCCCACGTCGATTTCACGGCGATGGCGCTGGCGGCCCAGGACCACGGCATCGAGGTGCTCGGCTACCTGAACCAGTCCGGCTTCCTGCTCGGCGCCGGCATCGGCGATCTGCTGCTGCGCACCGACCCGGCCGACGCCGCCGCCTACCTGCCGCGGGCGCGCGCCATGCAAAAGCTGGTGTCGCCGGCCGAGATGGGCGAATTGTTCAAGGTGCTGGTGGTCGGCAAAGGCGTGGAACTGCCGCAGGCCATCGTCATGCATGACAGAACGCATCGCTTGTAGACAGAAAAGCACAGTAAGCAGAAAAGCAAGAGAATTACTCCACTGCTCTGCGAGTTGCATGCGCTAAGATGGGCTATGATGACTGATTCCGCATCGATTTTCCGCCATGGCAAAGATACACACCCACTATGACAACCTGAAAGTGTCGCGTATGGCGCCGCAGGAGGTCATACGTGCCGCGTACAAGGCGCTGAGCCAGAAATATCACCCGGACAAAAATCCGGGCGATGAAAAGGCGGCGCGCATCATGGCCATCCTCAACAGCGCCTACGAGACGCTGTCCGATCCGCAGCGCCGCAAGGAGCATGACGAGTGGATCGCCTCCGAGGAATGGGAAGTCGAATGGCTGGAAAGCACGCGCGGCGAGGAGGGCGGCGAGCGCGGCAAGCACAAACACGAGTCCGGCTGGCATCCCGAACACGTGCATGAGACGCCGTCGCGGCGCGCGCGTCCGCGCCGGCGCGACTGGAAGTGGTGGACCGGCCTGGCCGGCTGCCTGATGATCGGCTGGCTGGGCGGCGTCACCATGGTCAGCGAACCGCGCCAGTTGTCGAACATGCTGAGCGCGGCCTGGAACGGCAAGGGCGCGATCGACGCCAATGCCGCGCCGGCGCCGACCGAGACGCCGGCGCGCAAGGACGGCAAGGCCGAGCCGGAGGAAGCCTGGGCCAGTGTGCGCGGCGGCGGCCAGCGCGAGGCGCATGCGGCCAAGGCGCCGATCCGGGTGGTGGCGGTGTCGCAGGTGATCCTGCCCAACGCCGGCGCCGAATGCGACAGCGAGGCACCGCCGCAGACGCTGGTGGCGCCCAACGGCGAGCCGTGGCCGGCGCGTTCCGGCTATGTCGAGGGTTTCCCGGTCGGTAACCGCGGCGAGGAGATGCAACTGACGCTGGACAACGCGGCCAACAATTCGGCGGTGTTCATCAAGGTCTACGACATGGACCGCCGCTCGAATGTGCGTTACGCCTATGTGCAGGCGCACGACAGGCTGCTGGTCGACAAACTCTCCAGCGGCAAGTATGAAATCCGCTATCAGAACCTCGATGCCGGCGCCAATCCGGGCGCCTGCGGCGGCGCGGCGCGCACCGCCACCGCGGCGGCCGAAACGGCGACGTCACCGGTCAGCAACTAGTGTTGCCGGAGCCCTCCGATAAAGGTTGTCACAGAGGGGGAATCTGATTATCCTAGGCTATCGAACAGCTATAGAGCGCCCCAGGAGATTTGTGTATGACAGATGCCAACGCCGCAGACGACAACTGGCTGCTCGATGAAGATGAGGACGAGCTTCCCGCCGGTGGTCCCAAGGCGCCGGACCAGCGTTTGTGGCGCGTGCTGATCGTCGACGATGATGCCGACGTCCACGCCGTCACCCGCCTGGCGTTGCGCAACGTCAGCTTCAAGGGCCGCGAGCTGGAGCTGTTCTCGGCCTACAGCGGGCGCGAAGCCTACGACATCCTGCGCGACACGCCCGACATCGCCCTGGTGCTGCTGGACGTGGTGATGGAAACCGACGACGCCGGCCTGATCCTGGCGCGCCGCATCCGCGAAGAACTGCACAACGCGATCGTGCGCGTGGTGCTGCGCACCGGCCAGCCGGGCCAGGCGCCCGAGCAGCGCGTGATCATCGAATACGACATCAACGATTACAAGGCCAAGACCGAGCTGACCACGCAAAAGCTGTTCACCACGGTGATCTCGGCGCTGCGCGCGTACGAGAGCCTGAACATGCTCGAGCGCAGCCGCATCGGCCTGGGCAAGATCCTGGCCGGCGCCACCAATCTGTACCAGATCCATTCGCTGCGCGAGTTCGCCTCGGGCGTGCTGAACCAGGTGAGCGCCATCCTCGACGTCGGCGCCGACGGCGTGCTGTGTTTGATGCAGGGCGACACCGGCGTCACCACCGTGGTGGCGGCCACCGGCGGCTACGCCGAGCTCAACGACGCCGAACTGATGCCGGCCGGACATCCCCTGTGGCCGACCATTTCCAAGGCGTTCGCGGAAAAGAAATCGCAGTTCGACCACCCGGCCAACGTGCTGTTCATCCACACCCAGGAAAACCGCGAGGTGGCGATCTCGGTGACGCCGCCGTGGCCGCTGGCGCAGATCCAGCGCGACCTGCTGGAAGTGTTCTGCCAGCGCATTGCCGCCGCGTTCGACAACCTGTACATGTTCGGTCAGCTGCGCAAGGCGCAGGAGGCGACCGTGGTGGCGCTGGCCGACCTGGCCGAGTTCCGCGACAGCGGCACCGGCGGCCACGTGCGGCGGGTGCAGATGCTGTCGTCGGCGCTGGCGCAACGGCTGCACGAGCGCGGCGCGTATCCGGACGAGGTGACGCCGCAGCTGCTGGAAATGATCGGCCTGGCCAGCATCCTGCACGACGTCGGCAAGGTGGCGACGCCCGACCACATCCTGCTCAAGCCGGGCCTCCACACGCCGGAGGAGCGCAGCGAGATGCAGCAGCATGCGGCGGTGGGCAAGGCCATCCTGGAGCGCGCGGCCAACATGGTGGACGGGGTCAGCTACCTGACCTATGGCGCGCAGATCGCCGGCGGCCACCATGAACACTGGGATGGCAACGGCTATCCGAACCAGCTGCGCGAGCGCGCGATCCCGATCGCGGCGCGCATCGTGGCGGTGGTCGACGTGTTCGATTCGCTGCTGCACGAGCGGCCGTACAAGGAACCGTGGCCGCATACCGAGGCGGTGGGCTACATCCGCGACCGCGCCGGCAAGCAATTCGACCCGGAAGTGGTGGCCGCGCTGATGGAACTGATCGAGCGCGACCCCAACATCGGCAACACCCCCGGCTAAATCCGGGGTCAGTTCTGCCAATCGTACACGGGCTCTGCTGTAGGCGTCGCCTACAGCAGAGCCCGTGTACGATTGGCAGAACTGACCCCGGACTGATGCACCATCGCTTCGAACTGCGCGGCCGGCATCGGTTTGGCGTACAGGTAGCCCTGCGCTTCATCGCACTGCTTGGAACGCAGGAAGTCGCGCTGGGCCTCGGTTTCCACGCCTTCCGCGATCACTTCCAGTCCCAGCGAGTGCGCCAGCGCAATGGTGGCGGCGACGATCACGGCGTCGTCCGGGTCGGTCTCGATGTCTTTCACGAAACTGCGGTCGATCTTGATGCGGTCGATCTCGAACAGCTTGAGGTAGCTGAGCGAGGAATAGCCGGTGCCGAAGTCGTCGATCGCCACCTTGATGCCGCGCGAGCGCAGTTCGTTGAGCAGGGTGCGGCTGCGCTCCGGGTCCTGCATCGCCGCCGATTCGGTGATCTCCAGTTCCAGCAGCGCCGGGTCGATGCCGTGGCTGTGCAGCAGCCGGTCCAGGTGCGGCAGCAGGCCCGGGCCGTGGCACTGGCGCGCCGACAGGTTGACCGCCAGCCGCAGATGCGCCAGCCCCGGCGCGCGCCAGGCGTGCAGCAGGCCGGCGGCGCGCTGCAGTACCCAGTCGCCCAGCGGCAGGATCAGCCCCGATTCTTCGGCGATCGGGATGAAGCGGTCCGGCCCCACCATGCCCAGCTCCGGATGGTGCCAGCGCAGCAGCGCCTCGGCGCCGATGATGCGCTGCGTCGCCAGGTCGATCTGCGGCTGCAGGTACAGTTCGAATTCGTTCCGCTCCAGCGCCTGCCATAGACGATTTTCCAGCAGCAGGCGCTCGTGGGTGGCGGCGTTCATCGCGGCCGAGAAGAACTGGAAGTTGCCGCGGCCCTGGCTCTTGGCCGCGTACATGGCGGTGTCGGCGTGGCGCATCAGGGTGCCGGCATCCTCGCCGTCGCCCGGGAACATGGCGACGCCGACGCTGGCGCCGCTGTGCACGGTCTTGCCCTGCAGGTGATACGGCGCGGTCAGCGCGGCGACGATGCGCACGGCGATGCTGGAGGCTTCGTCCGGCGTCACCGCGCCGTCGGTGACGACGATGAATTCGTCGCCGCCCAGGCGGGCGATGGTGTCGACCTCGCGCAGCAGTTCCTGCAGCCGCTGCGCGACGGCGATCAGCAGCAAATCGCCCATCTCGTGGCCGTGGGTGTCGTTGATTTTCTTGAAGTGGTCGAGGTCGATGAACATCACCGCCGCCATGCCGCCGGCGCGGCGCGTCTGCGCCAGCAGCTGGTCCAGGCGCAGGTTCAGCGACAGCCGGTTGGCCAGCCCGGTCAGGGTGTCGTGGTGCGCCAGCCGGTGGATGCGCTCCTGCGCCTGCTGCTGTTCGGTCAGGTCGTGCAGGATGGCGACGAACAGGTGTTCGTCCGGCAGCTCGACTTCCGACACCGACATCGCCAGCGGGAATTCGCTGCCGTCGCTGCGCCAGCCGGGCAGCTCGTATTCATGGGTGACGCCGCAGGCGATCATGCGCAGCAGGCCGGCCGCGTCCAGGCCGGCCGCGTCGCCGACGCCGACCGGGATCAGGCGGTCCAGCGGCAGGCTGCCCATGTTCTCGGGCGCGTAGCCGAACAGGCGGCCGGCGGCGGCGTTGGCCGACATCAGCATGCCGTTGCTGTCCACCGTCAGGATGGCGTCGGCCGCCTTGTTGAGGATCGCCTGCAGGCGCGCCTCGCGCTGGCGCAGGCGCGAGGTGGAATCCTTGACCTCGGCCTGGATGCGGGCGCGTTCGCCGCTGATCAGCATCATCAGCGTGCCCAGCAGGCCGGTCAGCAGCAGGCCGCAGGTCAGCACGGTCCAGCTCTGCCAGCCGCGCTGCTGCTGCAGGTAGGCCGGCGTCGGCGCCAGCGTCAGTTCGTAGATGCGGCCGCCGAAATGCAGCTGGCGCTGGAAATCGTCGGCGCCGGCCGCGCGCCGCAGCGTGTCCTTGACGATGCGGCGGCCGCTGTCGTCGTCGGTGTCCTCGAAGCGCAGCAGGAAGTGCGGGAACTCGGAGCGCTTGAGCACGTGCTCCAGGGTGGCGTCGAACTGCATCGAGATCAGCAGCGAGCCGATGGCCTGGCGCTGGTTGCCGGCCGGGTAGACGGTCTGCAGCAACAGCAGGCCGGGACCGGCATGCCCTGTCAGCAGCTGCAGCGGCGCGGTGGCGGTCGGCTGACCGGATTGCAGGGCGCGTTCGAGGGCGGCGCGGCGCTGCGGGTCGTGCAGGAAGTCCAGGCCGAGGTAGGGCCGGCTGACCTCAGGCTCGATGTAGGTGGAGACGAAGTAGCGCTCGCGCGGCGCGGTGGGGATGAAATGGCCGTCGGGCGTGCGCTCGCGAATGCTGAAGTCGGGCGCCACGTGCTGGCGCGCCCAGGCTTCGAAGGCGGCGCGCTGGCCGCCCTCGACCGGCGCCAGCCAGGCCATCGACAGCAGCTCGGGGCGCTGGTCCAGGTAGCCGTGCGCCAGGTTGCCGAAATCCTCGGGACCGAAGCCGTGGCGCGGGTCGTTGAGCGCCTTGGCCATGGCATAAATGAAACGTTCATGCTCGCTGAACTGGGCTTGCAGCAGGTCGCCGGTCTGCTGCGCCTTGAGGCGGAAAGTTTGCAGTTGCTGGTTGCTTTCCCAGCGGTCGGCCTGCAGGTAGATGGCGATGAAGGCGCCGGCCGACAGCAGCAGCGGCAGGCCGACCAGCATGCGCCGGCGCGCCCACAGCGCCCGCGGGCGGCCGATCAGGATCCAGGTCAGCGGCGCCGCCAGCAGGATGCCGATGGTGTCGCCCATCCACCAGGCCAGCCAGTCGGCGCCCAGCGTGGCGCGCTGCAGGATGCCCAGCGCATACATGCCCGACAGCGAAATCGTGCTGCTGACCACGGTCACGCAGCCGGCCAGCAGGATGAAGCGCACCACGTCGCGGCCGGAACCGATGGCCGGGTCGATGTAGCGGCGGAACAGGGTGCTGCCGGCCCAGGCTTGCACGAACGCGCCGAGCGCCGGGCATAACGCGCCGAACACGGCAGTGGCGGTGATGCCTTGCGGGCTCAGCGCCGGATACACCAGGTTGACCGCCAGCGAGCCCACCGCCACCGCCGGCAGCAGCCGCGCGCCGCCCACCGCGCAGGCGGCCAGCGCGACGCCGGCCGGCAGGAAGATCGGGGAGGCGTAGGCCGGCGGCAGGGCCAGCAGCAAACCGAGGCGGCCGGAGACGTAGTAGGTGGCCAACAGGGCCAGGTTAGCAAACAGCACAAGAGGCCAGCGACCGCTACGATTCTTCAAAATCCGGGGCTCCAGGGGGATCGTTAGTGAGCCGATTGTATAGGAAAACATGCAACGTAAAAACAACACTTGCACAATCGCAGTTGGTGCGTATAAAATCTCGCCCCGAAGCAGACGAACTGTCAGCGCAACATCGAAAAGATGCAAAACGCAGTTGACAGCTCGGAAAAATTGCTTCATACTCTGCGGTTCCTCGCGGAGGGGTGGCCGAGTGGTTAAAGGCGACGGACTGTAAATCCGTTCTCTCAGAGTACACTGGTTCGAATCCAGTCCCCTCCACCAAGTTTTTGCAAAAAGACTGAGTGGCGCAGTAAAGATGAATAGAATTGAACGTTACCTCGCGGGTGTAGCTCAATGGTAGAGCTGAAGCCTTCCAAGCTTATGACGAGGGTTCGATTCCCTTCACCCGCTCCAGTGTTTGTTGCAGTCCGATGCGCAAGCATCAAAGGCAGTACCCAATCGCCCTTGTAGCTCAGTGGTAGAGCACTCCCTTGGTAAGGGAGAGGCCACGTGTTC
>NZ_SPVG01000194.1 GCF_004614165.1 Duganella callida | reverse complement strand
TGTGGCTGCTGCCATCGTTCTTCATGGGCTTCTGCCTGATCCTGCTGGCCTGCTTGCTGGCGTACATGAGTGCCGATGGCGCGCCGCTGCTGCATGCCGGCGTCGATCCCGGTTTTACCCTGGTGCTGCACCTGGTGGCGCTGCCGCTGGCCGCCATCGTCCTGCTGACGATGTGGCCGCGGCTGGCGCGGCTGCGGTCGGCCTGATTCCCGCCTCTTCATTCAATGGATGACTTTCAGCATGGCCACCCAAACTACCCTCTCTCCTAAAGTCAACTGGGCGCTCGGCAGTTGCGCCATCCTGGTCCTGCTGTTGCTGGCGGTGCTGGGGCTGAGCGCGGCGCGCCTGCCGGCGCCGCAGCCGGCCAGCGCGCCGTCCGACGCGTTCTCGGCGGCGCGTGCAATGGACCACCTGCGGCAGATCGCCCACGAGCCGCACGCGGTCGGCACCGCCGCCAATGCGCGCGTGCGCGCTTACCTGATCGAGCGGCTGCAGGCGCTCGGTCTGCAGCCGGAAGTACAGACCGGCATGGGCCGCATGAACAACCGGCCGTGGGGCGCGGTCGGCATCGTCAACAACATCGTGGTGCGGGTGCCGGGCGCCAGCAGCGCGGCCGGCGGACCGCCGCGCAAGGCGCTGCTGCTGGCCGCGCACTACGACTCGGTGCCCACCGGTCCCGGCGCGGCCGACGATGGCGCCTCGGTGGCCGCCATTCTGGAAACGCTGCGCGCGCTGCAGACCGGCGCGCGGCTGCAGAACGATCTGATCGTGCTGTTCACCGATGGCGAGGAAGCCGGCCTGCTCGGTTCCGATCTGTTCGTCAAGAGCCACCCGTGGGCCAAGGAGGCCGGGCTGGTGCTCAACTTCGAATACCGCGGCAACAGCGGGCCGATGCTGATGTTCGAGACCAGCCCCGGCAACGGCAAGCTGGTCACGGCGCTGGCGCAGTCGCTGCCGCAGCAAGTCGCCAGTTCCATGCTGTACGAGCTGTACAAGGTGATGCCCAACGATACCGACATGTCCTCGTTCAAGCGCATCGGCGTGCCGGGCCTGAACTTTGCCGCCATCGAAAAACCGGTCAGCTACCACCTGCAGACCGACAGTATCGATAACCTCAACCAGGCCACGCTGCAGCAGCAGGGCGAGATCATGCTGACGCTGACGCGCCAGTTCGGCAACCGGCCGCTGGAAGACCTGAGCGCGACCGACCGCGTGTACTTCGACCTGCCCGGCATCGGCCTGGTGCACTACACCACCACCGCGGTGATCCCGCTGATGCTGGTGACCGCGGCGGCGCTGTGCGCGGTGGCGGTGCTGGGCATCAAGGGCGGCATGCTGCGGCCGCTGCGGGTGCTGCTGGCGATGCCGCTGTTCCTGTTGATGGCGGTGCTGCTGGGCGTGGGCTGCCAGCTGATCTGGGGCGGCGTGTCATTGCTGCATCCCGAATACGGCGTGCTGGGCGATCCATACAACAGCCAGTGGTATCTGCTGGCCTTCGTCGCGCTGGTGATCGGCGCCTACATCGCCATGAAGGCCGGGGTGGCGCGCTGGCTGCGGCCGATGGAACTGGGCTTCGGCGCGCTGGTGCTGTGGCTGCTGCTGTTGCTGATCACCAGCTTTGCCATGCCGGGCGTGACCTTCATGTTCGGCTGGCCGCTGCTGGCCATGCTGGGTGTGCTGGCGGTGCTGTTCTCGCGGCGCGGCAGCGCGGTCACGGCCGGCACCCGCACCGCGCTGCTGGTGCTGGGCCTGGCGCCGGCGGTGATCCTGTTCGCGCCGGTGGTGCGCAATCTGTATATCGGCCTGAGCCCGCAGATGTCGGTGGTGACCGGACTGGTGCTGGCGCTGGTGGCCGGCCTGATGACGCCGCTGCTGACGGTGCTGACGCGGCGCTTCCTGCTGCCGGCGGTGCCGCTGGCGGCCGGCGCGGTGTTCCTGATCGCCGGCTCGATGACGGCGCAGATCGACGCCGCCCATCCGAACACGTCCAACCTGTTCTATGCCTGGGACAGCGCGTCCGGCAAGGCATTCTGGATTTCGCGCGACCAGCAGCTGGGCGGCTGGAGCAAGCATTACTTCCCGACCGTCAGCGACAAGCAGCAGGTGCCGGAAGTGTTCGGCGTGAATTCGCGCAAGTATTGGGTCAGCCCGGCGCCGCGGATGCCGGGCCTGGAGGCGCCGCAGATCGCGGTGCTGAGCGACACCAGCAAGGATGGCGTGCGCGAGGTGAGGTTCAAGGTGCGCACGCTGCGCCAGGCGCCGGTGTTCTCGGTCAAGGTCGAGGGCGCCGAGGTGCTGGCCTCGCGCGTGGACGGCCAGCCGTTCACGCAGAAGCCGAATCCGCTGTGGCTGCTGGAAGCCTACGGCATGGAGCAGCGCGAGCTGGAGGTGGCGCTGCAGGTCAAGGCCGGCAAGCCGTTCAACATCCGCGTCAACGACGAAACCTATGGTTTGCCGCACAACGGCATAACGGTAATGCCGCGTCCCGCCGGCCTGATTCAGAGTATTTACGGCACCAACGGCGACACCGTGCGGGCCGTGCGGGTGAAGAGTTTCAGCTGAACGTGGTCCATTCGTAACCGAACCTGGAGACTAATACAATGTCGAAACAGATTTATCCCATCGGGGAACGGCCGCCGCTGGGCGAAGTGCCGCCGCTGATGCATGCCTTCACCGTGCGCCGCGAGCGCTTCGCCGAACCGAAGGACAGCCTGCGCCCGGAAGTGGTGCCGGTGCCCGAGATCGGCGATGACGAGGTGCTGGTGTACGTGATGGCGGCCGGCGTCAACTACAACAATGTCTGGGCCGCGCAGGGCGTGCCGGTGGATGTGATCAGCGCGCGCCAGAAGGCCGGCGAAGCGGTCGATTTCCATATCGGCGGCAGCGACGCCTCCGGCATCGTGTACAAGGTCGGCCGCAAGGTCAGCTGGCCGCGCGTCGGCGACGAGGTGGTGCTGCATTGCGGCACCTGGGATGCCGACTGCCCGCGCGTGCGGGAGGGCATCGATCCGATGTATTCGCCCAGCTTCCGCATCTGGGGCTACGAGCTGAACTGGGGCAGCTTCGCCCAGTTCGCCAAGGTGCAGGCGCAGCAGTGCCTGCCGCGCCCGCAGCATCTGTCGTGGGAAGAATCGGCCGCCTACATGCTGGTCGGCGCCACCGCCTACCGCATGCTGTACGGCTTCACCCCCAACACCATCCGCGCCGGCGAGGTGGCGCTGATCTGGGGCGGCGCCGGCGGCCTCGGCTCGATGGCGATCCAGATCTGCCGCGAGGCCGGCGCGATCCCGGTGGCGGTGGTGTCCAGCGACGACAAGTTCGACTACTGCCTGAAGCTGGGCGCCAGGGGCTGCATCAACCGCAACGATTTCTCGCACTGGGGCATGCTGCCGCACTGGACCGACAAGGCCGCCTACAAGCGCTGGTCGGAGGGCGCGCGCGCCTTCGGCCAGGCGGTGTGGGACGTGGTGGGCGAGAAGAAATCGCCGGCGCTGGTGGTCGAGCATCCGGGCGAGTCGACCATTCCGACCTCACTGTTCGTGTGCGACACGGCCGGCATGGTGGCAATCTGCGCCGGTACCACCGGCTACAACGCCTCGGTCGATTTGCGCTATCTGTGGATGCGTCAGAAGCGCTTCCAGGGCGCGCATTTCGCCAATCACCAGCAGGCGGCCAGTTTCAACCGGCTGGTGCTGGACGGCAAAATCGATCCCTGCCTGGGACGCACCTTCGATTTCGACGAGACCCATCTGGCGCACCAGCTGATGTTCGAGAACAAGCATCCGTTCGGCAATATGGCGGTGCTGGTCGGCACGCGCGAGCGCGGCGGCGGCCGCCATGTGGCGCACAGCGAGGTCTTGGCGCAACCGCGGCTGGAACGGGACCGTGTCGCCGAAGTGGCCTGAGACGCTGCGGCTATGGCAGGCCGACCTCGACGATGCGGGCTGGGACCGTCACGCGGCCGTGCTGCATCCCGAGGAAGAGGCCAGGGCGCAGCGCTACCGCACGCCGCGCCTGGCGCAGCATTACCGGCGCGGCCGCAGCATGCTGCGGCTGCTGCTGGCACGGCAGTCGGGCGGCGATCCGGCGCGCATCGCCCTGCGTTACGGCTGGGCCGGCAAGCCGGAGGCGGATGGCCTGAGCTGCCATTTCAACCTGTCGCACAGCGGCCGCCAGGCGCTGATCGCGCTGGCGCCGTATCCGGTCGGGGTCGATATCGAAAGCACGGCGCACGCCAACATCAGCATGACCGAGCTGGCCGGGCTGGTCTGCCATCCCGACGAGCAGGCCGCGCTGGCGGCATTGGCGCCGCTGCAGCGCGAGGACTTTTTATACCGGCTGTGGGTGCAGAAGGAAGCCTATTGCAAGGCGCTGGGCACCGGCCTGCAGGCGCATCTGCGCGCGCTGAGCTTCGCGCCGACGGCCGACGCCGCGCTGGCGGTGGTGCACGATGCGGCCCGTCCCGCCACCGACGTGCATTACGTGCGCTACTGGCGTGCCGCCGGCGGTTGCGCGGCCGCCGTGTGCCTGCCCAGTCCGCTCGAACCGCCCATGGTCACACAGCTGGTGCCGGACTGATGGTTTTGAGTTAGACTGATGTTAGCGCTAACTTTTTAGCTATAACCGGAGACGAGACCATGAAAAAAATCTTGCTGGCCGTGGCGGCCGGATTGCTGGCGAGCGCCAGTCAGGCGGATACGCAGTACAAGATCCTGGTGCTGGCGATGCCGAGCAAGTACCACTACGAATACATTCCGGTGGCGCGCGAGAGTTTCGAAAAGCTGGGCAAGCTGCACGCGTTCGAGATGACCTACACCAACAAGCCGGAAGTCTTCGACGGCGATCTGAGCCAGTACGCGGCGGTGATGTTCCTGAACACGCCGCCGGAAGAACTGAACGAGGCGCGCCGCAAGAAATTCGAGGATTACATGAAGAACGGCGGCAACGCCATGCTGGTGCACCGCGCGCTGATCATCCCGCCCAACACCTGGACCTGGTATGAAAAGCTGGTCGGCCGTCACGTCGGCAACCATCCGATGCTGCAGACCGGCGTGGCCGACGTGGTCGACAGGAACTTCCCGGCCACCTACGGCCTGCCGGAGCGCTGGATCTGGAGCGACGAATGGTATGTGTTCGACGATCCGTACAAGATCAAAATCCATCCGGTGCTGAACGTGGACGAGACCAGCTACGATCCGACCAAGATCTGGCCGGGCCAGGTCTCGCACGGCATGGGCAAGGACCATCCGGTGAGCTGGTATCACCACGTCGACAAGAGCCGCGTGTTCGTCACCGCGCTGGGGCACGACGGCAATATGTACAAGGATCCGCAATACCTGGCGCACCTGATGGGCGGCCTCTGGTGGACCGCCACCGGCAAGGGCGCGCGCTGAGACCGGCTTAGCGCAGCGCCGGCACGGCCGGCCTGCCCAGCCGGAATACGCTGACCAGCTGCGCCAGATGTTGCGACTGTTCGCGCAGGGCGTCGGCTGCAGCCAGGTCAGTCCTGGCGCAGCCAGGTCTGCGAACGGCCCAGCATCGGTACGCCGATGTAGCCGCGCACGCTGAGTTTTTTACCGCCGTCGGTCAGGTGCAGCTTGCTTTTGTAAACCTTGCCGTTGTTGGGGTCGAGGATCTCGCCGCCGCTGTATTCGTCGCCATCCTTCTTCAGGTTGGACAGGATGGTCATGCCGAGGATGGGCTGGTCCTTGCGCGCGCCTTCGCATTTGTCGCACTTGGGATTCTGCTCTTCATTGGCGTCGCGGAACAGTTTTTCGATTTGGCCGGTCAGCACGCCGTTGCTTTCGGAAATGCGGATCAGCGCTTTCGGCTTGCCGGTTTCGTCGTCGATGTTTTTCCACAGGCCGGCCGGCGAGCCGGGATCGGCGAAGGCGGGCGCGATGCTCAGGGCGGCAGCGGCGATGAGGGCGAGGTATTTCATGGTTGTCTCCAGGGTAATCGTTGTCCGCCGATTATACGAACCCCTGGCAGCATAAAATTAGAGGCTGCCGTCCAAAATCCTACAGCCCGGCGCGGTGTGCGCCGATGGCCGCGTTGGCATGGCTTGCCTACGATGAGGGCAAGGAGGAAGTCATCATGAACAGTCATCACGATTCATCCATCGGCGGTCCCGGCGATGTCGACGGCATCCGCGGCAGCCGCTCCGGCACCGAGGGCGCCACCAGCGGGCAGGGCGTCGACAAGGGCGCACGAACCGCTACGCAGCAGCAGGACAGGCAGGCGCAACGCCAGGGCGGCCCGGCGGGCAGCGGCGGCGAGCCTGGCGGCCTGGGCGGCAACAGCTCGGACAGCCGCCAGTCCGCCGGCCCCGGCGTGATGGAGACCGAGCCGCGCGATAACAAGCAAGAGCGTCGGCCCGGACCGTAAATTTCTCCGGATCTGCACAAATTATCTAAAACGAGATAAAATGTGCAGATGAAGAAAACCAGCGAACATGAACACCTGCTGGCGCAGCTGCGCCAGGTCGCGGACGGACTGGGCAAAACCTTGGCGCCGTTCTGCGAAGTGGTACTGCACGACCTGACCGCGCCGGAGCAGGCGGTGCTGGCGATCCACAACAATCTGTCCGGTCGCAGCGTCGGCGCGCCCGCGACCGAGCTGGGGCTGGCGCGCGCCGCCGATCCCGCGTTCGAACAGGTGATCGCCAACTACGCCAACACCTTCCCCGACGGCCGCCTGGCCAAGAGCACCTCGATCGGCATCAAGGACAGCCAGGGCCAGTACGTGGCCGCGCTGTGCCTGAACATCGACCTGACCGTGTTCCGCAGCCTGAACACCATGCTGACCCAGTTCGGCAGCGTCGACACCGAAGCGGCCGTCACCGATACCCTGCGCCCCAATGGCGCCGACGCCATCCGCAGCCACATCGACCAATACGCCGCCCGTCTGGGCACCACGCCGCGCGCGCTGAAGGCCGAGGAGCGCAAGAGCCTGATGCGCGAGCTGAAGGAAGCCGGCCTCAGCGATGTGCGGCGGGCGATGGATATTGTTGCCGCCTACCTCAACGTTTCCCGCGCCACCGTCTACAACGACGCGCGCTAATCCCCTCCAGGAACCCTCATGAGCGAATTGAAACTGCCTACCTATGAAGACGTGGTCGCCGCCTCGCAGCGCATCGCCGGCGTGGCGCACAAGACTCCGGTGCTGACCTCGTCCACCGCCAATGCCGAACTCGGCGCGGAAGTGTACTTCAAGTGCGAGAACTTCCAGCGCATGGGAGCGTTCAAATTCCGCGGCGGTTACAACGCGCTGGCGAAATTCACGCCGGCGCAGCGCAAGGCCGGCGTGGTGGCTTTCTCGTCGGGCAATCACGCGCAGGCGGTGGCCCTGTCGGCGCGGCTGCTGGGGATCCCGGCCACCATCGTCATGCCGCATGACGCGCCGGCGGCCAAGGTGGCGGCGACGCGCGGCTACGGCGTGCAAGTGGTGATCTATGACCGCTACACGGAAGACCGCGAGCAGATCGGCCGCGAACTGGCGGCGAAACATGGCCTGACGCTGATCCCGCCGTATGACCATGCGGACGTGATCGCGGGGCAGGGCACGGCGGCCAAGGAACTGATCGAGGAAGTGGGACGGCTGGATGTCGTGTTCGCGCCGCTGGGCGGCGGCGGCCTGCTGAGCGGCACGGCGTTGTCGACGCACGCGCTGTCGCCGGGCGCCAAGGTCTACGGCGTCGAGCCCGAGGCCGGCAACGACGGCCAGCAATCGTTGCGCAGCGGCAGCATCGTCCACATCGACACGCCGAAAACCATCGCCGACGGCGCCCAGACCCAGCATCTGGGGCAACTGACCTTCCCCATCATCCAGCGCGACGTGACGGACATCCTGACCGCCAGCGACGAACAGTTGCGCGCCGAAATGCGCTTCTTCGGCGAGCGCATGAAAATCGTCATCGAACCGACGAGCGGCCTGGGCCTGGCCGCCGCGCGCGCGATGAAAGACCAGCTGCAAGGCAAGCGCGTCGGCATCATCGTCAGCGGCGGCAACGTCGACATCGCCCGCTACGCCGAACTGCTGGCATAAAATCCGGGGTCAGTTCTGCCAATCGCACACGGGCTCTGCCGTAGCGACCGCTACGGCAG
>NZ_SPVG01000100.1 GCF_004614165.1 Duganella callida | reverse complement strand
ATGTTGCGCACACCGCGCCGGGACGCGGCGTGCGCAACATCGAGCGCCGCATCAAGGCGCGCGCCGGCCAGCCGATGCGCAGGCTGCTGCGCCTGCAGCGCGCCGAACAATCGTTCTTCGACGCGCGCGACGACTACCTGGCCGGCAGAGCCGTCTGGTCCGACATTGCCGCGCGCGGCGGCTACGCCGACCAAGCCCATTTCTGCCGCGAAGCGCGCGAAATCACCGGCCACAGCCCGCTGGAACTGGCGCGCGTGCTGGCCTCCGACGAAGAGAGCTACTGGATCTACCGCGTCTGGACTTAACTCCGGGGTCAGTTCTGCCAATCGCACACGGGCTCTGCCGTAGCGACCACTACGGCAGAGCCCGTGTGCGATTGGCAGAACTGACCCCGGATTATGGCTGCAGCGCCGCGACCAGGTTGCGGCCGCTGCGCTTGGCCTGGTACAGCGCCTTGTCGGCGGCGCCGATCAGGGCTGCGATGTCCACCGGTGTGCCGCCGCGCTGGGTGGCGATGCCGATGCTGACCGTCACCTGCCGCGCGTCGTCGGTGGTGCGCTCGTGCGGTATGCGCAGCGCCTGCACGCGGTCGCGGATCGTCTCCGCCATCAGCCTGGCCTGTTCGATGTCGGTCTCCGGCAGGATCATCGCAAACTCTTCGCCACCGTAGCGCGCCGTCAGGTCGCCGGGCCGCTTCAGCATGGCGGCCAGCGCGCCGGCCACCTGGATCAGGCACTGGTCGCCTTTCTGATGGCCGTAATGGTCGTTGTACGCCTTGAAGTGGTCGATGTCGATCATCAGCAGCGACAAGGGCATGCCGCCGCGCTTGGCGCGCCGGTGTTCCTTTTCCATCGCGACGTCGAAGTGGCGGCGGTTGGCGATGCCGGTCAGGCCGTCGGCAAAGGTCTGCGAGCGCAGCACCATGGCCTGCTCGCGCAGCAGCCTTTCGCGCGCCACCGCGATGCTGACGTCGCTGATCTGGATCAGGCAGTGGCGCGGCGCGCCGTCCACCGCGATCGGCGTCACTTCCACCGCCTGCTGGATGCGGTCGTCGCGCGCCGCCGCCGCCGCGTTCAGATACAGCCCGAACGGCGCCTTGTTCAGCGTCTGCGACAGCAGGGAGGGGAAGTTGTTGTACAGCGCGTGCTGGATCGCCGCATCCACCCGCCCGCCGCGCAGATCCGGACAGACGGCAAAGAAGTCCCGGCCGATCACCTTGTCCTGCTCCAGACCCGCATGGCGCACCATCCAGCTGTTCCACAGCACCACGCGGCGCTGGTGATCGAGCACGATGGCGCCCAGGCTCACCGCGCAGAATACGCTTTCCAGCAGGGGCAGGCGCGCGCAGTCCATGTCAGCCTTGCCCCATCGCGCGGGCGATGTAGAGATTGATCTGTTCTTTCAGGTCGTGCAGGGCCGAGATGTCGAGCACGAAGGCGACGTAGCCGTGGATCTGGTGCTTCTCCAGCACGAAGTCGATGTGCAGCATCAGCACCACGCTGTCGGCCTGGCTGCCGGTGGCGGTGAGAATTTCGTCGCTGGTGCCGACGTGGTACTGCGGCAGCGATCCTTGCAGCTCGCGCTGGAAAATATTCGCCAGCGTGCCGACGCAGGAATTCAGCATGATGTTGCCGATCTCGCACATGGCTTCCTGTTCCATGTCGGTCAGTTCCTTGAGCGGCATGGCCTCGCCCACCATCAGGCGCACGATGTCCAGGCTTTTATCTTCGGGGAACATGAGGATGGCGTCGGTGTCGAACGCACCCTTGAAGCGCTGGCTGACGCCGCAGATGCGTTCCGGCACGCCGTCGTTATGGCCGAGCAGCCGGGCCGCCTCCGCCCGCGCGATGAAGCTGATCGACGGGACCGACATGCGCACCGCCTCGTTGACGATGGCGCCCATCGAAGCTGCCGCCTGGCCGACGCCGATATTGAAAATCTCGATCAGCGCGTCGTTTTCCAGGGCGGTCAGGTCGAGCATGATTACGCCGCTTCCAGCGTGGCCACCAGTTGCGCGATGCGCGCTTCGGTGATGGGCTTTTCGACAAAGCCGATGCCCATGGCGGCGGCGCGTTCGCGCGTGGCCGTCTGCACATTGGCGGTCAGCAGCGAGATGGCGAGCGCGGGAAATTCCTGGCGCAGCTGCTCGGCGGCGGCGATGCCGCCCATGCCGGGCATGTTGACGTCCATGATCACCAGGTCCGGCGGCGAGTGGCGCGCCTTGAGCAGCGATTCCTCGCCGGTGCCGGCTTCCTCGACGATCCATGCCGAGCGCAAGCTGGAGAGATACTGGCGCGCCATCATGCGCGACACACGGCTGTCATCCACGATCAGGACGGTCTTGGTGCTGGTCATTGTCTCTCCCCGGCGGTTTTTGGGCCTGTTACAAACATTCTCGCACATCCTGTAGCCTTTCTGACCACAGCTGTTGCTTGCTTTGTACGTTGGTGCAAGTCTGCTACAAAGTTGCAAGCCGGATGTTGTCGATGCGCAATTTTTAAGCAAAAAGCGGGGTGGTAAAATAGCGGCTGTCCGATTTTCCCCTCTCTTAACTTTTAATCATGACCCAAGACGAACTGAAACAAGCCGTTGCCCGTGCCGCCATAGCCTACGTGGTGGAAAACGAGATCATCGGCGTCGGCACCGGCTCGACCGCCAACTTCTTCATCGACGAACTGGCCAAGATGAAGGACAAGATCAAGGGCACCGTGGCCTCATCGGAAGCCACCGCCGCCCGCCTGCGCGGCCACGGCATCGAAGTGTTCGACCTGAACGACGTGCCGGCAATCGCCGTCTACATCGATGGCGCCGATGAAATCGATCGCTCCGGCGCCATGATCAAGGGCGGCGGCGCGGCCCTGACGCGCGAGAAGATCGTCGCCTCGGTGGCGAAACAGTTCGTCTGCATCGCCGACGGTTCCAAGCTGGTGGACGTGATGGGCAAGTTCCCGCTGCCGGTGGAAGTGATCCCGATGGCGCGCGCCGCGGTGGCGCGTCAGCTGGAACAGCTGGGCGGCACGCCCAAGCTGCGCCTGAAGCCGGGCACGGACGAGGCCTTCGTCACCGACAACGGCGGATATCTGCTGGATGTGGCGGGATTGTCGATCACTGATCCGAAGGCGCTGGAAGCGCAGATCAATCAGATCGTCGGCGTGATCGCGGTCGGCCTGTTTGCCGCGCGCGGCGCCAATGTGTGCCTGCTGGGCACGGCGGAAGGTGTGAAGACGCTGCAGTACTAAGCAGATTGGGGACAGACCCCGGGGACAGACCCCGGGGTCTGTCCCCGGTGCTTAGGCCGATGGCGGCACGTAGCCTTGCGCCTGGTCGGCGCCTTCGCCGAAGAAGTGCTTTTCCATCTGCGTCGCCAGGTATTTGCGCGCGCGCTGGTCGGCCAGGTTCAGGCGGTTCTCGTTGACCAGCATGGTCTGGTGCTTGAGCCACGCCGCCCAGGCTTCCTTGGAAACCTGTTCGTAGATCTTCTTACCCAGTTCGCCCGGATACGGCGGGAAGTCCAAGCCCTCGGCTTCCTTGTGGAGTTTGATGCATTGAACGGTGCGGGCCATTGTTGTTGCTCCTAAAGCGGTCTGTAAAAGCGTGATTATAAGGTCTTAATCAAAACCTGGGATTTGCGCTGCCAGTTATACATGCGCTGGCGGTCCTTGGGCAGGGCGTCCACCGTGGCCGGATGGAAGCCGCGCTTGATGAACCAGTGCGCGGTGCGGGTGGTCAGCACGAACAGCTTGTGCACGCCCATGGCGCGCGCGCGGTTTTCCATGTGCTTGAGGATGCGGTCGCCGTCGCCCTGGCCCTGCACTTCCGGGTTGACGGTCAGGCATGCCATTTCGGCCATTTTCTGTTCCGGGAACGGATACAGGGCGGCGCAGCCGAAGATCACGCCATCGTGCTCGATCACCGAGAACATCTCGATTTCGCGCTCGATCAGTTCGCGGCCGCGCTTGACCAGGGTGCCGTCGGCTTCCAGCGGTTCGATCAGCTTGATAATCCCGCCGACGTCCTCAATTGTGGCGGGACGCAGCGATTCCAGGTTCTCGTGCGAGATCATGGTGCCCACGCCGTCGTGGGTGAACAGTTCCAGCAGCGCCGAGCCGTCCATGTCGAAGGACACGATGTGCGAGCGTTCGACGCCGTTGTCGCAAGCCTTGATGCAGTGCTTGAGGTAGAACGCGGTGGCGTCGGGCAGGAAACCGGCCTGCAGCACGGCTTCCGCCTGGTGCGAGGACAGTTCGCGGATCTCGGCGCCGCCGGCGTCGGTCATCAGCGGGGTTTCGGTGATGAAGATCAGCTTGTCGGCGTGCAGGGCGATCGCCGCGCTGCAGGCCACGTCTTCCATGGTCAGGTTGAACGCCTCGCCGGTCGGCGAGAAGCCCAGCGGCGACAGCAGCACCAGGCCGTCCGAACCGAGGATCGAGTGGATGGTTTCGGCGTCGACCTTGCGGGTGACGCCGGTCAGTTCCAGGTCGACGCCATCGATCACGCCCAGCGGCCGGGCGGTGATGAAGTTGCCGGAAATGATACGGATCGCCGCGTTCGACATCGGCGTGTTCGGCAAACCCTGGCTGAACGCGGCCTCGATGTCGAGACGCAGTTCGCCGGCGGCCTCCTTGGCGCATTCCATGGCGGCGGTGTCGGTGATGCGCACGCCGTTGTGGAAGCGGCCCTCGACGTTACGCAGGGCCAGTTGTTCAGCCACCTGGGGGCGCGAGCCGTAGACCACGGTGACGTTGATGTCCAGCGCGTGCAGCAGCGACAGGTCGTGCGCCAGCACCGGCAGGGCGCCGGCGGCGACCAGTTCACCGGGGAAGGCGACCACGAAGGTCTTGCCGCGGAAAGCGTGGATGTAGGGCGCGACGGAGCGCAGCCATTGGACGAATTGGGTAGGGTTTTCCATTCGCCGCATTATAATTCGGGGCGCGACGTCCGCGCCAAAACCTTTGTAAAAAACAATGTCAGAAGCCAGCAATAAGCCACAAAAGTCGCCATCCAGTCCACAGCATGCCGCCCGCCACCCCGCGCCGGGCGCCGACGCCCGCTCCGGGCAGGGGCAGCCACGCCCGCCCCGCGGGCCGCGTCCAGAGGGCGACCGTGGTCCGCGTCGCGAGGCCAAACCGCGCCTGACGCCGGAGGAGCAGGCGGCGCGCGAGGCCGAGCGCAATTTCCGCAATCCGCTGCCGCCGATCACCTTTCCGGAGGACCTGCCGGTGTCCGGCCGCCGCCACGAGATCGCGGAAGCGCTGCGCAACAACCAGGTGATCATCGTCTCCGGCGAAACCGGTTCCGGCAAGACCACGCAGCTGCCGAAAATCTGCCTGGAGCTCGGCCGTGGCCAGAAAGGCCTGATCGGCCACACCCAGCCGCGCCGTATCGCCGCATCGTCCACCGCCAAGCGCATTGCCGTGGAACTGGGCTCGCCGCTGGGCGAGCATGTCGGGTTCAAGGTGCGCTTCGCCGACACGCTGCAAAAGGGCGCCTCGATCAAGCTGATGACCGACGGTATCCTGCTGACCGAAACGCAGAGCGATCCGCTGCTCAAGGCCTACGACACCATCATCATCGACGAGGCCCACGAGCGCAGCCTGAACATCGACTTCCTGCTGGGTTATCTCAAGCAGCTGCTGCCGCGCCGCCCGGACCTGAAGGTGATCATCACCTCGGCGACCATCGACGCCGACCGCTTCGCGCGCCACTTCGGCAGCGAGGACAAACCGGCGCCGGTGATCGAAGTCTCGGGTCGCCTGTACAAGGTCGAGGTGCGCTACCGCCCGATCGAAAGCGAGGTGGTGAATCCGGCCATCGCCAACGCCGAAGGCCGCGGCGCCCGCACCGCCGCCGCGCGCGAAAAGCGCGATTTGATGGACGCGGTGGTGGACGCGGTCGACGAACTGGCCCGCATCGGTTCCGGCGACGTGCTGGTGTTCCTGCCCGGCGAACGCGAAATCCGCGACACCGCCGAGGCGCTGCGCAAGCATCACCCTCCGCACGTGGAAATCCTGCCGCTGTTCGCCCGCCTGTCGGCCGAGGAGCAGGAACGCGTGTTCAAGACCACCAACGCGCGCCGCATCGTCCTGGCCACCAACGTGGCCGAGACCTCGCTGACCGTGCCCGGCATCCGCTACGTGGTGGACGCCGGCCTGGCGCGCGTCAAGCGCTACAGCTACCGCAACAAGGTCGAGCAGCTGCAGATCGAGCCGGTGGCGCAATCGGCCGCCAACCAGCGCGCCGGCCGTTGCGGCCGTGTAGCCGATGGCGTCTGCATCCGCCTGTACGACGAGCAGGACTTCCTGCAACGGCCCAAGTTCACCGATCCCGAGATTCTGCGTTCGTCGCTGGCCTCCGTGATCCTGCGCATGAAGACGCTGCACCTGGCGGACGTCGAAACTTTCCCCTTCATCGAACCGCCGCTGGCGCGCGCCATCGCGGACGGCTACCAGCTGCTGCAGGAACTGGGCGCGGTCGATGAATACAACCAGATCACGGCGCTGGGCAAGAAGCTGGCCAAGCTGCCGCTGGACCCGCGCGTCGGCCGCATGATCCTGGCCGGGGTGGACAACGTCTGCCTGAACGAAGTGCTGATCATCGCCTCCGCGCTGTCGGTGCAGGATCCGCGCGACCGGCCGATCGAAGCGCAGCAGGCCGCCGACGAGGCGCACAAGAAGTTCGCCGACGAGAAATCGGAATTCCTCAGCTATCTCAAGATCTGGAACTGGTTCGAGAACGCGATCGAGCACAAGAAGACCAACCGCCAGCTGCAGGACAACTGCCGCAGCAACTTCCTGTCGCAACTGCGCCTGCGCGAATGGCGCGACGTCCATTCGCAGCTGCTGACCATCGTCAAGGAGCAGGGCTGGCGCCTGAACGACACGCCGGCCACCTACGACAACCTGCACCTGGCGCTGCTGACCGGCCTGCTGGGCAATATCGGCTTCAAGATGGAGGACGATCCCGGCTTCCTGGGCGCGCGCGGCATCAAGTTCCACATCTGGCCAGGTTCTTCGCTGAACAAGAAGCCGGGCAAGTGGATCATGGCGGCGGAACTGGTCGAGACCACGCGCCTGTACGCGCGCTGCGTGGCGCAGATCCAGCCGGAGTGGCTGGAGAAGATCGGCGGCCACCTGCTGAAGAAATCCTGGGGCGAGCCGCGCTGGGAAAAACGTTCGGCGCAGGTCACCGCGTCCGAGCGCGCGACCCTGTACGGGCTGGTGGTGTACAGCCAGCGCCGCATCAACTACGGTCAGTTCAACCCGGCCGAGGCACGCGAAATCTTCATCCGCGAAGCGCTGGTCGGCGGCGATTACGACACGCGCGCGCCGTTCTTCGCCCACAACCACAAGCTGATCAAGGAAATCGAGAACCTCGAACACAAGTCGCGCCGCCAGGACGTGCTGGTGGACGATGAGCTGATCGCGGCTTTCTACGACAAGCTGATTCCATCGGACGTGGTGAACGGCGCCGGCTTCGAGAAGTGGCACAAGGACGTCACCGCGCAGCAACCCAGGCTGCTGTTCCTGAACCGCGATGAGCTGATGCGCCACGAGGCGGCCGGCGTCACCACCGATCTGTTCCCGAAGAAGATGAACGCATCTGGCTTGGAGCTGGCGCTGACCTATCACTTCGAACCGGGCAGCGTGCGCGATGGCGTGACGCTGGCCGTGCCGCTGTATGCGCTGAACCAGTTGTCGCGCGAGCGCTGCGAATGGCTGGTGCCGGGCATGCTGAAGGAGAAGGTGCATCTGCTGCTGAAATCCCTGCCGCAGAAGCTGCGCCGTCACTGCGTGCCGCTGCCGGAGTATGCCGCCAAGTTCTGCGAGCGCGTGGAGGCCAAGCTGGCGTTCGGCCGCGGTGAGCTGATCGACGCCATCATCGCGGACATCCGCGAGCAGCTGACCATCATGGTGAAGACCACCGACTTCAAGCCGGAGACGCTGCCGGCGCACCACTTCATGAATTTCAAGGTGCTGGACGAGCATGGCCGTCAGCTGGACATGGGACGCAATCTGGCGTCGCTGCAGGCCGAATTCGGCACGCAGGCGCGCGAGAGCTTCCAGAAGATGGCCGAGTCGTCGCCGCAGGCCACGGTCGCGGCGCGCGCGGTGCTGCCGGCCAAGGGCGGCGCTGCCGCGC
>NZ_SPVG01000224.1 GCF_004614165.1 Duganella callida | reverse complement strand
GGCCGGCAGTGCGAGCGGCCGGCAAGCCGGCCGCCAAACCGGCGGCGCCGAAAAAGGCGCCGGTCAGCGCGGCGGCCGACGAGTGGGAAGAGTTTTAAGCTGTGAACGCCGCGTCGGCCCACGGGCCGGCGCGGCGCAGGCATAGTTAGCACATCACCCAAAGGATTTAACATATGCCGCAATCAAAAGATACGGTCAAGGAATTTGACTTCAACGCCCGCGACTTCGAGCGCGTGCGCGCGCTGATCTACAAGCGCGCCGGCATCTCGCTGGCCGACAGCAAGCAGGAGATGGTCTACAGCCGCCTGGCGCGGCGCCTGCGCGCCACCGGCATCGGCTCGTTCGCCAAATACCTGGACGAACTGGAAGCCGGCCGCCTGGGCGAAGAGTGGGAATCGTTCACCAACGCGCTGACCACCAACCTGACCTCGTTCTTCCGCGAAGCCCACCACTTCCCGCTGCTGGCCGAGCACATCAAGGGCCGGCGCGACCCGATCACCATCTGGTGCTCGGCCAGTTCCACCGGCGAGGAACCGTACTCGATCGCCATGACCGTGTGCGAGGCGTTCAACACGCTCACGCCCAACTGCCAGATCATCGCCACCGACATCGACACCAACGTGCTGGCGCACGCCGAGCTGGGCGTCTACACCATGGACCGGCTGGACAAGATGGCGCCCGAGCGCCAGCGCCGCTTCTTCCTCAAAGGCAAGGGCGAGCGCGAAGGCCAGGCCCGTGTGCGCCCGGAACTGCGGAATATGATAACGTTCAAGCAGTTGAACCTGCTTGCGGACAGCTGGCCGATCAGCGGCCAGTTCGATGCCATCTTCTGCCGCAACGTCATGATTTACTTCGATAAAGCTACCCAGCGCAAGATCCTGTCGCGCTTCGTGCCGCTGATGAAGCCGGATGCGCTGCTGTTCGCCGGCCATTCGGAAAACTTCCTGTATGTCTCGGAGTCCCTGAAACTGCGCGGCAAGACCGTCTACGAACTGGACGACAGCGCCGCCGCCCGCAAAGCCGCGCCGCCGCGGCCGTGAGAGAGAATATGGACCTCGAACAATTTGCCACGAATGTGTATTACGACCGGACCTTCGACTGCGAAGCGGCCAAGATCCTGCCGGGCGAATACTATTTCACCAACAAGGACATGCTGATCGTCACCGTGCTCGGCTCCTGCGTCTCGGCCTGCATCCGCGACCGCACCACCGGCCTGGGCGGCATGAACCACTTCATGCTGCCGGACGGCGGCGACGCCGGCCCGGTGTCGGCCTCGGCGCGCTACGGCACCTACGCGATGGAAATCCTGATCAACGACCTGCTCAAGGCCGGCGCGCGGCGCGACAACCTCGAGGCCAAGGTGTTCGGCGGCGGCGCCGTGCTGAAGGGCTTCACCGCCATCAACGTCGGCGAGCGCAACGCCGCCTTCGTGCTGAACTTCCTCAAGGTCGAGCGCATCAAGGTGGTGGCGGAAGACTTGAACGACATCTATCCGCGCAAGGTGTATTTTTTCCCGCGCACCGGCAAGGTGCTGGTCAAGAAACTGATGCAAAGCCACAACGACACCCTGGTCAAGCGCGAAATCGAATATGCCAGCCGCCTCAAGGTGGCGCCGGTGGCCGGCGAGATCGATCTGTTTTAAATAATAAAAAGGTAGTGTATGAAGATCAAAGTTCTGGTGTGCGACGACTCCGCACTGATCCGCAGCGTGATGACCGAGATCATCAACTCGCAGCCCGACATGGAGGTGGTGGGCGTGGCGCCCGACCCGCTGGTCGCGCGCGAACTGATCAAGCAGACCAACCCCGACGTGCTGACCTTGGACGTCGAGATGCCCAAGATGGATGGCCTCGACTTCCTGGAAAAACTCATGCGGCTGCGGCCGATGCCGGTGGTGATGGTGTCCTCGCTGACCGAGCGCGGCTCCGAGATCACCATGCGCGCACTGGAACTGGGCGCGGTCGACTTCGTCACCAAGCCGAAAATCTCGATCCAGGCCGGCATGCGCGAATATACCGAACTGATCACCGACAAGATCCGCGCCGCCTCCAAGGCGCGGGTGCAGGCGCGCCGCCTGCCGCAGCCGGGCGAGCAGGGCCACGCGCCGCTGTCGGCGCTGCGCAACCCGCTGCTGTCGTCGGAAAAGCTGATCATCATCGGCGCCTCCACCGGCGGCACCGAGGCGATCCGCGAATTCCTCATGCAGATGCCGTCCGACTGCCCCGGCATCCTGATCACCCAGCACATGCCGGAAGGCTTCACGCGCTCGTTCGCCAAGCGCCTGGACACGCTGTGCAAGATCTCGGTGCAGGAAGCGCAGGGCAACGAACGCGTGCTGCCCGGCCACGCCTACATCGCGCCCGGCCACTCGCACCTGTACCTGACCCGCAGCGGCGCCAACTACATGACCCGCATCGACCAGGCCGAACCGGTCAACCGTCACCGGCCGTCGGTCGATGTGCTGTTCCGTTCCGCCGCGCAAGCGGCCGGCAAGAACGCGGTTGGTGTTATCCTGACCGGCATGGGCAAGGATGGCGCGGCCGGCATGCTGGAGATGCGCCACGCCGGGGCGTATAATTTCGCCCAGGACGAAGCCAGCTCCGTGGTGTTCGGCATGCCGCGCGAGGCGATCGCGGTCGGCGCCGCGCACGAAGTGGGGGCGCTGCAGGCGCTGCCCGGCATGGTGCTCGGCTACCTGGCACAACACGGCATGCGCGCGCTGCGCGTGTGAGTATGCAATTTGTGCAACTGTGACGTTTTACTGCGACTTTGTTCGCCTTCAGGCAACGGAAATGCTATCCTACAACTTGCTGCCAAATTGTAGGCACTATTAACAACCGCGTAGAGAATCAACGGAGCAATTCATGGCTGATCCAAAGATGAAATTTTTAGTTGTTGACGATTTTTCGACGATGCGTCGCATCGTCCGGAATCTGTTAAAAGAACTGGGTTATGCCAATGTCGACGAAGCCGAGGATGGCGTGATGGCGCTGGCCAAGCTGCGCTCGGAGCAGTTCGACTTCGTCGTGTCCGACTGGAACATGCCCAACATGGACGGCCTGACCATGTTGCAGAACATTCGTGCCGATCCCGCGCTGGCCAAGCTGCCGGTGCTGATGGTGACCGCCGAAGCCAAGAAGGAAAACATCATCGCGGCGGCCCAGGCCGGCGCCAACGGCTACGTGGTGAAACCGTTCACCGCCGCCACGCTGGACGAAAAGCTGAACAAGATCTTCGAAAAACTCGGCGCTTGATTCAGTGGCGGGCGGCGCGGACGCGGGCGCTGCCATCGACCTGCAGGCCCGCAGTGCGCGGGCCGCTTCGCATCGATCACATCCACAGCCATGCACCAGACCAATTTCCTCGTCCGTGAACCGCTGCTCGATCCGCGGCAGCGCGTGGTCGGCTATGAAATCTGCTGGCAGCAGCTGAGCAGCGGCGCCGCCTCCACGGTGGACGCGCTGGAATCGCTGGTGGCCTTCGTGGCCGCACACGTCCACGACGACGCGCGCGGTTGGCTGTTGCGCGACAAAATCCTGTTCCTCGAGGCCGTCCCGGCCATGCTGTCGACCGACGCGCTGCACAACCTGCCGCCGGAGCGCACGGTGCTGTCGATCAGGGCGGCCGAGCTGGCCAATCCCGACACCCTGGCGGCCGTGCAGGGCTTGCGCGCGGGCGGCGTCGGCATCCTGCTGCGCGAGGCCGACCTGGCGCGCAGCGGCAGCCGCCTGTCCAGCATTGCCTCCTACGTGGAAGTGCGCTTCACCGGCGCCGACGTCGGCGCCCAGGCGCGCACTTACGCGGCGCTGAAGCAATCGACGGTGGGCATGATCGCGCGCCCGGTCAGCAACTGGGCCGACTTCGACGCCTGCGCCGCGCTGGGGCTGGACGCCTTCGTCGGCAAGCTGCACCTGACGCCGCGGCCGTCGACCGACGCCAAGGGCCTGAACCCGGCACAGACCATCATCATGCAGCTGATGCAGATGGTGCGGCAGAACGCCGACATCGCCCAGCTGGAAGCGGTGCTCAAGCGCGACGCCACGCTGACCTACAAGCTGCTGCGCTTCATCAACTCGGCCGGATTCGGCGCGGGCCGGGAAGTGCAATCGCTGCGCCAGGCCCTGACCCTGCTCGGCTACACGCCGCTGTATCGCTGGCTGACCTTGCTGCTGGCCACCGCCAGCACCTCGGGCTATTCGCCGGTGCTGCTGGAAACCGCCGTGGTGCGCGGCCGCCTGGCCGAACTGCTGGCACAGCGCGACCTCGGCAAGGGCGAGGCGGAAAATGTGTTCGTCGCCGGCATGTTCTCGCTGCTGGACCGGCTGCTCGGCATCCCGATGGCGGAAGTGCTGGCCAACATCCAGCTGTCGGAAGACGTGGTGACCGCGCTGCTCACACGCAATGGCAAATACGGCCCGTATCTGGCGCTGGCCGAAGCCTGCGAACTGAATTCCGACCTGGTGGCCTCGCTGGCGCGCATGCTCAAGCTGAGCCCGCTGGACGTCAACCAGGCCCATTTGTCGGCCCTGTCCTGGGCGCAGAACGTCGCCGCCTGATCCAGCGCAAACACCGCAGCCACCAGCATTGACGCCCCGGCTTGCGCGGCGCAAGATGGCCGCATGAACGCGAATTCCGACAAAGACTACATCGACACCAAGGTCGGCGATCTGCGCACGGCCGTGGACGACTTGCGCACGGTCATGAATGTGCAGTTTAATGAGCTACGCGCCACCACGGCGGTGCAGTTTGATGAGATACGCACCTCCATGGCGGTGCAGTTTGATGAGCTACGCGCCACCATGGCGGTGCAGTTTGACGCCATCCGTAGCGCCATGGATGAGCGCACCAAGGCGTTGAATGCCACCATGGACATGCGCATGGAGGTGCTGCGCGCGGAGTTTTCGCAAAAGCTCGAGCGTGCGGTGTCGCAGATGATCAAATGGTATGTCGCGACCACGCTGGTCATGATCGCGCTGGTGATCGCGCTGTTCAGCGTGGCCATGAATGCGATCTTGCGTGAAAAGCAGGCGCCAGCTGCTGCCGTCGCGCCGGCGGTGGTGATTCAGCTGACGCCGCAGGGCGCCACGGTAACGCCAGTGACGCCATTAACGCCGATGGCGCCAGTGAAGCCATCGCAGCCGGCCGCGCCGGCTGGACCGGCCAATTCGGCCGCGCCCGCCACGCCGGCCACCGCTGTCAACCCGGCCGCGCCGCGCGGCAAACCTTAGATTTCCAGGTTGTCGATCAGACGGGTGGTGCCCAGCTTGGCGGCGGCCAGCACCACCAGCGGCGTGCCTTGCGCCAGGTCGCCGGCGTTCGGCGGCTGCAGGTCGTTGCGCTTGCGGATCGAGATGTAATCGGGTTTCCAGCCGCGCTGGGCCAGGTCGTCCATCGCCTTGTGTTCGAGCTGGAACACGTCCAGGTGGCCCGAGCGGACCTCGTTGGCGACCGCGTTCAATGCCTGGTACAGCGCCGGCGCCTCGGCGCGTTCCGTCGCCGACAAGTACATATTGCGCGACGACAGCGCCAGGCCGTCATCGGCGCGCCAGGTTTCGGCGGCGATGATCTCGGTGGGCATGGCGAACTGGCGCGTCATGTTCCGCACGATCATCAGCTGCTGGTAATCCTTCTTGCCGAACACCGCCACGCGCGGCTGCACGCACGAGAACAGCTTGGTCACCACCGTGCACACGCCGTTGAAGAAGCCCGGACGGAACTCGCCCTCGAGGATGTTGCCCAGGCCGTCCGGCGGCTGCACGCGGTATTCCTGCGGTTCCGGGTACAAATCCTTCTCGGTCGGCGCGAACAGCACGTACACGCCTTCCTTTTCCAGCTTCTCGACGTCGGCCTGGAAGGTGCGCGGGTACTTGTCGAAATCCTCGTTCGGGCCGAACTGCAGGCGGTTGACGAAGATCGAGGCGACCACCGGGTCGCCATGCTTGCGCGCCAGCCGCATCAGCGACAGATGGCCTTCATGCAGATTGCCCATGGTCGGGACAAAGGCCGTGCGCAGCTGGCCGCTGAGTTGGTCGCGCAGTTCTTCTATGGTGGTGATGATTTTCATGGGTATCTTAGGCAGCAATCAGGCAGGCGAATAGGCCAGCCGCACATAAATCGGCGCGAACGGTTCGGCCTGGGTAATTTCAATCAGGGTTTCTTTGGCCAGCTCCAGCAGCGCCACAAAGTTGACGACCACCACCGGCACGCCGCCGGCGCCGTCGAACAGGTCGGCGAATTCGACGAAGCGGCTGCTCTGCAGCCGGCGCAGGATGCCGGTCATGTGCTCGCGCACCGACAGTTCCTCGCGGCTGATCTTGTGGTGCTGGGTCAGCTTGGCGCGCTTCAGCACATCGAGCCAGGCTTGCTGCAGGTCGATCGCGTCCACCTGCGGCCAGGTCGGCACCAGGCTTTGCTCGATGAAGATCTGGGTGCGCACGAAATCGCGGTCGACCTGCGGCAGGGCGTTGAGGTCGTAGGCGGCCAGCTTGATCTGCTCGTATTCGAGCAGGCGGCGCACCAGCTCGGCGCGCGGATCGTCCGCTTCCACATCGAGTTCGGCCTGGCGCTGCGGCAGCAGCATGCGCGACTTGATTTCGATCAGCATGGCTGCCATCAGCAGGTATTCGGCCGCCAGCTCCAGGTTCGACAGGCGGATCTGGTCGACGTACTGCAGATATTGCAGCGTCAGCTGCGCCATCGGGATGTCGAGGATGTTGAAGTTCTGCTTGCGGATCAGGTACAGCAGCAAGTCCAGCGGCCCCTCGAACGCGTCGAGGAAGATTTCCAGCGCGTCGGGCGGGATGTACAGATCGGTCGGCAGCTTGAGCAGCGGCTCGCCGTACAGCCGGGCCAGGGCCGAGACTTCGGCCGTGACCGCGGCGGCTGCGGCCGCGGCTTCGGCTGACGCGGCCGGCTCGGCGTCGCCTGCGTGATCGGCTGGCCCGGCTGTGCCAATGGAAGCCACACCGTCCGCAGCGCCGTCGCCGGCCTCCGGCGCTGGCGGCTGCAGGTCAGCCGTTTGGTCTGGCAACATCCCTGCCGTCCCGCGGGCTTACACTTTGTTCTGGTAGACGTAAGCCTGCTGGCGGATGGCCGATTCCAGCTGGCGCTGCTGCTCATCGAGCGACACCGGTGGACGGTCCCACAGCAACGCGCGGCCTTTCTGCTGGCCTTCATCAATGTGCGGATTTTTCTCCTTCAGCGACTTGATGAACAGGGTGTGATCGGATTCGTACATCGAATGTTGTTTGGAGAGTTTCATATTTTATAAGTGGGGTGGATCAGCAGCGGTTATTTTACCGCGCCGCAGCGCGACAACGCTATTTCTATCGCTCATCGCCGGCCGGATCGGGTATGCTCTGGCACCTCGCTGTTGCACGAATATCAAAAATGACCCAGCGCCTCACCGCCAAGACCATCTTCCTGCTGACCTTGCCGCCGCTGCTGTGGGCCGGCAACGCCATCGTCGGCCGGCTGGTGCACGACCTGCTGCCGCCGGTGCTGCTGAACTTCCTGCGCTGGGCGATTGCCCTGTTGATTCTGCTGCCGCTGGCCGGTCCGGTATTCCGCCGCGACGCCGGCCTGTGGCGCCACTGGCGCAGCTACGCCCTGCTGGGGCTGCTCGGCATCGGCATGTATAACGCACTGCAATATATGGCGCTGCAAACCTCGACGCCGATCAACGTCACGCTGGTGGCGTCGGGCATGCCGGTGTGGATGATGCTGACCGGCTGGCTGTGCTTCGGCGTGGCGGTGAGCCGGCGCCAGGTGACCGGCGCGGTGCTGTCGATCGCCGGCGTGGTGCTGGTGCTGGCGCGCGGCGAATGGCGCCACGTGCTGGAACTGCGGCTGGTGCCGGGCGACCTGTTCATGATCCTGGCCACCATCGCCTGGTCGTTCTACAGCTGGCTGCTGACGCGCGTGCGCGAACCGGCCGCGCTGCGCGCCAACTGGGCCAGCTTTCTGGCGGCGCAGGTCGCGCTCGGCGTGCTGTGGTCGGGCGCGTTCGCGCTCGGCGAGCAGGCGCTGGGCGCGCTCCCGGTGCAGTGGAGCTGGACCCTGCTGGCGGCGCTGGCCTACGTGGCGACGTGTCCGGCCATCATCGCCTTCCGTTTCTGGGGCGAGGGCGTGCAGGCGGCCG
>NZ_SPVG01000063.1 GCF_004614165.1 Duganella callida | reverse complement strand
CAGGCGCTCGACAGCGCCACGCCCGGCGTGGCGCTGTCGAGCGAGAAGCTGGGTTCCTGGCGCAGATGGGGGGCCACCGGCGCGTCCGCGGGATCGGCCGCCGCGGACGCACCGGCCGCCGCGCCGCTGCGCATCAGCACATCGTCATGGTCGGTCGAGAAGGCCCGTTCGACGCTCTTCTTGGCCTTGTATTCCTGGATTTTGTTGTACGTGAAGACACCGGCGACAAACACGCCGGCGGCTGCGATTAAGCTGAGTTGAAGGTCTGTCATGCTGCTTGTGCCTCGGTAGCGAAGTTTGCGGCGGATTCCATATCCACCGCCACGATGCGCGATACACCCTGCTCCTGCATCGTCACACCGATCAGTTGATTGGCCATCTCCATCGCAATCTTGTTGTGCGAGATGAAGAGGAATTGGGTCTGGTCAGACATACGCTTGACCATGCGGCAGAATCGTTCGGTATTGGCGTCATCCAGCGGCGCGTCGACCTCGTCGAGCAGGCAGAATGGCGCCGGATTCAGGCGGAACATGGAGAACACCAGCGCGGTCGCGGTCAGCGCTTTTTCGCCGCCGGAGAGCAGGTGGATGGTGGCGTTCTTCTTGCCCGGCGGCTGCGCCATGACCTGCACGCCGGAGTCCAGGATTTCGTCGCCGGTCATGATCAGCTTCGCCTGGCCGCCGCCGAACAGGATCGGGAACAGCTCGGAGAAGTGGCCGTTGACGCGGTCGAAGGTATCCTGCAGCAGATCGCGGGTTTCCTTGTCGATGCGGGTGATGGCGTCTTCCAGCGTGCGGATGGCCTCCTGCAGGTCGGCGTTCTGCGAATCGAGGAAGTTCTTGCGCTCGGAGGCGGTGGCCAGTTCGTCCAGCGCCGCCAGGTTGACCGCGCCCAGCGCGGCGATGGCGTTGGTCAGACGCGTGACCTCGCCCTGCAGATACTGGGCCTTCATGTCCGGCAGCAGCTTCTCGCGCAATGCCTCCTCGTCGGCCTGGACTTCCGCCAGCTGGGCGGCGAACTGCTCCTGGTTAAGGCGCGCGGCCTGCTCCTTCAGCTGCATTTCCATGATCTTGTCACGCTGCGGCTGCAACGCGCGCTCGCCGGAGGTGCGGCCTTCCTCGAACATGCGCATCTGCTGCGCGATCTGGTCCAGTTCATGGCGCGCGTCGGACAAGGCTTTCTCCTGGGCGCTGCGGCGGTCCAGCAGCTCTTGCAGGCCATCGTCGCTGCTGCCCTGCTCCATACCCTCCAGCTCCATGCGGCCGGCTTCCAGGCTCTCCGTCACCTGCGCCACCTGCGCGGTGGCGGTGGCGATATTACGGCGGAATTCCTCGATCTTGCCGCGCTGCGTCTTCTCGGCGAACTGCGCTTCTTGCGCCGCGCGTTCAAGGTCGCGCAGTGCTTCGCGGGCATCGGCCAGGCGTTGTTCCTTTTGCAGGAAATCGGTCTGGCCGTCTTCGTGCGCGCCCTGCAGTTCGCCCAGCTCCATGTCGAGCTGTTCGAATTTCTCTTCCGATTCCAGCTTGATCTGGGTCTGTTCCTCTTCCTGCGCGGTGATCTCTGCCAGGTCGGTTTCGATCTGCGTGCTGCGCTGATTGAAGCGCGCCTCGATCTCGGACAGCTTGACCACTTCCAGCTGCAGCGTATGCACGGACTGCTGCAGGCTTTGCAGCCTGGCGCGGTATTCGGTCAGACGGCGCGTCAGGTCGGCGACCGCGGCGTCGGCGCGCACCGAGCGCGCGCGCGCCTCGTCCGCCAGCATCTGCTGCGCACGCAACTGCTTGGTGATGTTGTCGATTTCCTGCTGGCGGCCCAGCATGCCGTCCTGTTCGGAGTCGGCGGCGTAGAAACGCACGCTGCCCGGCGTGATCATATGGCCTTGGCGCGTGACGATGCAGCCGCCGGCCGGCAGCTTGCCGCGATCGGCAAACGCTTCAGCCGTGTCGTCGGCGATGTAGACGTTGTGCAGCCAGTCCTGCAGCAGGCCGCGCAGGCCGGGATCGTTAATCTTCAGCAGTTGCAGGAAGGGCTTGAGGCCGGGCGCTTCCACCGGCGCCGGCGGCACGGCGGTGGACGGCGCGTACAGCGCCAGCTTGGCCGGCGGCGCGTCGCTGAAGAACGCCTTGGCCCATTCGATGTTCGACATCTGCAACGCCGACGTGCGCTCGCGCAGCACCGATTCCAGCGCCGGCTCCCAGCCGGTTTCGATGTTCAGCTTCTGCCATAGGCGCGGCAGCGATTCCAGCTCGTGCTTCTGCAGCCACGGCGTGACCTTGCCTTGCGTCTGCACGCGTTCCTGCAACTGGCGCAGCGCGTTCAGGCGTGCTTCCAGCTGGGCGTTGGCGGCGGTTTCGGCGTTGACCTGCTGCTGCGCGGCCTGGCGTTCCTCGTCCAGCTTCGGCTGCTGCTCCAGCGCTTCTTCCAGCATGAAGCTCTGTTCCTCCAGCGCCTGCTGCTTCTCTTCGAGCTGCAGGCGCAGATTGGCCAGATGCGCGCTGTCCGGCAGCGCCAGACCGTTCTTTTCCTGCTGCAGGCGTTCGCGCCGCATGGCCAGGCCGTTGAGGATGTTGTTGGCGTTGCGCTGGTGCGCCGATTCCAGCTCCAGCTGCTGCTGCGCCTGCATGATGCGGGCGCGGGACTCGGTGCTGCGGGTCTGCGCTTCGCGCCAGGACTGCTCCAGCATCGGCAGCGATTCGGACTTCTGCTCGGCCATCATCTGCGATTCCTCGACTCTGGCGCTCAGCTCTTCCAGCGTGATTTCCGCTTCCGCGATCTGCTCGCCGTACTCGGACGCCTGCTTCTGCCACTGGTCGCGCTGCGCTGTCAACGCGGCGATCTGCGCCTGCAAACGGCTGCGCGATTCAACCGCGAACTTGATCTTGGCTTCCAGGCTGCCGATCTCGGCGTTGGTCTGGTACAGCGCGCCCTGCGCCGTGTGCAGACGGTCGCCGGCCGCGAAGTGCGCCTGGCGCATCTGCTCCAGTGACAGCTCGACGTTGCGCAGCTTGGCGGTCTGCTCTTCCAGCTCGTTCTGGGCCAGCTCGACTTCGCGGAAGTACTTCTTTTGCTCGTTCTCCGCCTCGACCTTGCGCAGCAGCCAGAGCAGCTTCTGCTTTTCTTCCTGATCCGCCTGTAGCTGATGGAAACGGGTGGCGACGGCCGCCTGACCTTCGAGCTTTTCCAGATTGGAGTTCAGCTCGCGCAGGATGTCTTCCACGCGCAGCAGATTTTCACGCGTGTCGTGCAAGCGGTTTTCGGTTTCGCGGCGGCGCTCCTTGTACTTGGAGACACCGGCCGCCTCTTCCAGGAACACGCGCAGTTCCTCGGGCCGCGACTCGATGATGCGGCTGATCATGCCCTGGCCGATGATGGCATAGGCGCGCGGGCCGAGGCCGGTGCCGAGGAAGATGTCCTGGATATCGCGCCTGCGCACCGGCTGGCCGTTGATGTAATAAGTCGAGGTGCCGTCGCGGGTCAGCGTGCGCTTGACGGCGATTTCGGCATACTGGCCCCACTGCCCGGCGGCCTTGCCGGCGTTATTATCGAACACCAGCTCGACCGACGACCGGCCAGCCGGTTTGCGGTGCGTCGAGCCGTTGAAAATCACATCCTGCATGGACTCGCCGCGCAGTTCGGACGCTTTCGATTCGCCCAGCACCCAGCGCACGGCGTCGATGATGTTCGACTTGCCGCAGCCGTTGGGCCCTACCACGCCGACTAACTGTCCAGGAACCTGGAAATTGGTAGGATCAACGAAAGACTTAAATCCCGACAATTTAATGGAAGATAGGCGCACGTTGTTATCTAGGTTTGTGGGCTGTGAAAGTTCACAATAATACCATCTTGCGCATCGTACAAGGCTGGAAAACGCGCAGCGGGGCGGCGGGTCAGCGCATCTGCGGACGCGGCGCGTGCCACATGGCGCGCGTGTAGGGCTGCTCCCGACCGGACAAGTACAGCGCGGCCTTGGTGATCCAGGCTTCGGCCGGAATCGGCTCGACGCGCGGCGCGAGCAGGAAGATGGGCAGACACAGGGCCACCAGCACGCGGCTCAGCGCCCAATGATGTTCGGTACTGGCATACCAGATGAAGGCGGCCGCCACAGCCAGGCCCAGCAGGCAGCCGCTGATCGACTCCGAACTCGAGTGGGCATGCACGTAGACGCGGGAGATGGCGATCAGCACCGCCAGCACCACGCCCAGCGCGATGCCAAGCTGGCGCAGCCACAGCGCCGACGAGCGCATGGCCAGATATCCGGCGACCGGGAACACGGCGGCAGCGCGCATGGCGTGGCCGCTGATCCCGGCAAACTCCACCGACGCGATGCCAATGCCCCAGCCGACGAAGGCCATCTTGGTGGCCACCACCAGCGCCATCCCTGCGCCGAACAGGGCCAACCAGATGACCGTCAACCGCCACGATTTGCCGGCCAGCAGCCAGGCCACGATCGCGAGCCCGATCGGCCCCGTCACCGCCAGACTGCCAATTACACTCAACCAGTGCCACCACATCATCATTACCCGAGCGCTCCCTGTTTTGCATTGCACCATTATTAAAGCACAGGCCGGGCCGTGAACACCACTACATTTCCGTAAGGTAAATAGATATTGCTGTGGCATACTGTGCCGCATGCTGACCATTTTAGGAAAATCGAGCTCGATCAACGTACGCAAGGTGCTGTGGACTTGCGCGGAAATAGGCCTGCCATACACGTTGGAGGAATATGGCAGCGGCTTTCAGCCGACCGCCACCGCGGATTTTTTGAGACTGAATCCGAATGGCATGGTCCCGGTGATCATCGATGACGGCCAGGCGCTGTGGGAATCGAATACGATCTGCCGCTACCTGGCCGGCAAGCATGGCCGCACCGACCTGCTGCCGAACGAGCCGATGGCGCGCGCGCAGGTCGAGAAATGGATGGACTGGCAGGCGACCGAACTCAACAACTCGTGGCGCTGCTACGCCTTCATGGCACTGGTCCGCCGCAGCCCGGCCCATACCGACGCCGACGCCATCCGCGCCAGCACGGCGGAATGGAACCGCCTGATGGGACTGCTGGACGCGCAACTGGCCGCGGCCGGCCCTTACGTCTGCGGCGACACGCTGACGCTGGCCGACATCGTCCTCGGCCTGTCGCTCAACCGCTGGCAAGCGACGCCGCTGCAGCAGCGCCCCGCCCTGCCCGCGTTACAAGCGTGGTCGGACCGACTATGTCAACGCCCCACCTATCTCCATCATGGGGCTAACGGCAGTCCTTGAATGTAAAACTGCAGAACACTAATTTATTGACTCAGCTGACGACCGGCAGTTTCCGCCCCGTTGCGGACCTTCGCTATAACACCAAGCGTATCTTAGGTACCCCAACCGGGTAAAATTTCGTCAACAAATACACGTACAGCTTCTGAGTTCATGCGATGTGGGGCGACCTGCCACCAAAGCGCGAGCAACCATGGCGACCTCTGTAAAACGCTGGGCACTTCGCCTCTGCAGATCCCATTCAATGCCTCACATTTCAGCTGGGACCATTGGTAACTGGATGGGTATATCTTTGTTTCGTTTGAACCAGTAGGCGCCTGAACCAGACAATAATGCCAAGATTTGTCCAATACAAGTCGATGATGAGAAAGCTTTGTAAACCTAGCCCAAAGTGATTTGCATTTTCCCTTCATATTCGCTCGCACCAGAAGATGCAGGAGAGCTTCGGCAGTATACGAGTTACCTGCAATAGCCTCCCGCGCCAATGATCTTCTTTTTGCTGAGAGTGGCATACCAAGCCTATGGCGAAGCACAGCATCGAAATCATAGTACGGGTTGGCTAAAGCAATGGTGCTGTTAGGCTGATTCGCAACTATAACTGCTGTGGCAAGCTCACTAATCTCAGCGTCTGGTCGCCGTGTAGGATCATTTATCCGCAACCAAGTGACCCAAGGAATAAGATGTGCCACTACTGCTTCACCCCACAACTCAGGCTGGCGAGGTGGTTGTTTGAGCCATGAGCGAAGAGCATTTCTAGAGGCCGCATCCAAAATGGGAATTTCTTCGTCAGCAATAGACAAACAAGATAAAAGGCCGAATAACACACCTACTCGCCACCCGAAGATTTCTGGATCTGTAAACGCATCGCCCTCAACTAAGTGGTCTTTTTTGGTGACGTCGCTCCACAGCGCAGCCAAAGCGTCTATCAGGGCGTTCTTTGCGAGCTTCAAACTTTCACCGACAGCTGAAACGGATGCATCACCATGCTTTTCAGACGCGGCAATCAGTGAAACGCAGCATAGTGTCCAGGCAGATATAACCGCGTGATGATTCTCGTTTTCTGCATGAATGGCGGTCACGATACCAGTAAGCCACGCAGTACTGCTAGCAGCTCTCGCCAACTCAGTCTGCTTCAGACAATCATTATCTGCTGAAAGCTTCAGAATAGACTCCATCATCCCTGACAGAATATCCACGTCAAGTGGTTCGCGAGGGTCCGCCATGTAAAGCTCCAGCAAAGCCCGGTTATCTTTCAGCTCACTTGGCCAAAGCGCAGAAGCATGGATTTTGCACATATCGAGGAGATGACCACGAGACCACAGTAAAGTCTTCGATGGATATGGGCCGTTATTCATCTCACGAACAGCAACTTGCACCTCCTCTTCAAATTGTCCGTTACTTACGAGATACGCACGATGAGCACCAGTTGGGAAACCTGGATATGACGGGGACTGTGCCATGAGTTGCGTAAGCTGCGGCTGAATGTCTTTCCGAAACTCTGAAATCTTCATTCGTCCGCCCGGATCCCCCTTCAGTTGAAAGGCACAACCAACGCCGTCTGGCGCAATAGCTAAAATATCTTTGCCATATTCTAGTAAGCAGTGTCGTGTACTATGTAGCACAGTGTATCCCTCTGCAGCCAACATCTGGACAAATACGGCTTGGTAACTACGCTCGCTGGCTCTATCCAACCAGTTTTCTAGCAGCTTCTCGATCACGCCATTCCACCTTCTTGCGAGAAATTAACTCATCGTAACGTGCTTTTATACTCGGATCGTTTTCAAGGGCACGAAACGCCTCTCTTACTTTTTCTGTCATCCCTGGAGCATAAACAATTGAGAGAGGTGCATGCTGACCAAACTCGTTAAAATCAATTTGTATGGACTCGATCACTGCAAGTATCGTTTCGTGATCAAACGGCCTACCTTGCCCATCCACAATCTGCCCAGCCTCATCAAGGGTCTTGTTTAGGCCTTCGAACAAATGCATCGAGATCTGATTCCCCATGTCTCTAGCAATTTTGTCGAGTAGCGCCACCCGGTCCTGAGGGGTGGAGTTAGCAATATCGTCCAGCTTCATGACCATTTCTGAACTGGCGCGTTGGAACTCGGACTCTTCAACGGTGCCGTCCCCGCGAATAACGCTTAACCGATCACCTTCATGCGATGTGTATCTACCGACTTGCTGGAACACGCCCATGTTGGCATGCGTCTGTCTTTGAAGATACTGTAACCAGATTTCCCATAATTCTCTCTTCAAAATTGGTAGGTCAGGCAGCATTTAGTCCTCTTTTACTAGGCCAACACCCTGTCATCTTAGTCGTCTTTATAAAGCTTTGTGAGTTCATCGGATGTTCCAGCAGTTACGTTTGCAGCGGTCGACAATAGGCTTGCACTGGCCAGAAATACTCCAGCGAGGATACGTGCAGCATTGTCCTTATTTTTAAACGCGTATGCCCTTTCAAATGATAGTGAGAGATTACTGAACGTCGACTACTGGCCGATGGCGGCATGTATTACGTCAACTATGTACAAATACGATGTGCTCTTTATTTCTATCGTCAAGCACATAGGACCGCACATACATTCGGAAATTTTGCGCAACATAGACCTCTGTGCGGAACTCAAGGAGCGCAACCGAGTCGATGCGATGGCGTTCCAAATGCCGATGCAACCCAGCTCGATAAGCGAGCACGCATTTCCTAACTCTAGGTGAAAATCCAAACAGTTCTTCGCTCGTTGCGGGAATCCAATTGATGGTTACTTTCTCGCCACGCCGTGCCCGTGCCATCTCATAGACGTCCTCAAAGACATAGCCAGCATCGACGTAATTCATTCCGCTCATAAACGAATGGGACCAGTTGTGAGCCATCGAGCGTATTGATTTGTATTTCATCCAATGTTCTATTTGTCGGTCCGCTTCTGGCCGAAGCTAGCCGGCACTCAGCATAGCATTTTGCATGTGGGGAATATACACGGATTATCACAATAGTCCACCGAGGCGAATTCGTCGCTTGTACAATTAGC
>NZ_SPVG01000044.1 GCF_004614165.1 Duganella callida | reverse complement strand
ATCACGGCGTCGAGCACGGCCTGGGCGCCGCCTTCCAGCGCGAAGCGGTGGGCGCCCGGCGGATGCGCCAGGCGATAGACGGCGCCGCCGGCAGCGAGCGTGAGCGCGCCGGCCGCGCCGATCTTCAGCAACGATCTGCGGGATGTCATGGTCTCCGTCCGTTTTATATTTTTGCCTAGTGTAAGCCAAGCCCCGGCGCGGCCTTGCGGCAAAAATAGAGGGAGACGTCTAAAGCGCGCCGCTGCGCTCAGCCGCGCGCGGCCAGCAGCGCCTCGATCTGCTGGCGCAGCGCGGCCTGCTCGCTGTACTTGAAGCGCGCCGTCTCCATGCCGCGCGCCAGGTGCGGGCCCATGTCGGCCGGCACCCGCGCGGTGATCCAGGCTTCCATCTGTTGCGGCGCCATCGCCCGCCAGAATTGCTCCGGCGCGTACTGACTCAGATACAGCTGGCTGAACGGCCCGAACGGCGCCATCAGGGCGTCGACGTTGCGGGTGAACAGGTCCCAGGCCAGTTGCGGATGCGCGCCGTTCAGCGTGCCCAACAGCGCAACGCGCAGGGTGCCGGCCTGTTTCGGTATTTCATCCGACAGCGCGATGGCGCCGGCCTGCGCGGCCAGCGCCGGATCGCGCACCTGCATCAGCGCCACGTAATAACGGCGCACCTCGGTTTCGTTGCCGGCCGCCCTGGCGATGGCGTGCAGCTGCTCGAAGTCGGCGGCGCTGGCGCTGCGGGCGATGATGGACAGCACCATCGCCTGGTCATCGGCCGCCAGCGTGGCGCGGTCGGCCACAAAGGCGGCGAAGCGTTTGCGCGCTTCCGCGAGCACCTCGGCATCGCCCCAGGCGCCCAGGTCGGCCAGCACCGTGCGGCGCAGCTTTTGCACGCCCGGCGTCTCGTCGGCCTTGCCGTCCCAGCCCAGTTGCCGTGCCAGCGGCGTGACGATGGCGCGCGCGTAGCGCATGAACGCGGCGTGGCCGGGCGTGCCGCGCGCATACGATTCCAGCGTGCCCAGCACGCCGGTGATCTGCTGCCAGGCGCGCTCGTTCTGCGTGGTGCCCATGGCCGAGGCCAGCGCCAGATAGCTGTCCAGCGGCGCCGCGCCGGCTTCCACCAGCGCCCATTGGTCATCCAGCATGGCGATGCGGTCGCCGTCCGGCAGTTGCGCGAAGTGACGCGTGTTCAGCGCCAGCGTGGCCGCATCGTAGGCCACGCGGAAGTAGCCGACCGCGCCGGCGTTGACGCTCAGCGGTTCGTCGCAGCGGCCGGCGTCGGCCTGCTGCCGGTCGGCGCTGAACAGCAGCGGATGCGCGGCGCCGCCGCCGCTGCGCACCTGCAGCGGCACCTGCCAGTGGCCTTTGCCGGAGCCCAGTCCCTGCAGCAGGAAGCGCTGCTGCGTCAGGCTGATGGTGCGCTTGCCGTCCGGCGCGCAGCTGGCCGCCACCGACACCAGCGGGAAGCCCGGCTGCGTGGTCCACGAGGTGGCGATGCCGCTGATCTTGCCGCTGCCGGTACTGTCCAGCGCCTGCCACAGATCGCCGCCGAAGGTGTTGGAGTAAGCGTGCTTTTGCATGTAGCTGCGTACGCCCTGGCGGAAGTTGTCGGCGCCCATGTGGGTCTCCAGCATGCGCAACACGGCCTGGCCCTTGCTGTAGGTGATGACCGGATCGAAGGCATTGGTGGCTTCCACCTCGTTGACCACGTGCTGCACGATCGGGTGCGAGCTGGCGCGCGAATCGGCCGTCATCGCCTCTTCCTTGCTTTCGTCCTGCTGCTCCCACCAGCGCCAGGCCGGGTTGCGCAGATCGGTCTCGTGCGCCGCCATCCAGGAAGCGAAGCTTTCGTTCAGCCACAGCTCGTCCCACCAGCCCATGGTGACCAGGTCGCCGAACCACTGGTGGGCCATTTCGTGCGCCTGGGTGCTGTAGACGCCCTGGCGGTTGGCCAGGGTGCTGGATGGCGTGACCAGCAGCACCTGATCGTTGTAGGTGATCGCGCCCCAGTTTTCCATCGCGCCGCTGAAGCCGCCCGGCACCGCGATCGAGGTCATCTTCGGCAGCGGGTACTTCACGCCGAAGTAATCGTTGTAGTCGTCGAGGATCTGCCGGGCGTTGTCCAGCGCCGCACGGCCGCCCTGCTCCTGGCCTCGCACCGCCACCACGTTGAAGTGGGTGCCCTTGTGATCGGCGCTGATCTCGGCCAGATTACCGGCCGAGAATTCGACCAGATACGACGCCATCTTCGGCGTCGGCGCGAAGCTGGTGGTGGCCAGCTCGCCTTGCAGCTTGCGCGCGGTCTGCGGCATGTTGGAATACACCGCCCACTTGGCCGGCGTGGTCACCGTCAGCTTGAACACGGCGCGGAAAGCCGGCTCGTCCCAGCAGGGGAACATGCGGCGCGCGTCGGTGGCTTCGAACTGCGTGCTCAGCATCACATCCTTGACGCCGTCCGGCGTCTTGTATTCCTGCGCGAACAGGCCCAGCGGCTTGGTCTCGATCTGGCCGGTGTAGGCGAAGCTCAGCTTGTGCTTGCCCGCCTTGGCCGCGCGGGCCAGCGTGATGGTGGTCAGCTGCTTGTCGTTGTCCGTGACCACCGCCTTGACCGGCTGGCCATCGAGCAGCACCTTGTCCAGTTTCTGGTTCAGCGTGTTGAACTGGATGGTGGCGCTAGCCTCCTTGAAGTCGAGCAGGATGGTTTCGCTGCCGGTGATGGTGTGCGCGGCGGCATCCGGCGTGATGGCGATGTCATACTCGACGGGTACCACGTTTTTCGGCAGACGGCCGGGCGCGGTGGCAAAGTTGAAGGTGGCCGGCGTGGCTTGCGCCAGCACTGGGACCGAGGGGAAAGCCAGCGCCAGAGCGAGGCCGAGCGAATTAACTGCGCGCATGAATGCGAACTCCTGGGGTGGTTGGCACATATGCGCGAATATACCTAGTTCGCTTTCAAATTACCATCCATCAACATAGTTAGAAGGCTGCGCGGCGTTTGCGCGCCGAAGCAGATTTGCAGCAGCGCATCGGCATCGGCCGCGGCGGCGGCGCTGCGCGGGAACAGCGCCCGCTCGTAGGCGCCCAGCGCGGCTTCGGTGTTGCCGGCATGGGCGGCAATGGCCTGGCCCAGCTCGGCGCCATCCAGCATGGCCAGGTTGGCGCCCTCGCCCGATGGCGCCATCAGGTGCGCGGCATCGCCCAGCAGCGTGACGCCGGGGACGCGCGGCCAGCGGTGATCGGGCGGCAGCGCCTTGATGACGCGCAGCACGGGGCGGGCCTCGGCGGCGGTGATCAGCGCGGTCAGCGCGGGCGCCCAGCCGTCGAATTCGGCGGCGATGCGGGCCCTGGCGCTGGCGGGGTCGGCAAAATCGATCTGCGCGAACCAGGCCTCGGGCTTTTGCAGCGCGATGTAGGCGTGCAGCACCGCGTCCGGCGCGCGGTGCGCCAGGATGCCCTTGCCGGGCGCCAGCGCAAACAGCGAGCCGCCGCCGACCGCCCGCGCGCTGGCCGGGTGGCGCGTGTCCGCATCGTTCAGGCTGGTTTCGATGTAGCTCAGGCCGGTGTAGGCCGGCCGGGCGTCGCTGAGCAGCGGCCGTACCTTCGACCACGCGCCGTCCGCGCCGATCAGCAGATCGGTGGTGACGCTGGCGCCATCGGCGAATTGCAGCGTGTGGCGGCCATCGCCCAGTGGACTGACGGCGCTCAGCTTGCGGCCCCACCGCACCGTGTCTGCCGGCAGCGCGGCGAGCAGGATGCGGCGCAGCTCGCCACGCGGCACTTCGGGTCGGCCGCCGGTGCCGTCGTCGGCTTGGTCCAGCAACACGCTGCCGTCGGCGGCCAGCACGCGCGTGGCCTCGCCGCCGGGATGGACGATGGCGCGGAATGCTTCATACAAACCGGCCGCCTTGAGCGCCAGCTGGCCATTGAAAGCGTGGATATCGAGCATGCCGCCCTGGCTGCGGGCGGCGGGTGAGGCGTCCGCCTCGTAGACGGTGGCGGCGATGCCGTTCAAATGCAGTACGCGGGCCAGCAACAAGCCGCCCAGTCCGGCACCGATGATGGAAATGGTGGTCATTTTTCGCTTATGGAACAATGTTCCACAAATCTTGCTGCAAGTGGCCATCCGTGTCAAGATGCGCCATGATCAAGAACACACGCCGCGTGCAGCGCGGGGAAGCGTCGCTCTCGCGGGAGCGCATTATCGAGGCAGCGATCGCACTGCTGGACGGCGCCGGCGAGAGCGGCTTGACTTTCCGCGCCCTGGCCGAGCGGCTGGCGACCGGCGCCGGCGCGATTTACTACCACGTCGACAACAAGACCGACCTGCTGAATGCCGCCGCCGACGCCATCGTGGCCGCCGTGCTGCCGGCGCCCGCAGCGCCGGCAACCGGTGACGCGCCGGTGGTGACTGCCCCCGACGCGTCAGTGGCGGCGGCAGCCGACGCGTCGCCGCAGACGGCCGTGCGCGCCATCGCGCTGGCGGTCTTCGACGCGATCGACGGCCATCCGTGGCTAGGTTCGGCTCTGATGCAGGCGCCGTCCGCGCTGCCGATGGTGCGCATCCTGGAAAGTTTGGGGCAACAGATCCGCGCACTGGGCGTGGCCGAATCCGCACAGTGGCAGGCGGTGAGCGCACTGCTGCACTACATTATCGGCGTGGCCGGCCAGAACGCGGCCAACGCGCAGACGGCGCGCGCGCGCAACGCGGTGCGCGACGACTTCCTGGGCGCGGTGGCGGACGGCTGGGCACAACTGGACGCCGTGCATTTCCCGTTTACCCGCGGCATTGCCGCGCGCCTGCGCGTGCACGACGACCGCGCCGACTTCCTGGCCGGCGTCGATTACATACTGACGGGCGTGAGCACCGCCGGGTTGTAGATGTCGCAAAACTCCGGCGGCATGCGGCGCGGGCGGCCGCTGCTGATCTCGATGCAGATCAGCTCCCAGCGGCCGCGCAGCACGGTGGCGCCGTCGCTGTCGCGCACCAGCTGGAAGCGGCGCTCCATGGCCAGCTTGCCGTCGCTGCCGACCAGCCAGGTGGCCAGGGTCAGCGCCTCGCCGGCCGTGGTCGGCAGGAGATAGTCGTATTCCGAGCGGCGGATCGCCATCGCCCGGTCCAGGCGGCGGTAATCGGCCAGGTTCAGGCCCAGGCGTTCCGAATGCGACCAGCCGGCCTTTTCGCACCACTGCACGTAGACCGCGTTGTTGGTGTGCTCCAGACCGTCGATGTCGGCGGCGCCGGGCGAGACGGCGATGGTGTGCGGGTCCGGATAATCCCAGCTCATTGCTCGTCCTTCATCATCTGGCGGGCGATGCCGCGCAGGATATTCACCTCTTCCTTCTCCAGCTGGGCGCGCGCGAACAGCCGCTTCAGGCGCGGCATCAGCTTGCGCGGGTTGTCGGCATTGAGGAAACCGATATGCACCAGCGCCTGCTCCAGGTGCTGGTACATGCCCTCGATCTGCGTCAGGCTGGCGGCCTCGCCGTGGAAGCCGACTTCCCTGGCATCGCCGGCAGGCAGGCGCGGCGTGTGGGTGATGCCGGCGCCTTCCAGCACGCCCATGCGGCATTCGTAGGCCACCACCTGCGCCGCCTGCGACAGATTCAGCGAGGAATACTCGGGATTGGCGGGAATATTGATCAACACATTGCATTTCTCGACCAGCTCGTTCGGCAGGCCAAAGCGTTCGTTGCCGAAAATGACCGCCGCCCGCAGCGCCGGCTGCGCCGCCAGCTGCGTCGACAATTGGCGCGGCGACAGCACCGGCGGCGAAAACTCGCGCAGCCGGGCCGACACGGCGGCGGCGAAATTGATGCCGTCCAGCGCCTCGGCCATGCTGCCGACCACGCGCGCGCCGGCCAGGATATCCTGCGCGCCGCTGGCAAACGCCACCGCTTCCGGGTCCTGCAGCGCGCCCTCGAAACGCGGCGTCACCAGCACCAGATCGCTGTAGCCCATGGTCTTCATGGCGCGCGCCACCGCGCCAATGTTGCCCGCGCGGCTAGTCTCGACCAGAATAAATCGCAGATGTTTGAAAAGATTCGTGTTGATTTGCGGCAGGTTCATTTAAAATAGCGGTATTGCGCGGTGTGAAAACGGGAATTCAGACAGAATTCTACCTTGTTGACACCGCCCTGCTCTTTGTCATTTTGTCTCCTGTCGTGCCGCCGGGCTGGAAATCCCCCGGTGGGCGTTAGCATTTTATTTACGGAAAAGCCCATGCATCCAATGATCAATACGGCCGTGAAAGCCGCGCGCCGCGCCGCCGCCGTCATCAACCGCGCTTCCTTCGACATCGATCGCGTGATCGTGACCGAGAAGAACAACAAGGACTTCGTCACCGACGTCGACCAGGCCGCCGAGCAAGCCATCATCGAAGTGCTGTCCAAGGCCTACCCCGACCACGCCTTCCTGGGCGAGGAATCCGGCGCTTCCGCCAATGCGCACGACGAGACCGAATACACCTGGATCATCGACCCGATCGATGGCACCACCAACTTCATGCACGGCTTCCCGCAATACGCGATCTCGATCGCGCTGTCGCACCGCGGCGTGATCACCCAGGGCATCATCTACGACCCGGTGCACAACGACCTGTTCACCGCCACCAAGGGCGCCGGCGCCTACCTGAATGAAAAACGCATCCGTGTCGGCAAGCTGGACCGCATCAGCAACGCGCTGCTGGCCACCGGTTATCAGACCGGCAACCCCAAGGCGCTGCATCAGTACCTGGAGATGTACGGCGTCATGGCCGAGCGCAGCCAGGGCATCCGCCGCGCCGGCAGCGCCGCGCTGGACCTGGCCTACGTCGCCTGCGGCCGCCTGGACGGCTTTTACGAAAAAGGCCTGAAGCCCTGGGATATCGCCGCCGGCGCGCTGCTGGTCACCGAGGCGGGCGGCATCGTCGGCGAGTTCAACGGCGAGTCTGAATACCTGTACAAGGGCGACGTGATCGCCGGCAGCCCGAAAATCTTCGGCCAGATGGTCGGCCTGCTGAACCAGTTCGCGTAACGGGTGACAGATTGTTACAAAAAAAGGGCGCTGCGGCGCCCTTTTTTATTTCCGCAACGAAACACGTGTTGAACTTAACTGTTATACTCGGGCAGCGGCGTGCGCCCAGTCCCGTCCCGCGAGCCACACATAACCGATTGCCTGAGACTGGCGCCGATCATGGCGACAGGCAAATCTTTATAGATAGTCAACATGTCATTTAATACCCTCGGCTTGTCCGACGCCCTGCTGCGCGCTGTCACCGATACCGGCTACACCTCGCCGACCCCGATCCAGCTGCAGGCCATCCCTGCAGTGCTGAACGGCGGCGACCTGCTGGCAGGCGCGCAAACCGGCACCGGCAAGACCGCCGGCTTCACGCTGCCGCTGCTGCACCGTCTGTCGACGGACGCCATCGGCACCAGGCTGACCAACAACACCTCGCCGCGCGCGATCCGCGCCCTGATCCTGACCCCGACCCGCGAACTGGCGGCCCAGGTCGAGGAAAGCGTGCGCATCTACGGCAAATACACCAAGCTGAACTCGGCCGTGATCTTCGGCGGGGTCGGCATCAACCCGCAGATCAAACAGCTGAAGCATGGCGTCGACATCCTGGTGGCCACCCCGGGCCGCCTGCTGGACCACATGAACCAGGGCACGGTCGACCTGTCGCACATCGAAATCCTGGTGCTGGACGAGGCCGACCGCATGCTCGACATGGGCTTCATCCGCGACATCCGCAAGGTGCTGGCCGGCCTGCCGCCGAAGCGCCAGAACCTGCTGTTCTCGGCCACCTTCTCGGACGAGATCAAGGCGCTGGCCGACGGCCTGCTGGACAAGCCGGCCACCATCGAAGTGGCGCGCCGCAACTCCACCTCGGAGATCATCGCGCAGAAAATCCACCCGGTGGACCGCGACAAGAAGCACCCGATGCTGGCGCACCTGATCAAGAGCAACAACTGGCACCAGGTGCTGGTATTCACCCGCACCAAGCATGGCGCCAACAAGCTGGTCGAGCAGCTGGGCAAGGACGGCATCATGGCGATGGCGATCCACGGCAACAAGAGCCAGTCGGCACGCACCAAGGCGCTGGCCGAGTTCAAGGACAACAAGCTGCAGGTGCTGGTGGCAACCGACATCGCCGCGCGCGGCATCGACATCGACCAGCTGCCGCACGTGGTCAACTACGACCTGCCGAACGTGCCGGAAGACTATGTGCACCGCATCGGCCGCACCGGCCGCGCCGGCGCCACGGGCGAGGCGGTGTCGCTGGTCTGCGTGGACGAGCACCAGATGCTGAAAGACATCGAAAAGCTCATCAAGCAGACCCTGCCGCGTGACATCATCCCCGGTTTCGAACCTGATCCGAGCGCGCGCCCGCAACCGATCCAACTGCGCAGCGGCGGTCCCGGCCACCGCAATGGCGGCGGTGGCGGCCGCAGCGGCGGCGCGCCCCGTGCCAAGGCC
>NZ_SPVG01000003.1 GCF_004614165.1 Duganella callida | reverse complement strand
CCGATGATAGTGCTGCAACCAGTGTGAAAGTAGGTTATCGTCAAGCTAGTTATCCGTGAAAAGGCCCGCCATTGAGCGGGCCTTTTTGCATTATGCGTCGTGTTTGCTGATGGATCTGATCGTGTCGTTCTCGTCGCCGTTGTCGGTAACGTAGATCGTGAACGCCTCACCATCCGGCGCCACGCGCACCACGATGTGGCCATCGCGGCTGCGCATCTTGCTGGTCAGGCGCTGATTGGCCAGGTGGTTGGCCGTCATCAGCGAGGTGGCGTAGATTTCTCTCGGTCCCGGATACAGACGCTCGCTCAGCATGCGCTCCAACTGTAGCATGTCCGGATGCGCGATATGCCAGGTCGGTATCACCCACGCTTGCGGACGCAACGCGCGCACCACATCCGCACTTAGTCCATCGAACATTCCATGATGATCGGCCGTCGCCACGCTGGCCGGTCCCGCCACGCGCGCCGCCGCACCCAGCACGTCGCGCCATGGCAGGTCGCCATCGTAGGTGTAGCTGGTCAGATCGCCGGCGGTGAAATAAGAGAATTTCCCCAGGCTGAATTTCAGCGCGATCGAGCAGACATTTTCGTTTGGGTAGTCGGCCGCGGCCAGTGTGTTCAACGACGGGAACATGTTCTTTGTCTGCCCGCCTTTGCCGGTCCAGACTTCGCCGTTGGCCGCAATGGTGCGAATGCTGAACGGCGCCGTGCCGCCGCGCATCGCCAGTTGCGACGTGCCGCCGACACGTATGCGCTCCACCGCAAGCCCGCGCTGCACGCGCGATTTCACGAATGCCAGATAGTTTTCCGCGAAGCGGCCTTTGGGCGCGGCAGGAAAATCATAGGATGGATAGGCGCGGTCGATCAGCAGCCCGACCGGCAGCATCTCCGCCACATCCGTGATGCCGGTCAGGCGGTACGGACCTTGCGCCGACAGTGGCGAGGCATCGCTGACATCGCCCAGATGGTCGGGGTGGATGTGGGTCACCAGCAGATAGTCCAGCTGCTCGCGGCCCGTGGCACGCAGATGGCGCTGTATGTAGCGGCCTATCCACACGCCCGGCCGCCGCGTGCCGTCCGGTTTCGGCGCTGCCGAGACATTGAGCGTGTCGTCGGTGGCGCCGGCATCGATCAGCATGCTGGTCCCGTCGGGCATGAGGATGAAGGTGGCGTTGCCGCGGCCGGTGGCGATGTGGTGGATATCGAGATAACCGGGCGACCACGGCGGCAGCGTGGCTGGCGGCGCGACATCCGGCGCTGGCGCCGGGCTTGGGGCCGCACCGGCGGTATGCATCGCCAGTGGCGTCGCCAGCATGCCGAGAACGAAGCGGCGGCGGTCAAGGGAATGATTCATGTCGGCTCCTCAGAATTTCGCGCCCAGCGTCAGGCCGAAGGTGCGCGGCTCGCCGTCATATTCGGCGCGCACCACCTGCGTCGAGCGGGTCAGGATGTAGCGTGTGTCGTTGGCGTTCTTCACCCATGCCGTCACCTTCCAGCCGCGATCTGGCGACTCGTAGCCGACGCTCATATTTGCCAGGCCGTAGCCGGGGATCTGCAGATTCGGATCATTGGCGGCGCCGGTGTTGTAGATATCGCGCCAGGCATAGTTGGCGGCGCCCGTCAGATAGCCTGCGCTCCCGATGGGCACGTTGATATTCGCCGCGGTCGAAAACTGCTTGCGTGGCGCCGACGACAGCGGATTGCCGGTGTTGTTGACCGTGCCGACCACGAAGCTGTCGTACACGCCATTCAGGCGGCTGTAGCCGGCCGACAGGTCGAGCCAGTTCGCCGGCTTGTATGCCAGTTCCAGTTCACCGCCTTTGACGGTCGCCTTGCCGGCATTGACGATGGTGAGCACGCTGGTGAGCGCGTTGTTCACCAGTTCCTGCTTGTCCGTGTACGTCATCTTGTACACCGCAAGATTCAGGCGCAGGCGGTTGTTCAGCCACTGCGATTTGACGCCGGCCTCGTAACTGCTGACCTTCTCCGGATCGAAAGGTCTGCTGAAGATGGCAGCCGTCGATGCATCGCCATTGAAACCGCCGGCCGTGAAGCCGCGCGTGGCGCTCGCATACGTCATCAGATTGCTGCGCGCCTGCCAGCTCAGTACCGCACGCGGTGTCAGCTCGCTCCAGCTGGCCTTGTTGGCGTAGCTGCTGAAGGTGGCGGATGGGCGCAACACATCGGTGCGCGTCAGGCCCGCGGTTTTTTCATCGCGCGTGTAGCGTACGCCGGTGGTCAGATCCACCGCCGCAGGCAGATGGATCACACCATCGGCAAACCATGCATAGCTGCGGGTATCGACGTTCTGGTCGGCCAGCGTGGCGCTGGCGAGTACGCCGGTCCTTGCCGCCAGGCCGCGCGTGCCGAGCAGGCGGCTGCCGTGTTCATTCAGGTAGTACAGGCCGGTGACGAAATCGCCGAATGCCCATTTCGGGCTGGCGTAGCGCAGCTCCTGCGAAAACGTACCGATGTCGTCGGCGTCGCTGGTGATGCTTTGGCTGCCGCTGGTCAGAAAACTGTAGTGCGCGCCGACGCCCGAGTAATCCTCACTGGAGCGCGATTTGCGGTAGGCGCTGATGGCGGTGAGGTCGCCGCTGTCCAGCTTCCAGTTGATGCGCGCCGAGACGCCGGAGATGGTGCGGCTGAAGCCCTGTCTGACGCCGAGTTCCGACGTGCGCGGATTGCCGTCGTCGCCCAGCGTATCCGAGGACAGCGTGCGGCCGCCGTTCCAGTCCTGGCTGTAGTCGGCGCTGAGCGTGGCTTCCACACTGCTGTCCGGCTTGAGCAGCAACTGCGTGCGGTAGTTGCGGCTGTTGAGATCATCCTCTTGCTGCCCGGTGAGCCGGTCGTAGCCATAGCCATTGCGCTCGCGCAGGGCAGTGGAAAACTTGATGGCAGCCGTCTCGCTCAACGGCGCGCTGACCAGGCCATTGAACTGCCGTTCGCCGAATCTGCCGAAGCTGAGCTGTCCTTCGAGCGCGCGCTCCTCCAGCGATGGCTGGCGCGTGGTGATGACGATCGCGCCGCCGGTGACGTTGCGGCCGAACAGGGTGCCCTGCGGCCCTTTCAGCACATTGATGCTGTCGAGATCAAACAGCTCGAAACTGGCGGCGCTGTTACGCGGAATGAAGACGTCATCCACCACCACCGCCACCGGCTTGCTGACACCGATCTGCGAAAAGGTATTGTTGATGCCGCGGATGGCGATGGTCGGATTGCCGGCGCTGAAGGACGACACCAGCAGACCTGGCGTCAGCCGGCTCACATCCTGCAGGCTTTGCACGCGGTTGGCTTCCAGTGTGCGTGCCGACAGCGTGGTCATGGAAATCGGGACGCTCTGGGCGGCCTGGCTGCGCTTTTGCGCGGTGACGGTGATGGTGGCGAGAGCGTCGTCGGAGGCGGCATTGTCCGCGTTGGCGCTGCTGGGGGCGCGAAAGATCACCACAGCGTTCGAGCCGTCGCGCTTCATCTGCAGACCGCTGCTGGCCAGCAGCTGCCGCAGCGCTTCGTCGGCCGACAGCGGACCGCTGGCGCCTTTGGTCATGACGCCTTCGATGTCGGTGACGCTGTACAGCACCTGTGCGCCGGACTGCGCGCTCCATGCGTCCAGCGCGGATTTGAGATCGCCGGCGGCGATGTGGATGTCGCGGGTTTGCGCTTGCGCCGCGCACAGTGCCAGCAAGCCGACAGCGGCAGCCAGTGGATGACGAACCATGTTCATTCCTTTAGAAGTGATGGGATATTGCCCACTGACTGAGACGAGCGGCGCGGCGCGATCCGCCATGCGTCATCGATGTATTTTGATGGTGTCGCCTGTGCTGTCGGTTTTCAAGCCCAAACCTTGCTGCAGCAGGCGCGCGAAGCCGTCGATATTGTCGACGTTGAAGCTGCCGCCGATGCGCATCTGCGCCGCGACCGGATCGGTGACGATCAGCTGCCGTCGGTTATAGCGGTTGAATTCCTGCGCCGCCTGGCCCAGCGTCATTTGGTCCAGCACCAGCCGGCCCTGACGCCAGCTCAACTTGCTGGCCACCTGCTGCTCGGTATTGTGGTTGACCAGCACCGCATCTCCCGACGCCAGCAGGCTGTCGTTGCGGGTGATGATGGTGGGGGCAGCCGCGCCTGCGGTGGGGCTGACCTGCACGCGACCTTCCGCCACGGTCACCCGCACCTGGCCGTCATCGTCGCGCCGCACCGAGAAGCGCGTGCCCAGCACCGTGACGCGGCGTGTGCCCGCTTCTACCACGAAGGGACGGTGCGCATCGTGCGTGACTTCGAAATAGGCTTCACCCCTGTCCAGCCACACGGTGCGGCGCTGCGCCGCCAGCCTGGCGCGCAGACTGGTGTTGGTGTTGAGCGTGACGCGCGTGCCGTCATCGAGAGCCAGCGAGGTGCTCTGGCCCAGCGCCGTGTCGTAGTGCGCCGGCTGTTCGCGCAGGCCGGTGGCGGTGATCCAGACCGCGCCGGCCAGCAGCGCCACGCCGGCGGCGATCCGCCAGTAGCCGCCGCTGAAGATGGACGCGGCGGGTACCGCGCTGCGCTCCGGATTATGCAGGCTGCCCAGGCGGTCGGCGCGGCGCCACACGCTTTCCAGGCGCAGCCAGGCGATGCGGTGCGCGGTGGCGGCGTCAAGCCATGCTTCCAGTTCATGCTGCTGCTGTTCGCTCCAGTCGCCGCTGTCGCGGCGCGCCAGCCATTCGGCGGCCCGGGCTTCGATATCGGCGGCGCGCATCATGCGTCACCGCCTTTCTGTTCCTGCTTGTTGCGGATTTTGGCCGCGAGTTTCGACATATTGACTACGACTCCCTTCAGCAGCAGCGCGTCCGCCAGTGCGCGCATGCCTTTTGCGATCTGCTTTTCCACCGTGTCCTCGGCGATACCCATGTGCTGCGCAACCTCGCGCTGCGACATGCCGTCGATTTTCCTCAGCCTGACCACCTCGCCGCAGCGCAGCGGCAACTGTTCCAGCGCGTTCTGCAGCAGGCGCAATTCCTGGTGGCCGCTGGCGTGACGTTCGGGCGTCAGGTCGTCGCTGCTGATGTCCAGCGTTTCGAGGTCGGCATAGGCTTCGATGGAGACGATCTGCGCGCGCCGCGCCTGGTCGATCAGCAGATTGCGCGCGGTGGTGAAGACGAACGCCTGCACCAGTTCCGGACGGCGCCGGGCGGCGGATTCGTAGATGCGCACATACACTTCCTGCAGCAGGTCGGCAACGTCGTCGGCCGGCTGCCGGTGGCGGCGCAGGAAACGGGCGAGGGCGGCCTCCAGCGGCAGCACTTCGCGCACAAACCAGTCGTCTAGCTCAGTGGGCATGTGGCAGGAAATTGTTGGACATACCGGCTAAGACGAGCCGGCGGAAGAAATCCGGTATGCCCTTGCCGATTAAAACTGGTAGCGTACTCCAACGGTACCCAGCGTGACATTGCTGTTGGTGAGGTAGGAGCCCTCAAGGTTGAGCGACCAGTTGCGGTTGAAAGCATAGCCGATGCCGACCCCGATCAGGGGATCGGTATCGTCGCGGTCGCTGAGCGAACTGCGGTTGCCCTTCATCTGCGTGCGGCCCACGCCCAGGCGGCCGAAGAAGCGGAAGTTTTCGTCGAGGCGCGCAGTCGCGACGGCGGCGATGCCATAGTGGGTGTCGGGAAAATAGCCGGCGGGAACGAGGACACCGCGCAGCGGATTCAGGCTTAGTCCGCGCGCATAAATTTCAAACCCGAATACGGGCGTGTACTGGTAACCAACGGTGCCGCCCAAGGTATAGTCGCCGGTACTGTCCACATAGTCGGATGACACCTGGGCGCGACCGACGTCGGCCGACAGGTACAGCCCGGGCTGGAAAGATTGGGCGAATGCCGGCATGGCGGCCAGCAGGCTGAGCGCAAGTGCGTTGCGTGTGTGTCGCATGGGATCTCCTGGAAAAGGACGGCATTTATCTTTTGCTAATTCCGTCTGATCCCGATACTAACTGCGAATTATTTTTAAAGCAATATTGACGATTCCGCCGGCTTGATCGTCAGGTAGCCGCGCATGGCGCTGGCTTCCTCGGTCGGGCTGCGGCCGAAGTAGCGCTTGAATTCGCGGCTGAACTGCGACGGGCTTTCGTAGCCGACCTGGGCCGAGGCGGCCTGCGCCGTCATGTCGTTGCGCGCCATCAGCAGGCGTGCCTGGTGCAGCCGCGCCGATTTCAGGTACTGGATGGGCGAGCAATGCGTCACCGATTTGAAATGCACGTGGAAGGCCGGCACGCTCATGCTGGCTTCCGCCGCCAGCATGCTGACGTCGATCTCGGCCGCATAGTCGGCGTGGATGCGGCGCAGGGCCTTGGCGATGCGGCCGAACTGGCCCTGGCTGGTCAGCGCCGCGCGCATGGCCGCGCCCTGTTCGCCCATCAGCGCGCGGTAGCAGATCTCGCGCACGATGCCGGGCCCGAGCACGCGCGCATCCAGCGGTGAGCTCAGCGCTTCCAGCAGGCGCAGCACGGTGTCGCGCATGCGCGCATCCATGCGGGTGGTCATCATGCCCTTGGGCAGGGCGGGCAGTTCGTTGTCGCTCTGGTCGATGGCAAACATCAGGTCGGCCAGGGTGCTGCGGTCGACGCGGATGTTCAGGCCCAGCAGCGGCTCCTCTTCGCTGGCTTCGGTGGCGGCGGTGAACGGCATGGGCACGGCCACCACCAGGTAGTGGTCGGCGTCGAACTGCAGTACCTCGTTGCCGAAGTAGGCGCGCTTGCGGCCCTGCAGCACGATCGAGATGCTGGGGTCCGACATGGCCGGCGACTTGGTCGAGCTGTGGTTGGCGCGGGTCAGGCGGACGTCGTCCAGCAGCGTCTCGGTATAGCCTTCGTTGCGCGCCAGCTGGTAATGCAGGGCGATCATGCGTTCCACGCTTGCTCCTTTGTTGCGGTGATGGATAGGAATGATCCATCATTCCCGTCCATGCCGCCATGGTTCCGTGTGCAATCTATAGGATTGGGCAAGAACTAGATAGCCATGTGCATTTGCAGCATCGGCGTTCGTCCGTAAGATGCAGGCTGGTGTAACTGGCATTGAAAGGACCGCATCATGACTACTGCTGAACCTACTCCACGCAAGGTTATTCTGATCGCCGGCGCCAGCCGCGGCTGCGGTCCGGACACCGCCCGGCGGCTCGCCAGCGAAGGCCATCATGTGGTGCTGGGCGCACGCCGTTCCAGCAAGCTGCATGCGCTGGTGACGGAAATCCGCAAGGCCGGCGGCTCGGCCGAGTGGTATGCGCTGGATGTGAACCAACCGGAGGAAATGCGCGAATTCCTGGCGTTCGGCGAGGACGTGCACAAGCGCGTCGACATGTTGATCAACGCCGCCTGATCAGTCGAACAGCATCCGCACCATATCGTCTGCCGTGGCCTGCAACTGTTGCGGGTCGTGGTAGATGCGTTCCATCACCACATTCCCCCGCGTAAATGTCACCAGCAGCCGGGCCGCGTCGCGCGGCGGCAGGCGCAGCCTGGCGGCGGTGGCGGGCGCCGCCAGGCGCTGTTCCAGTAATTGCCCGAGCCCGTCCAGCATGCCGCGCAGCGCGCCGCGTACCGGCTCGTCCATGGCCGTTTCGTCGGTGGCGATCTTGGTGGTTAGGCAGCCCCAGGTGTCCGAGGACGGAGCATCGTCGATCTGTGGCGCTGGTTTCGACATCGATTCGATGACATAGGCGAAATAGGCGCGCAGGGCGGCAATTGGGTCGTCCGGCTGCAGGCAGGCGCGCACCTTGTCCAGATAGCGTTGCTGATAGCGGGCGAACGCCAGCAGGAAGATGCGCTGCTTGTCGCCGTAGGCGTGGTACAGGGAGCCGCGCAGCACGCCGGTGGCCTGCGCCAGGTCCGGCATCGAGGTCGCGCCATAGCCACGGCGCCAGAACACGTGCATGGCGCGGTCCAGCACCTCTTCTTCATTGAATTTTTTTATGCCTACCATGGGCCGATTATCGCCATGTTTGACACTGGCGTCAAGTTTGACTATGCTGTCAAAAATGACGACTGTATGAGGAATGTATGGATACGCTTGAAGATCGGGGCGCCGCGGCGACGGCGCGCGCCATTTTTGCCGGGCTGTGCGCGAGCCTGGTGGGCATCGGGCTGGCACGCTTTGCCTACACGCCGCTGATACCGCCGATGATCGATGCGCACTGGTTTGCCGCCGGCGACGTGATTTATTTGGGCGCCGCCAATCTGGTCGGTTATCTGGTCGGCGCCTTGCTGGGCCGCCCGCTGGCGCGGCGCTTCGGCGCGCGGCCTGCCTTGCGCGCCATGATGATGGCGGCCTCGGCGGCGTTCTTCGCCTGCGCTTTCCCGTTGTCGGTGGGCTGGTTCTTCGGCTGGCGGCTGGTGTCGGGCATCGCTGGCGGCATCATCATGGTGCTGGCGGCTTCGACGGTGCTGCCGCATGTGCCGGCGCAGCGCAAGGGCATGGCCAGCGGCGCAATTTTTCTCGGCATCGGGCTGGGCATTGCCGCATCGGGCACGGTGGTGCCGCTGCTGCTGGACATGGGCATGCGCGCGACCTGGTTGGGACTTGGGATCTTGTCGTTACTGCTGAGTTTTGCCAGTTGGCCGTGCTGGCCGCATGCGGCGCACACGCACGTGCCGGTGGGCGAGCCGGACGCGGCGAGGCAATCCGCAGTGCGTTTCGAGCTGAATCTGCTGTACACGCAATATGCGCTGATGGCGGTGGGGCTGGTGCCGATGATGGTGTTCCTGGTCGATTACGTCGCGCGCGGCCTGGGCTGGGGGACACAGACGGCTGCGCTGTTCTGGGTGGTGTATGGCGTCGGTGCGATCGCCGGGCCGATGGCATATGGTGCATTGTCCGATCGCGTGGGGCCGGCGCTGACCAGCCATCTGGTCATATGGCTGCAGATCGCGGCGATTGCCGGGATGATGTATGTCACTGATCACCTGCTGCTGGTCGCGGTGACGCTGGTGATCGGCTCCTTCCCGCCGGGTATCGTGCCGGTCACGCTGGGACGCGTGCACGGCATTCTTGACGGCGACGCCCATGCGCAAAATGTGGTGTGGAGCAAGGCGACGACCGTGTTTGCGCTATTCCAGGCGCTGGCCGGCTATGCGTATTCGTATTTGTTCGCCCACAGCGGCAGCCATCGGCTGCTGATGGGAATAGGCGCCGGCGCGCTGGCAATCGCACTGCTGGCGGACGGTGTGAAAAAGGCGCTTGCCAAACCGGCCGATGCCTTGGTATGATTCTGTCCCTCGCGAAACGACGCATACAAAATGTGAAGTAAAACGAGGGGTTGACGAGAAAAACGAAACACTTCATAATCTCGTTTCTGCTGATGAACAAAACGCTTCTCAGCAAGCAACACGGATCTTTAAAAACATACAG
>NZ_SPVG01000232.1 GCF_004614165.1 Duganella callida | reverse complement strand
CAGCTCTTGCTCGGCCCGCGCGGCCTGCTCGGCCTCGGCCGCCAGTTCCGCATCGCTCGGCCCCGCCGCCGCGCGCAACTGCGCCAGCAGCTCGTTCACCGACGCCGGACGGCGCTCCGCCAGGTAGGCAAAGCCCTGCTGCAGCACCTGCCACTGGCGCTCGTTCAGGCCGCGCGGCGGCGAAGGGTGAAAGTCGGCCGGCCGCATGTCGTCGAACGGCATGCGGCCTTCCAGCAGCTGGTAAATCATCACCGCCACCGCGTACACATCGAGCCTGGGGCCGGGCAGCCCCTGATGCGTGCCCGCTTCCGGCGCGCGGTAGCCGGCGGTGCCGGCGTTGGGCGTCTGCAGACCGAGGCTGCTGCCGGCGCTGCGCGCGCGCGAGGCGATGCCGAAGTCCAGCAGCTTCACTTCGCCGCGCTGGGTCAGGAAGACGTTGCCCGGCTTGATATCGCGGTGCACCAGCTTGTGCTTGTCCCAGGCGTATTGCAGCGCATCGCCCAGCGGCGACAGCAGCTTGTACACTTCCTCCAGCGGCAGCGCGCCCCGTTCGGCCAGATAAGCATCGAGGTCGCGGCCTTCCAGGTACTCCATGATGATGAAGTAGCTGGAGGTGGCCGGATCCTGCGCCCACTCGTAGACGCGGACGATGTTTTCGTGCGCCAGCTTGCGCGCCTGCGTGGCCTCCTCGATCAGCAGCTTGGCGTGGGTGGCGCTCTGGGTCAGCTGCGGCGGCAGGATTTTCAGCGCCACCAGTTCGCTGTGGCCCAGCTCCGCATGCGTCGCCAGGTCCGTGGCCAGCCACACCTGACCCATGCCGCCCATGCCGATCAGACGCTCCAGCCGGTAGCGGCGGTTCTGCGGGCCGATCTCCTGGCCCGTCATCAGGCCCAGCTCCGTGCCCTGGCGCGGCGGCAGGTTGGCGGGCGCGGAGCGTCCTCCCGGCGGCGCGTATTCGGCATCCAGGATGGCGTTCTTGCGACGGTCGAATTCTTGGAGACTCAACAAACCGTCATCGTGTAAGGCCCGCAGCTCGCGGATCTTGTCTCTTGCTGTCTGCATCTGTTACGTTGAAACGAGGGGCGCGCCGCATTGGGCGCAAAACTTGTCCTGTGGCCGCGCGGCAGGTGCCGGATGGCCGTTCACGCAGTGCCTTGCCGCCGGAGCCGGGACGTGATGGTGATGCACGCCGCCGCCCCCCGCGCCAGCCTGCGCCACGCCGACGCCAAGCTGGCTCTGCGTGCTCAGCGCACTGGCGCTGGCGCTGTTCTGGATGTTCAGCAGGTCGAGCTGGTGACGGCGGTCCTTGTCCAGCTCCGCGTCGCGGTGCGCGCGCTCTTCCAGCACGCGTTCGTAGGCCATCTTCGCCGCCTCGGCCGGCGTCACGCCGTGTTCGGCCGCCACCACCTCGGCCAGCGCCTGGATCTGTTCCGCCGTCATGCCGCCCTGGATCTGCAGCTTCACGATCTGCGCCACCGCTTCCACGTTCGAGGGCGCGGCCACCGCCGCAATCGCCATGTCGCTCAGCCGGCCCATGGTCTCCATGCGGCGGATTTCGTGATCCTGCTGCGCGTTCTGGCTTTCCAGCGCCGCGGCGCGCTGCTGCTCGAATTTCTTCAATTCGTGCTGCCAGGCCGCCTCTTGCTCGCGCTGCTTCAGGATCAGGCGCTGCTCGTCGACGGCCAGCTGGTCCAGCATGGCCTGTTTGGTGGTGGCCTGGTTCTGTCGCGCGTGAATGCCGTCGGCCTCGATGGTGCGCAGCAGTTTTTCGTATTGCGCCACCGCGTCGGCCTCGGCGCCGGCACGCTTCAGGTCTTCGATTTTCTGGTTGATCTCGGCCACCTGCACCGCGTTGGCGGCGTCCTTGACCGCGTCACCGCGCAGCAACTCGCGCTGGCGCGCCAGCGCCAGTTGATCTTCCCATTCCTGTACCCGCTCGGCCTCGCGCCGGCGCGCGGCTTCGGCCAGGGTCAGACCCTGGATGCGGGCGGCATGGGCCTGCGCTTCGATCTCCAATTCGCGCGCTTTTTCATCCTTCTCGCGCTGGCGCAGCGCCGCCAGTTCGTTGCGGCGGTGCGACTCATCCTCGATCTGCAGCGCCTGCGCGATCTGGTTTTCGATCGCCTGCTGGCGCAGCTGATGCGAAAAGCGCTGCTGCGCCAACTGCCGCTGGCCGGCGCCGGTCTGCTGCAGCAGTTCGAGCTCGGTGCGCATGCGGATCTGCGCCAGATGGCGCACGTGCTCCCAGTCGGCCTGCTCGCCCTGGCGGTGCGCCTTGTTGCGCGCCAGTTCGTGTTCCAGATCGGCCAGCACCGTGCCGGCGCCCTTGTCGACCGCCACCTTGCGGGTCTTGGCGTCCATCACGCGGCTGTACAGTTCCACCTCGCGCGCGCGCAGGGCCTGCACACGCTCGGCTTCCTTCAGCGTCAGCTCGGCCTTGTTGACGCTGGCGTCCTGGCGCAGTTCGGCGCGGCGGAAGTCGGCATGCATCTTCTGCTCCTCGCGCCGGATCGCCTGCCATTCTTCCTCGTTGTAGATGTCGTCCAGCTGCTTGACGTGCTCCAGTTGTACGTGCCGTTCGTCGGCAACCAGCCACAGGGTGCCGATGCGTTCGCGGTTGTGGTCGAATTTGTCGTGCCGCAGCGCGGCGGTTTCCACCGCCTCCACCGCCAGGCCGTAGCTGGCAAGCCGCTGCCGCAGCGCGGCCTGCAGGCGTTCGTTCAGCTGCGGCCGCAGGTCGGCGTTGCCGGCCATCTCGCGCATCGAGCGGCTGCCGACGAATTCCGCCGCCAGCTGGCGCACCGATGGTTCCAGCAGTTCATGCAGGTGCAAGGTAGTCACTACGCCGGGTACGGTCATGAAATGCTGGGCGAAGGCTGGGACATTTTCGATGCGCACCGCCACCGCGAAGCGTGCAGAGATTTTCAGGTGCTCGGCCGTGTGCAGATCGCTGAACGAGAACTCGACCGGCAGCGGCAGGCTGCGGGTGATCAGGATTTCCGCGTGCTGGTTGCGCAGCAGGTGGTTCAGGCGGGTAAAGAAACCTTCGATTTCGTATTCGCCCTGCGGCACTTCGGTGGCCTTGTCGCCCTGCAGGATGTAGGCGCGGGTGGTGGCCGGCACGCGCAGGGTCTTGGTGAAGATGCCGGACAGGGTGCTGACGCCAAAGTACACGGCCAGTTCGTTATCGCCGGGAATCCAGCGGTTGTCGCGCAGCACCGGTTCGTTGCGCGGCGCGCCCAGCGTCAGGCCGCAGTGCTGGCAATATCCGGACTGGCCGCTGTTTTTGTGCTCGCACCGCGGGCATTTAACGCCGCCAAAACCAAACATTTGGAACATGTCAGACTCCTTAACGATTCATCTTCGGACCGCCCCGCGATGGGCCGATTTTAACAGGGCGTGGCCGTTTCCTTCTTGCGCACGTTTAAATCATGCCGATGCGGTCTATGCAGGCCAGGCTGGCGCCCCGCTGGCGCAATGCCGCCGCGTAGCCGGGCGGCAGCTGGTCCTGCCAGTCGCGCGGCAGCAGCACGCGGTCGCCTGCTTCGGCTTGTCGTAATATCAACTCCAGCTTGGGCTCGCGCCCCTCGACCGTATCGACCTGGCCGGCGTGCCAGGCGCTGGAACAGCCGCTGGCGATGATGCGGCCGCGCGGCACGAATTCACGGCCCCGCGCGAGCCGGTCGGCCATCACCAGCGCCAGTTGGTAGGAGCCGCCCTGAAAGCGCGGCTGGCCGAAACGGACCACGGTGCGCCAGCGGTTCAGGCCCTTGCCGTCGAAGTGGCGCGCGGCGGCCAGGCTTTGCCGCACTTCCTGCAACGCGGTCAGCTCCAGGCCGGGGGCGGCGATGCTGTCCTCTTCCGCGCCGCCCGGCGTCTGCAGCGGGAAGACGCTGACTTCGACCCAGCACAGGGCGTCGTGCACGCCGCCGCTGTGCAACGGGAACCAGGCGCGCACGCTGGAGACGGCGGCCGAGAGGTCGGCGTGGCCACTCAGCGCGCCCAGGTGGGCGATCCGGGTGATGCCCGCTTCGGCGTCGACGGTTCCGGTCACTCGGCCGAGATACCAGGCATCGGAGTGGCCTTGGGCGGTGATCGGCGTTTTTGCGATCGGGTACAGGCCGCGCACCATGCGGTCGGCCAGCACGGCGGCCAGTTCCCAGTCGCGTTCCGCTTCGGCTGGGGTGATGTCCATGCTGAGGACGACCTGGTCGCGGGTATCCAGCCGCACTTCCGTATGGCGGGCAAGACGGACCACCTGCTGCATGCGCTCGGCGATGTGCGCAGCGTTCGGCGTGGTGCATTTGACGTCGGCGCGGTTGGCGCGCGGACGGCGGCTGGCGGTGATGGTCAGGATGCGACCGTCGACCAGCAGGCTGCGGCAGAAGGCGTTGGCGGGAATGGCGGTGATGGAGATGGTGGCGCTCATAGCGATGGTTCCATGCGCATGTCTTCCGGGACGTGCGCTGCGCGGCGCAGCGACAGGCCGGTTTCCAGGTTGGCGCAGATGCGGTCTGCTTCGTCCAGCAATGGTGCCCATTGCGCGGGGCCGGCAAGTTGAAGGCGGGCCAGCAGGGACCAGCCTTCGTCCAGTGCGGCTTGGGCGATCAGCGTCTGCGCGGCACGGCGCGATTGCACGGCGGCGGGCAGCGGCTGGTCGGGCGCGGCCCAGGCCAGCGAGGGCATGGTGTTGACGTTCAGCGCGGCCATGTTCAGGCGCAGCAGGATGGCCTGGTGCTGCTGGAAGATCTCGAAACCCTCGGGCAGCGCCAGTTGACGCAATCCACCGCTCAGGGCCGGCAGTTCGAGGAACAGGCGACGCAAGGCGCGCGCGTCCTGGTCGGGCGACGGTGAAGACGCCGCGCCGCTCAGGCCCGCCTCGCCGGCCGCCGTGCCAGCAGCCGTCGCACGAGGCGGCGTCATGGCCGACGGACCGGCTTCCGACGCGGCTTCCAGTGTCGGTTCCCGGCGCGCGTCGGCGGCTTGGTTGGCTGTCGCCGGAGCGCCCGGTCCGGCAACAGCAGCTGGTTCGGTTACGGCAGCGGCAGACTGCGCCACGCGCATTGCGTCGGCGGCTTGCGTATCGGCGGTGCGCTCCCCGGTAGCGGTGGCCTGCGCGACTACAGTGGCCTGCGTGATTTCGGCGGCTTGCCGGGCCCGGGTCTGGAGCATGGCGGCGTAGTCGACCTGCTCGCCGAAATCGACCGGCACGCAGTCGTCCACCGTGACGCCATAGCGGGTATACATCAACTGATTCAGGCCGGCGCGGAAGGCGTGCCACTCGTCCAGCGAGGTGCAGGGCGGCAGATCGAGCGCGCCCTGCGCCAGCTCCGCCTGCAGCGCCATCTGGGCCGCGCCGGCGAAGGCGGCCAACTCCAGCCGCCCAGCCGTCTCGCTGTACAAATACAGATCGAAACGCTGTTGCGACACGCGCGGATTGGCCGCATCGACCACGAACCGCAGCCGCAAACCCCATTCCGGCGCCGCCGCGAACGGCGTCAGATCCACCGTGTATGGCCCCGGATGGAAGCAAAATACCGTTTCGCCCTGCCCGCACGCCACCTTGCCCGGCGCCGTGCGCCGCGCATGGCCGGCGGGGCTGAACACCACCACCGTGCTCTGCGCCGGCGCGAGATCGCCGGCATCGAGCCGCAGCGCGATCAGGCTGGTTCCCAGACCGTCCGTATCGGCGGCCGGCTTGCGGCGGCTGAAAAATCCCATCATCTAAGGCGTCACCGGTTCAACGGCGAACGACGCGCCATACAGCTGGAAATGCGCTTCCGGCGCCGTCGCGAACGGCCAGGCGCGTTCGCATTCGCCGTCCGCATCCAGCCGTCCCTGCAGCACGATGGCGCCGCCGCCGTCGATCACGCGCAACTGCGGCTGTTCGCGCAGCAGACGCGCGGCGAATGGCGCCTCGGCCGACAGGCTCAGGATCACCTGCCAGCCGCCATCCTGCGGCAGGAAATGCAGCGTCCAATGCCCATCGTCGGTGACCAGCGATTCGAGCCCGGTGGCGGTGGCGGCGGCGCGCAGCAGGCCGGTGCTGCCGGTCCATGCGGGATCGTTGGCCGCCGCCGCGCCAGCGGCCGCATGACGCCGCAATGCCGCATGACGCTCCAGCGACAGTTGACGGAAGCGCCGCAGCGTCAGTGGCGATGCCTGCAACGCCTGGCGTTCATTCGGCGTCAACGGCCGCGTGCCGTCCAGCGCCGCCAACAGCGTGGCGTCGGCCAGCTTCAGATAGTCGCCCGGCGCGTTGCGCGACAACAGCAGACGCTCCTTCAATCGCGCGTCCAGGGCGTCCTGCTTGTCTTGTGCTGAATTCAAAACGTTCTCCTTCATCGTGCGCCCGCCGCGTGCAGCCTGGCGATCGCCTCATTGCGACGCTTGCGCAGCGTCGGCATCGAAATCCGGTCCAGCGCCGCCAGCTGCTGCAAGGTGGGCAGCTCGCCGGTGGCGGGGTCCAGCCAGGCGTCGGGATAGCTGTCGTCCGCCGGGCCCAGCAGCTTCTGGTAGACCGCCAGGCGGATCGGCAGCGATTCCGCGTGCAGCACACGCAGGGTCCAGCTGCCGGCTTCCTGCGCCGCCCGCGCCAGTTCCATGTAGCGGAGGGGCAGGGAAAGCGCGCCCGACCGTTCCTGTTCCAGTGCCAGCAATTCGGGCGGTGGCGCGGCTTCCGCCTGCGCCACCGGAGTGTCGCCATCGTCGTCCCCGTCACCGGCCGCCGCCACCTCGGATTCGGGCTCCGGCGCGGCCAGAATGCAGTCCTCGCGCTGGCCACCCTGCTCCTCCCCCCGCTCCGATTCGCCGAGGACGCGCCAATAGCATTCCAGCCACAGCGCCGCCTCGCCGGCATCGCTGTGCCTATCCTCGGCGCTGTCCATATTGGCCGAGAGTTCCTCATAATCGCCGATTTCCGTCATCAGCGCCGCGATCTTGCCGGGACTGTTTTTCAGGCTGGCGAAGCGCTTGGACCTGGTGTGCAAAGGCCCGGGCGAACCGCCGAACTGCTCCAGCGTCTCGCTCCAGCGTATCACCCACTCGGCCTTGCAACCGAGGATGGACTTCATCTGCCGCACCTCGATCGGCAGGCCGGCCAGCGGGCGGCCGAGGATGGCCCCCACCTGCGCGGCATGCTGCTCCCAGCCCGCGAACAGGACGGCGATCTCGCGATAGGCCGTATCCAGCATGCGGTAGGTGTAGATCCTGTTGGGCGAGCAGTCGCGCCCCGTGGCGACGATGTAGTTGTCGGCGTCGACCTTGTCGCGCAAGGTGGCGTACATGTCGTTGACCTTTTTGCGCACGACGCCCTCGGCCGCCGCATCGCGCCAGAATTCGCCGTTGCGCGCATGCTCGGCCGCCATGGCGGCGGCAAAGGCCGACCAGAACGCCGGCTGCGCCTGCAGCTCATACAATAAGCTGAGTGACAACTCGTAGACGCTTTCGCCGTAGCTGTTGCCTTCCGCCTGGCCGCGCGCGGTACGGGCGCTGGCATGCAGCGCCGCCGCCGCCGCGTCGGTATAGGCGTCCAGCATCGCCCCGTGTCGGGCGGGGTCCAGCAGGTGGAGCATCTCAAGCTGGCGGAACGCCTGCAGGGAGCAGGCTCCCAACAACTTGCGTACCTGTTCCCAGCCATGCTCCTGATACCGGGTTCCTGGCAAGCGCATAAATTCCTGTCGGTGGTTGGATAAGGCAATCAAACGCGCCATCGTGGACGCTCCGCAAGGATGCCACAACGGCAGCGTTTTTATTATGCCGTTTATCAGCCTATTTCCCCTTCTGTTCCGGGTTCTGCGCAACCAAAGTGGACAAAATGGCAGCAATGATGGGCGCCGCGTGTTCGCCGCCGGTGGCGTCGGAATGGCTGGCGAAGGCCGCCATCGCCAGCCGGTGCGTCTGGCCCGGCAGGCTGCCCGGCTCCAGCCAGCCGGTGAACCAGACCGTGGCCGTGTCGTCGCCGCTCGGCGCGGTGCCGGTCTTGCCATACAGGCCGGCACGCACGCCGCTCAGCGCCGCGCCGCGGAAGGCGCCGGCGCCGGTGCCGACATCGACCACGCCTTTCATGCCAGTCTTGATGCGGTCGAGACGAATGTTCAGCGGCGCCGACGGCGGCACGGCGCTGGCGGCGCGGTCGAGCGTGAGCAACAGGCGCGGCGTCACCACCCTGCCCTGGCCGACGGCGGCCGAGGCCAGCGCCATCTGCAGCGGCGTGGCCTGCATGCGCAGGCCGATCGACATCTGGCGCAGTTCGTGGCGGGTATGGATCGGGTCCATGTGCGCCGGCGTGGCCTGCAGTGCATCCCAGCTGCGCCAGCCGAAATCCGCCGGCAGCAGGCCGCCGTCCAGACGCAGCGCCTGATCGAATCCGAGCCTATGGGCGGCGGCGACGATGGGACGCACCGCGTCCAGCGCGCCGGCATCCAGCGCCTGCAGGTCGGGGGCGCCGCCGTCCGGACGGCCGAACAGGCTGCGGTCGCTCATTTCGCCGGACCAGGCGAACCAAGTGTTTAAGCTGTAGGTCAGCGCCTGCGCCAGACCGAGACGCCCCTCCTGTGCGCGCCGGTCCAGGCTTTGTTCGCGGTAGTTGGTGATGTGGGCCAGGCGCGGATTGAGCGGATAGCTGGCGGCGTCGGTCTGAAAACCATAGCCGTGCTGCTGCGCCAGGCGGTTGATCGCCGCCAGCGGCATGCCGCCCAGCAGCGCGTCGAGCTGGGCATCGTTTTGCGCCGCCAGTTCCAGTCCCAGCGCGCTGATCACCTTGAAGGTCGAGCCGGGGCTCTGGTGCGCGCCGCCGTCATGCTGCCATGCGGGCAGGCGCAGCGGGCTGCGCGCGGGACTGGTGCGGTCGAAATCGCGCACCTCGGTCCAATTGACGCTGTTCGCCGCCCCGGTCCCGGCTCCGGCGGCGGCAAGGATGTCGCCTGTTTCGCTGTCGAGGATGACCAGGCCGGCATGACGGCCGTCCGGCGCGGCCTGGGCGCCGACGCACTTGCCGTCCTCCCAGCGACCACGATGCAGGCCCACGCAGTCGAGCACACGCTGGCTCAATGCCTGCAGCGGCAGGTCCAGCGTGAGGCGGGCCCGTACCGGGCCATCGGCGGCCGGCAGACGCGCCAGCATGCCGGCGATGCCGCTGCTGTGTTCGGGGTTGAGGCCGAGCAGCGGCGCCAGTCCGGCTTCGGCCGCCGCCTCGGCCGGCGCGCCGTCTTCCCAGAGCGTGGTGCCGTTGCGGTCTTCCAGCTGCACCGGCGACGGCGCGGGGCTGCGGCCGTTGGCGCCGTCGGCCGACGCCAGCGGCTGCCAGATCAGGCGGCCGCCGGCGACGCGCAGATGGCGGTATTTCTGGTCCTCCGGCGTGTTCAGGTCCAGCGGCAGCAGGTCCAGCTGCACGTTGCGCACGCCGGCTCGCAGCGTCAGCGCGATCTGCTGGACGTCGCCGCCGCTTGCACAGGCGCGGCCGGTGCAGGCCGGCGCGAAGCGGACGTCGGCGCCGGTGACGCCGCTGC
>NZ_SPVG01000220.1 GCF_004614165.1 Duganella callida | reverse complement strand
GCCCACGCCAACGCGCCGGCCGCGCACAGCGCCGCCGTCAGGCACAGCGGCGCGCCCAGGCGCAGCACGGCGATGCGCGCGCGCAGCAGCAGCGGACCCAGGTTCACATTGGTGTTCACCGCGCCTGCCATGTCGCCTCCAGCTGGAACCGCAATGGACGGTTGGGATCCTGGTCGTTGATCTCGTGGCGGGTGATGATCACGCCGCTGAAGCTGTCCTGCTCCTTCAGCGCGGCGACGTAATCGACCATGTCGTCGCTGCCCTTGGTTTCGGCGGTGATCTTCAGGATGCGCTTGCGCGCATCGGGCTCCAGTGCCACCAGCGCCACGCTGCGCGGCGTCGCCGCCAGCACCGCGTCCTGCAGCTCGCGCCACGGCAGGTTGAGCTGCATGATGGCGCCGTTGACGAAGCGCGCCTGCGCCTCGGGAATCGCCACCTTGGCCACCTGCACCGGCCGTGCCGACGACATCGCCGCCACGCGGTCCTGCAGATGCTTCAGCTGACGCGCCCGGTCCTCGCGCTGTTCCGCCAGCTGCCAGCCGGCGACCGCCGCGCCCACGCACAGCAGCAGCCCGGCGCCGGCCAGCGCCAGCGCGGCCGGGTGCAGGTGGAACAGGCTGCGGCGCACGCCGGGCGGCGCAAAATCGATGTGCATGGATTTCATACCGCGCTCCCGGCCAGCGGCTGGCAAGCAATGTGCGACGCGCTGGCGAGCGGCTGGATCCACCCCGCCGGCGCCGCGCCGTGCAACTGCAGCAGCGCCGGCGGCGCCATGTCCAGCAGCAGCGCTTCACGCTGCAGCGTCCGCGTCAGCCAGGCCTGATCGGCGTCCGGCGGAATCGGCAACGGGCGGATCGCGCGGATGCGTTTGCCGTCGGTGTCGGTGGCGGCCAGCGTCAGCAGCTGCTCGTGCACCAGCCCGAACCAGGCGCCGGCCTTGACGCCGCGGCGGCAGCGGTTCCAGGCGCTGACGATGCGCGGCGCGATGCCGACGATGGCCAGGCGGCAGTCCTGCGCCACCGCCTGCAGCACGTCCAGCAGGCGCTGCGGCACGGCGGCGGCGAAGAACGGCTGCGCCGCATCCCAGTCGGCCGCCACCCGCCACGCCGACGGCGGCTCGCCATACAGCGACTGGAAGCGCAAGCCGGCCGCGCCTTCCAGATCGGCCATGCGCGCGGCGCCGGGCGGCGGCGTCACGCGCCACATGCGCGTCAGTTCGTCCGACAGGGTGAACTGCGCCGCCCAGCCGCCGACCTCCAGCTCGCCCAGCACGGCGCGCAGGGCGTTGCCGATGGCGTCGAACGGATGCTCGCCGGACGGCGCGATGCTTTGCCGCGCCAGCAGCGTCACGGCGTCGGCGCGCCAGCGGCTGACGCGCAGCACGCTCACCGCGTGCGGCGCCACATCGATGCGCAGCGATAGTCCGAAGGCTTTAAGCATGCAGGGTCACCCGTTTGATTTCAGTGATGGTGGTGCCGCCGCGCCGCACCAGTTCCAGCGCCGCCTGGCGCAGGCTGCGCGTGCCGTTCTCATAGGCGGCCTGCTTGATCTGGCGGATCGGCCGCTTGTCGACGATCAGTTCGCGGATCTCGTCGTTCAGCGTCAGGATTTCGGCGATCGAGCGGCGGCCCTTGTAACCGGTGCCACGGCAGTCGCCGCAGCCCTTGCCGGCCATGAAGCGGTAGTCCTGCGCGTCGGCGCGCGTCAGGCCGACGCTGGCCAGTTCCATCTCGTCGGGCGTGTATTCGGCGGCGCAGTGCGGGCAGTTGATGCGGATCAGGCGCTGCGCCCAGATGCCGTTCAGCGCCGAGACGAAGGCATACGGGTCGATGCCCATGTGGGTGAAGCGGCCGAACACGTCGAACACGTTGTTGGCGTGGACGGTGGTCAGCACCAGGTGGCCGGTCAGCGCCGACTGCACGGCGATTTCCGCCGTCTCGCGGTCGCGGATCTCGCCGACCATGATCTTGTCCGGGTCGTGGCGCAGGATCGAGCGCAGGCCCTTGGCGAAGGTCAGCCCCTTCTTCTCGTTGACCGGAATCTGCAGGATGCCGGGCAGCTGGTATTCGACCGGATCTTCGATGGTGATGATTTTTTCGCGGCCATTGTGGATCTCGGTCAGCGCCGCGTACAGCGTGGTGGTCTTGCCCGAGCCGGTGGGACCGGTCACCAGCAGCATGCCGTAGGCTTCCTGCGCCAGCGTGCGCAGGGTGGCCAGCGACGGCGCGTCGAAGCCCAGCGCCTCCAGCGTCAGCGAGCCGTAGGCTTCGATCATGGCGCGCTTGTCGAGGATACGGATCACCGCATCCTCGCCGTGGATGCTGGGCATGATGGAGACGCGCAAATCGATCTCGCGGCCGTTCGACTCGACGCGGAAGCTGCCGTCCTGCGGGATGCGGCGCTCGGCGATATCGAGCTCGCCCAACACCTTGATGCGCGAGATGATCTGCTCGGCCACGTCGATGCCGTTGACGGCGGTGGCATGATCGAGCACGCCGTCGACGCGGTACTTGACCGCCAGCCCGCCGGCCGTGCTTTCCAGGTGGATGTCGGAGGCGCCGGCCTTGAGCGCGTCGTACAGCGTGGAGTTCACCAGCCGCACGGCCGGACTGGCCGCTTCCGACACCGAGGCGAACGACAGCACCGCCGCCGTCTTGCCGTCGCGCCGGCCCTCGCTGGCGCCGGGCAGCAGCGAGTCGGTGGCGCGCGCCGATTCCTCCTGCTTGGACAGATACGCCTGGATGTCGGCCTGCAGCGCCAGCCGCGTGAGCAGCGGCGCCGCCGGCGTGGCGCGCGCCTGCGTGCCCAGCCAGGTCTGCAGATCGAGGTCGAACGGATCGGCGATCACGCCGATCACCGTCGTTTCGGCGCCGTCGGCCGCGCGCAACAGCACGCAGGCGCGCGCCATCGCCTGCGACAGCGGCAGCAGATCCCAGGCCGGCTCGTAGGACAGCATGTCCACCGTCTCCAGCACCGTCATGCCGAACGGCTGCGCCAGCGCGCGCACCAGCAGGCGCGGCTCGCTGCCGGTCAGCGCCTCCAGCTCCTCGACCAGGGTGCGCTTGGATTGTTGGCGCAGGTGGCGCGCGCGCGCCACCACCGCGGTATCGATCGCCTGCACGGCCGTCATGACATGTCTCCCGCCAGATCGAAGATCGGCATATACAACAGCACCACGATGGCGCCGACCACCAGGCCGATGGCCGCCATCAGCAGCGGTTCGAAAGTGCGCGTGAAGCGTTCTATCCAGCGGCTGATTTCGCCGTCGTAAAAGGCCGCCGACTGGGTCAGCATCGGTCCCATGTCGCCGGTGCGCTCGCCCACGCGCAGCATGCGCAGCGAGATCGGCGTGGTCAGGTGCGCCGCCTCGAACGACGACGACAGCGGCAGCCCCGATTCGATGTCGGCGCGCGCGGCCTGCAAATTCTGGCGCATGCCGGCCGAGACCATGCCCTGCACGGTCTCGATCGCGTGCACGATGGTGATGCCGCCCTCGCTCAGCATGCCCAGCGTCAGATACAGGCGCGACAGCTCGTAAATGCGCACGCGCTCGCCGATGCCGGGCAGCTTGCCCAGCAGCCGGCCGATGCCGCCGTTGGCCAGCAGGTGGCGCACGCCCAGCGCCAGCGCGCCCAGCGCCACGGCCACGCCGGCCAGCATGGCCAGCGTGTGCTGGCTGGCGAACTGGCCCCAGTTCAGCATCTGCTGCGACAGCCACGGCAGGTTGCGGCCGGCGCCCTGGTAGACCTCGGCAAAGCGCGGCACCACGTAACCGATCAGGAACATGCTGACGCCGCCGCCGACCAGCAGCAGGATGCAGGGATAGATCGCGGCCGACACCAGCTTGGCGCGCACCACGTCGATGCGCTGCTGGTAATCGATGTAGCGCGCCAGCGAGCGCGGCAGGTCGGAGGTGCCCTCGGCGGCCTTGACGATGCCGACGTACAGCGGCGGGAACAGGTCCGGCTGCTCGGCCAGCACGGCGGAAAAGCGCTGCCCCTCGCGCAGGCCGGCCAGCAGCCGCTCCAGCACGGTCCGGGTGGCCGGGCTGGCTTCCTTTTCCAGCAGCGCTTCCAGGCCTTCGACGATGCCGAGACCGGCGGTGAGCAGCGCCAGCAGTTCCTGGCTGAACAGCACCAGCGACAGCCCCTTGCCGCGCCGTTTCTTGCGCACGCCGCGCACCGGCGCGATGGCGCTGACAAAGAGGCCGCGCGCCTCGACCTGGCGGCGCGCGTCGGCCTCATCGCGGCCATCGATCACCAGATGGGAGATGACCATATCGGCCGACAAGGTGCGTACGTCGAACTGCATGAACGCTTTCGTGGGCGGCTATGGGTTATTGCGAGCTGATGTCGGCGTCTTCGCCGCTGCCGCCCGGCTGGCCGTCGCGGCCCAGCGAGGTGATCTCGAACTCGGCCTTGCTGCCCGGCGCCTTGTACTGGTACGGGTGGCCCCATGGATCGGGCGGAATGCCCTTCTTCAGGTACGGACCGTTCCATTTGGCGCCTGCGGTGGGTGGCGCCGTCACCAGCGCATTCAGGCCTTCGTCGGTGGTCGGATAGCGGCCGACATCGAGGCGGAAAGTGTCCAGCGACTTTTCAAACGCTTCGATCTGCGCCTTGGCGATCGTCACTTCCGATTTGCCCAGCTGTGAGAAATACTTCGGACCGACATAGGCCGCCAGCAGGCCGATGATCACGATCACTACCAACAATTCCAACAGAGTAAAGCCGGCCGCCTTGTGAGCGCCGTGACGCTTTGCAACTTCCATTCCAAAAACTCCTTTGCGTTTCCAACTTGCCGGCACGAAGTCAGAGGCTACCATGCGGTTTGCATAGCAGACAATCTTTTCTTCACCTCGGCGCGCGATATCCGCCCAATTATGTAACTTGCAATTAAGATTGCTCAACACTTTAGCGGGTTTCATGTCGCTTGTTCATAAATTACAACGGCCGTTGTGTTTTGCGTACACCCGCAATTGGCAAGCCGACGTAGCGGAAACCAAATTTAATACGATGAAAGTTGATTCAATTTAAACAATCAACGTTAAAATTTTTACCATCACAGTGTCGTTATTGCTAGACTTTTTGATACCGAGCCATCGGAAAACACGCAGCCCGCCGGGCGCCGGCGGACTTGAACAAGCACTCAATCCAAAGGGTATTCAAATGACACACTGTGTTGAGCGGTATCGAGCATTGAGCCTTACCCCTTTCAAGCACCTCGCTTACGCCGCGCTGGGAGTCCTGGCACTGGCGGGGGCGCCGTCTGCCTACGCCGGCGCGGTGATCGATTTCGAGTCCGCCCCGCTGGGGCCGATCGGCAGCTACGACCCGGTCGGCGGGCCGACCCTGAGTGACGTGTTCGTTTCCAATGGCTTCTATGTCGGCGCCTTTACCAACGCCCCGAAGGGCGAGGCCGGCGACCTGGTGGCTTCGGTGGTGGACGGCAGCGATGTGGCCGGCGCCTGCTGGAACTTGGCCTGCCCGACCAGCGCCTCGAATTCCAGCAAATACCTGGCCTCGCTGAACGATGGCGTGATCGACATCTTCCACACCAGCGGCAGCAGTTTCCGCATCCAGTCCTTCGATGCCAGCTTTATCGGCAACTACGACACCGGCACTTTCCCCGCCGGTCGCGCCGGCGTGCTGCGCATCCAGGGCTTCACGGCGCTGGGCAATTCGCTTAGCCAGGACTTTGTCCTGGCTGGCCCCGGCGCCGACGGCTTTGCTTTCGCCCACCAGGTCACCACAGGCGCCTTCGCCAACACCGACTTTGTCGAGTTTATTGCCTTCGCCTTTGCCTGCGATACCCCGGCAGCCTCGAGCTGCACTGTATTCAACAGCAACCGCGGCCAGTTCGCGCTCGACAATATCGCCACCACCGCGGCCGTGCCGGAGCCATCGACCTGGCTGATGCTCGGCGCCGGCCTGCTAGCTGTGGGCGCCATCACCCGCCGCCGCCAAGCTTGAAACAGGAGACGACAATATGAAACTCCATCCGATTTCCGCCGCCGTCACCCTGTTGCTGGGCAGCCTGCTGCAAATCGCCCACGCCGACGACGTGCGCCGCCCGTACATCGTGCAACTGACCGACAAGCCGGTGGCCTCGTACACCGGCGGCGTCAGCGGCCTGGCCGCCACCCAGCCGCCGGCCGGCCAGCGCATCGTGCTCGACACCAGCGCCGTCAACCTGTACACCGACTACCTGGTGCACAAACAGGCCACGGTCAAGGCCGCGGTGCCGTCCGCGCCCATCCTGTACGACTACCAGATCGCGCTGAACGGCTTTGCCGCCATGCTGACCGATGACGAGGTGCGCACCCTGCAAGCCAACAGCGGCGTGGCCTCGATCACCGCCGACACCCCGCGCGCGCCGACCACCAACTACACCCCGACCTTCCTCGGTCTGGACGGCCCCAATGGCCTGTGGGCGCAGATGGGCGGCAAGGACAAGGCCGGTGAAAACGTGGTGATCGGCATCATCGATGGCGGCATCTGGCCGGAAAACCCGTCCTATGCCGACCGCGTCGACGCCAACGGCGTGCCGACCTTCGATCCGAACGCCACGCTGGCCTACAGCGCACCGCAGAACTGGAACGGCACCTGCCAGACCGGCGAAGGCTTCACCGTGGCCGACTGCAACAACAAGCTGATCGGCGCACGCTACTTCAACACCGGCTTCAAGGCCCAGGGCCTGGTCCAGCACTGGACCGACTTCACCTCGCCGCGCGACTCGATCGGCGGCACCCTCGGCCATGGCGGCCACGGCACCCACACCTCCAGTACCGCCGGCGGCAACAACAACGTGCCGGCGCAGCTGAGCGGCATCCCGATGGGCAATGTGTCCGGCATGGCGCCACGCGCGCGCATCGCCATGTACAAGGTGTGCTGGTCGTACAACGACGCCAGCGACCCGACCGGCGCGCTGAACCGCTGCTGGGGCTCGGACAGCGCCGCCGCCATCGAGCGCGCCATCCTCGACGGCGCCAACGTGCTGAACTACTCGATCGGCGGCGGCACCGTGCTCAACGACGTGGTCGAACAAGCGTTCCTGCACGCCAGCAACGCCGGCCTGTTCGTGGCCGCCTCGGCCGGCAACGATGGCCCGGCGCCGTCGGCCGGCCACCTGAGCCCGTGGCTGACCACGGTCGGCGCCTCGACCCACAACCGCTTCCTCAAGGCCGACGTCAAGCTCGGCAGCGGCGTCACCTACAGCGGCGCCTCGCTCAACATCAACCCGCTGCCGGACAACACCCCGATCATCCGCTCCGAAGACGCGGCGGTGGCCGGCGCCGCGCCGGGCGCGGTGCAGCTGTGCTACAGCAAGGGCTGGAACGGCGGCGTGGCGGTGCTCGACCCGGCCAAGGTCAGCGGCAAGATCGTCACCTGCGTGCGCGGCACCAACGACCGTATCGACAAGAGCCGCGCGGTGGCCGAGGCCGGCGGCGTCGGCATGGTGATGGTCGACAACGGCGGCGGCCTGGTGGCGGAAATCCACTCGGTGCCGACGGTGCACGTGAGCGCCGCCGATGGCGCGCTGATCAAGGCCTATGCCGCCAGCAAGACCGGCACCGCCGGCCTGAGCCACTTCGTCAACGCGGTCGGCAGCACGCCGGCGCCGGTCATGGCCAGCTTCTCGTCGCGCGGCCCGAACAGCTTCGACGGCAACGTGCTGAAGCCGGACGTGACCGCCCCCGGCGTCGACATCCTGGCCGGCGTCACGCCCGAGCTGACGGCCGCCCAAAAGGCCAACGTCATCAACGGCACCCTGCGGCCGGACCCGGCCTGGAACCTGTACCAGGGCACCTCGATGGCCTCGCCGCACGTGGCCGGCGTGGCCGCGCTGCTGCACCAGCGCCACCCCGACTGGTCACCGGCGGCGATCAAGTCGGCACTGATGACCTCGGCCACCCCGACCTATCCGGACACCGCCAGCGGCGACCAGCGCGGCATCCTGCCGTTCGCCCAGGGCGCCGGCCACATCAACCCGACCGGCAGCGTGATCCATCGCGCCGACGGCAAGGCCTACAATGCCGGCGGCGCCGACGATCCGGGCCTGGTGTTCGACCTCGGCCCGAACGACTACAAGAAATACCTGTGCGGCGCCGGCTACAGCAGCGAATGCAGTGCCGGCACCATGGCCGGTTATGCGTTGAACCTGCCATCGATCACGCTCAACAACGTGCTGGGCAGCATCACCGTCAGCCGCAGCGTGACCAACGTCAGCGGCGAGGCCGAGAGCTATGCGATCGCGCCGACCCTGAGCGGCTACACCGTCAGCGCCTCGCCCGCCACGCTGGCCGTGGGACCGGGCGAGACCAAGAGCTTCAGCGTCACGCTGACACGCGGCAGCGCGCCGGACAACGTATGGCAGTACGGCGACGTGACCCTGAGCAGCAGCAAGCACGTGGTGCGCATCCCGCTGACCGCGCGCAGCGGCAAGCCGCTGGTGGCGCCGGTCGTCGTCGCCAGCATCAAGCCGAGCGGCAACGTCATGTTCAGCGTGACCACCGGCTTCGCCGGCCGCATGAGCGCCAGTACCGCCGGCCTGAAGGCAATCACCAAGAGCGGCGCGCTGAGCGTGGCGCGCCTGACCACCAGCGTCGGCAGCATTGCCGACATGCAGGCCGCCTGCAACAGCGGCGCCACCGGCACCACGCTGGTGCCGTTCACCTTCCCGGCCAGCACCGTGGCCGCCTCGTTTGAACTGTTCGACGCCGACACCGGCGCGCCGGGCCATGAGGACATCGACATGCTGCTGCTGACCGGCAACGGTCAGCTGGTCGACTACTCGGCCTCGGACGGCTCCAACGAAGCGATCCTGCTGACCGCGCCGCCGGCCGGCAGCTACAAGGTGTGCGTGCTCGGCTACGCGCCCGCCAACGGCGTCTCGACCACCTTCAAGCTGTCGTCGGCGGTGGTCAGCACGGCCGATACCGGCGGCAACCTGAAAGTGCTGCTGCCCAGCCAGGTGTATGCCGGCGGCAGCGCCACCGTGGCCACCACCTGGTCCGGCCTGGCCAGCGGCAACCGCTACCTCGGCGGCGTGCAGCTGAAAGATCCGACCGGCAACCCGGTCGGCGCCACCGCCGTGCTGGTGGAAACCAACAGCCCGATCCCCTTGGCCAAAGGCACGGCCAAGGCGACGCGCCTGTTCACCAGCAGCAAGTAAGCGCGCCCTCGGGCCGGGTCTGCGACGCCGCACCGCGAGGTGCGGCGTTTTTTTTCAGGCCGCGCGCGCCAGCGGTTGCGGCGGCCGGTCGAACAATTGCAGCACCATGCCGCGCGTGATGGCTTGCGCGCGGTTGGACACGCCCAGCAAGCGGTACACCCGTTGCAGGTGGTTCTTGACGGTCAGGCCGCTGATGCCGAGGATCAGGCCGATCTCGTCATTGCTCTTGCCCTCGCGCACCCAGTGCAGGATTTCCGCCTCGCGCGCGCTGACCGGCCGCGCCAGCGCGCCGGCGCGCGCCTGCGCCTGTTGGCGGTTGATGCGCTGCAAGCTCAGGTGCAGATACGGCAGCAGCAGCTCGAGGAAATACGCGTGGCGCGGCCGCGGCCGGTGCGGCATGCCGAACAGCGCAAAGAAGGTGGCGCCGCCCGGCAAGCGTTCGCTGCCGTGCATCAACAGATTGTCCAGGCCGAGTTCGCGCAGCTCGCCCTGATACGGCGCCAGCGCGGCGCCGGCCTTGAGCGGATCGGCGCCCGGCCCGGCATCGAGCCAGGCCGGCA
>NZ_SPVG01000121.1 GCF_004614165.1 Duganella callida | reverse complement strand
GGCGAGGCGGGCGCGCGCGGCGGCGATGTCGGCCGCCAGCTCCCCGCGCATGCGCGCCAGACGCGCCGGCGTCAGGTCTTCTCGCAGCGACTGCGCCAGGTGCGCCACCATCGGTTCCACCAGCTCCAGCACCGGACTCGCGCCGGCCATGCGCAGGCGGTAGCTCAGGCGGTGCAGGGTGTAGAAGGTGGTCAGCGCCGTCATGAAGGCGGCGTTGAACGCGTGCAGCTGGCGGGTGTGCGAGCGCGAATGGCCGGCTTCGAAAAAAGCGGCGGCGCGGCCCGACTCCAGTGCCGCGATATCGGCGGCGAAACGCAGGTGATGCAGTTCCGCGTCCGCTGGCGTGATGCCGTGTTCCAGCACCTGGCGGCAAAAGTCGATGAAGCCGACATAACGCGCCTGCACGGTGCGCATCACCGCGCGCGAATGGCGGCGCGGGAAGATCACATCGTGCACCACCGCCGAACAGATGATGCCAAGGCTGACCTCCGTCACGCGCGTCACGGCCAGGGTGAACACGTTGGCCGGCGCGTCGATGGATGGCACGGCGATCATCACCGCCGTGTAGCCGGCCAGGACGAAGCTGTACGACTGCTGGTTGCGGTACATGGCGGCGCCGCCCGTGCACAGCGCCACCCACAGCGCCATGCCGGCGATCAGCAGCGGCGGCTGCTGCGGGAACAGCGCCATCAGCACCAGCGCGGCCGAGCAGCCGACCAGCGTGCCCAGAAAACGGTAAAAGGCTTTTTCCAGCACCATGCCGCTGCTGGGCATGGCCAGGATGATGGTGGTGGCCAGCGCGGTATAGGGCGCGTCCAGGCCGAGGCGGAACGACAGCCACAGGGCGGAGAAGGCGGCCAGCATGGCCTTGGCGACGAAGATCCAGCGCTCGCCGTCGCTGCGCGCCCAGTCCAGCGTCTGCGCGGCGATCCACTTGACGGCTCCCCGCGCCGCGCTGTGGTCCGGGGAAGGAGAAGCGGCGGGAGGAGCATTCATGTGGTCGGGTTTATGTAGTGGCTTCTAAATTGTCCAGCTGCCGTTTCAGCAGCGATTCCAGCAGTTTTACTTCTTCCGCGCTGTAGCCGTCATAGGCGCGCGTGGTGTGCTTCCATACTTCCGGCAGCACTTTCTCCGCCAGTGCGCGGCCGGCGTCGGTCAGCGAGATCATCACGCAGCGACGGTCGCCCGGGCGGTTGCCGCGCGTGATCAGACCCTGTTCTTCCAGGTCGTTGCACACCCGCGTCAGGTTGGCCGGTTTCTCCATGCAGGCCTCGCCCAGCGTGGACGCGGTCGACGTTTCGTTGTCCGAGCCGTACAGCACCGCCAGCACCATGTAGCTGGCATCCACCAGCTCATAGGGCCGCAGGGCGGCATTGGTCAAATCCTTCATCCGTTTCTGGATGTGGTACGTCATGCGCACCAGTCGCATGCGGTCTTCCGGGAACTCCGGTATGCGGCCATGGATGTTTTTTAGGCGCTTTTTAGTCGCTTCAAAACTACTCATTGCCTCTCCTCTATATATTTTTAAATGGATTAGGATTGTACTATTTATAGATTACTCCAAATCCAGTTTTGTGCCTCCCCCCAGCGCGGACATCAACAAGGCGAAGTTATCCAGTTGTTTGCTCGCCACTTGCGCCATCTGCTGCTGTTCGTTCAATAGGGTCAGCTGCGCGTTGATCACGTTCAGCGCATCGGTCATGCCCGACTTGTAAGCCTGTTCCGCCAGTTGCTGCTGGCGTCGGGCCGAGGCCAGCGCGCGCTGCGCCAGTTGATCCTGCTGCCGCACCGAATCGATCCTCACCAGCGCGCTGGCGACGTCCGACATGGCCTGGATCACCGTGGCGTTGTACTGCTCCACCGCGCCGTCGTAGGCGGCGGTCTGGCTGCCCAACTGGCTGCGCAGGCGGCCGCCGTCGAAGATCGGCAGGCTGATGGCCGGCGTCACGCCGCGCGTCTGCGAGCTGCTCTCCAGGAAGTGGCCGAAGCCCAGCGACTGCAAGCCGACGAAAGCGGCCAGGTTGACATTCGGGTAGAAGTCCTTTTTGGCGACGTCGATGCGCGCACCGGCCGCCTCCACGCGCCAGCGCTGCGCCACGATATCGGGGCGGCGTCCCAGCAGTTCCGCCGGCAGCTGGGCGGGCACCAGGTCGCCGCTGCCCGGCGCGAGGGTCAGCATTGGCCGGGCGATCGCATCGCCGTCGCCCGGTCCCTTGCCGATCAGGGCCGCCAGCTGGTTGCGCAGCAGAGCGATGGCTTCGCCGATCTGCTCCTGCTCGCGGCGTGCCGCCGGCAGCGTTGTTTCGATGTTGGCGACTTCCAGATCGGTCGCCATGCCGGCCGCCTTGCGGCGGCGCGTGATGTCCAGGATGCGCTGGCGCTGCGCCAGGTTTTCCGTCACGCTGTCCCGCAGCGCGTACTCCAGCGACAGCTGGATGTAGCCGCGGACGATGGAAGTGGCCAGCGTCAGGCGCGCCATCTGCGCTTCGGCGGCCGCCAGCCGGACCTCGTCCAGCGCGGCGGCCAGCGCATCGCGATTGCGACCCCACAGATCCAGATCGTAGGAACCGGATAGCGTGGCGTTGTTCGTCCACGCGTAGTTCCCGGCGAGCGGTGCGGGGATCGTACTGTGCGCCGCATACAGCTGGCGGCTGCTGCTGGCGGCGGCGTCCGCACGCGGCTGGGTTGCCGCCCGGGCGACGCCGGCCAGCGCCGCTGCCTGGCGCACGCGGGCCTCGGCGATGCCCAGTGTCGGGCTGTCGTTCAGGCCGGTGTCGATCAGACGGTTCAACTGCTGGTCGTGCAGCGCTTCCCACCAGCGTTCATCAGGCCAGGCGACGTCGGCGCTGGCGGAGGAGATGGCGTGGCCCATGTTGAGCTTTGCTGGTTGAAGTTGCCCGGCTTGCGGCTGGATCTTGCCCATGTCGGCGCAGCCGGCCGCGATCGCGCAGATCCCGGCGCAGGCCAGCGCGGGAAGGACGAAACGGCGGGAGCGGCAACGCAAAGTCATGGGCAGCGGCGGCTTACTTCTTGACCACGTGCTTGCGGGTCTGGGCGACGTCGAAGTCGGCCTCGGTTTCCGGCAGGGTGCCGTTCTTGCGGGCTTCCAGGAATTCCGCCTGCACCTGGGCGCGGGTCAGGCCGGTAGGCTGATCGGCCTTGGCGGCGGCGGCCAGGGCGCCGTCGGCGACGGCTTTGCGGGCAGCCGCGCCAGGGGCGGCGGCGCTGGCGTCGGTCTGCGCAAAGGCGTTGGTCACGGTGGTGGCGGTGGCGGCAATGGCGAACGCGGCGGTGGCCAGCGCGCTCAGCAGGTGTTTGGCGGTGGTGCTCATGGTGTCCTCCTTAAACAATGGAGTAACTATAGAGATGAATATTACATTTGTAAAGTAAAAAATTCCTATGAGAACGATAGCCTTAAGCGCGTCCGCGCACCGACGTGCTGTCGGCATGATGGTGAAATTATGCTTTCGACAAGGAGGGCATCATGGCAGACAGTACTCTGGACCCCGACAACATCCCGGCCGGTAACGACCGCTCGCTGGGGCGCGGCCACGGCACGCGCGCCCTGGGGCCGAGCGACAATTCGGACAGCGGCAGCGACGTCACCGGCGAGCCGGACAATGAGCTCGACAGCGATACCGATGCGTCCGGCACGGGGGAGCGGCCCGGCGTCGGCCGCGACAGTGTGGAAGGGATGACCGAGATCGGCTTCGACCACGTCGAAACCATCCCGGTGGTGGATGGCGAATTCCACGACGCGGTGCCGGCGGAGACGGGCGACGAGACCGAGCAGCGCGAGGTGCCGCCGCAGGAGCGCACCCAGCGCATGGAGCGGCGCGACTGGTCGCGGACTAACTAGCCGCCGACATCACGTCGCTGAGCCAGTCGACGAACACCCGCACCCGCGGCGACAGCTGGCGCTGGTGCGGGTAGACCACGGACACCGTCATCGGCCGCGGGCGCCAGTCGCCCAGCACCTCGCGCAGCGCGCCGCGTGCGAGCAATCCGTCGATGTGGTAACGCGGCACCTGGATCAGCCCCAGGCCGTGGGCGCAGCACGCCTTGTAGGCATCGGCGTTGCTGACCGAGACCGCGCCGGGCAGCGCGATACTGCGCTCCTTGCCGTCGACGATGAAATCGAACGGGAACAGCTTGCCGGTGCTGGACGAGAAGAAGTTGACGGCGCGGTGGCCCTGCTTGTGCAGATCGTCCAGCGTCAGCGGGACGCCGTGGCGTTCGAAATAGGCGGCGCTGCCGCAGGTCACCTGCTGCAAGGTCGCCAAGCGCCGGCCCACCATGCTGGAGTCGCGCAGCTCGCCCACGCGCAGCACGCAATCGACGCCGTCGCGCACCAGATCGACGTAGCGGTCGCCCATGCCGATTTCCAGTTCGATGTCCGGATAGCGGCCAAAGAATTCCTGCAGGCGCGGCAGCACGTAATGCAGCGCCAGCGTGCCTTGCAAATCGACCCGCAGCTTGCCGCGCGGCGCCACGCCGCTGTTGCCAAAGCCGGCCTCGGTTTCCTCCACATCGGCCAAGATGCGCACGCAGCGCTGGTAGTACGCCTGGCCATCGAGCGTGGTGCTGACGTGGCGCGTGGTCCGCTGCAGCAGACGCACGCCCAGCCGCGCTTCCAGCTGCTTGATGGTGTAGGTGGCGGTCGCCGCCGGGATCTGCAAATCCTCCGCCGCCTTGCTGAAACTTTCCAGCTCGACGATGCGGGTGAAGATGCGCATGGCGTTGAAGCGGTCCATATGCTAGCGGTGCGAGGACGATCCGGCCCACAGATTGACGGCACCCTCCTGCGCCTGCGCGTCGATGGCGTCCAGTTCCTCCTTGCTGAATTCCAGATGCTTCAGCGCGGCGACGTTTTCGCGGATCTGCTGCGCGTTGCTGGCGCCTATCAGCGTGGAGGTGACGCGCGGGTCGCGCAGCACCCAGGCCAGCGCCATCTGCGCCAGCGTCTGGCCGCGCCGCCTGGCGATTTCGTTCAGGCCACGCACGCGCCGCAGGTTGTCCTCGCTCAGGTGCGATGGCTGCAGCGAGCCGCCGCCCGGTCGGTTGACGCGCGCATCCGGCGGAATGCCGTTCAGGTATTTGTCGCTGAGGATGCCCTGCGCCAGCGCGGTGAAGGTGATGCAGCCTATGCCCTGTTTGCCGAGCGTATCGAGCAGTCCCTCGGTTTCGATCCAGCGGTTCAGCATATTGTAGGACGGCTGATGGATCAGGCATGGCACTTTCCACTCCTTCAGCATGCGCGCCGCTTCGGCGGTCTTCTCGGCCGAATAGGACGAGACGCCGACGTACAAGGCCTTGCCCTGCCGCACCGCGTGGGCCAGCGCGCCCATGGTTTCCTCCAGCGGGGTATCGGGATCGAAACGGTGGGAATAGAAGATGTCGACATACTCGAGTCCCATGCGCTTGAGCGACTGGTCGAGGCTGGCCAGCACGTACTTGCGCGAGCCGCCGCCCTGGCCGTAGGGACCGGGCCACATGTCCCAGCCGGCCTTGGTGGAGATGATCAGCTCATCGCGGTAGGGCTTGAAATCCTGCGCGAACAGGTGGCCGAAGTTGGTCTCGGCCGAGCCGTATGGCGGACCGTAGTTGTTGGCCAGGTCGAAGTGGGTGATGCCCAGATCGAAGGCGGTGCGCAGCATCTCGCGCTGCGAGGCGAGGGTATTGGTGTCGCCGAAGTTATGCCACAGGCCCAGCGACATCAGCGGCAGTTTCAGGCCGCTGCGGCCGCAGGTGCGGAACTGCATTTCATCATAGCGGTGCGGTGACGCGAGGTAGGTCATCGTGCAAGTCTCCAGGTTGGGAAGGGGCCTGCTGATTATAATCGCGACGTATGGATGCGACGCTACGTCCGCAGCCGGGTCTTGCGGGCCAGCACGCAAACGACGTCCGGCGGCGCATAGTTAAGCGCGACAATTTCGTAAATTTCGTCAGGAGAAAAATAAAGAATGAAGCTGTAGTACTTGTTCGCACCGGGGAATGAATCTGTCGGGACGACAGGGATTTCCTGCCAATGATATTCACAGATCAGCTGGGACCAGGACAAGTTGTTACTCATGTCCTCAAGGGCAGAAATAATGTGTTCCTCGGGTCCTGCACCGAGGTCTCTCACCGAAGTCAGGAACCTGCCATCGCTTTCCAAATCAAATTTTACCCGGCTCATTTTTGAGCTCAGCTAATATGCGTTTGAAGTCTTCCCTGGTCGTTTCTTCGAAGGTCGGCGTTTGCATGAGTTTGCGATGCAGATCGACATCGAGTTCATGTGCATGTAATGGCTGACGTTCGAAAACCAGTCCTTTGGGCGGTTTTGCAGGCAACTTTTTCATGATGTCCTCCATCCCGGAAGAATAATGGTAGCACGGAGCTGCCGTTTGGCGCAGCGCAAGCGGAGACAAAAAAGCCCGCAAATTGCGGGCTTTCCGGTGCATGCGGCCGTGCTGTCGCCCAATCAGGCTCAGGCGAAATTGGCGGCGGCGAAGTCCCAGTTGGCGAGCTTGAAGAAAGTCTCGATGTATTTCGGACGCACGTTGCGGTAGTCGATGTAGTACGCGTGTTCCCACAGGTCGCAGGTGATCAGCGCCTTGGCGTCGGTGGTCAGCGGGGTGGCGGCGTTGGAAGTGTTGACGATGTCCAGCGAACCGTCGGCCTTCTTCACCAGCCAGGTCCAGCTCGAACCGAAGTTGCCGACGGCCGACTTGGTGAACTCTTCCTTGAACTTGTCGAACGAGCCCCACTTGGCGTTGATGGCCTCGGCCAGCGCGCCGTCCGGTGCGCCCTTGCCGTTCGGGGTCAGGCTGTTCCAGTAGAAGGTGTGGTTCCACACCTGGGCCGAGTTGTTGAAGATGCCGCCCGACGATTTCTTGATGATCTCTTCCAGCGACAGGTTTTCGAACTCGGTGCCCTTGATCAGGTTGTTCAGGTTGGTGACATACGTTTGGTGGTGCTTACCGTAGTGGTATTCCAGCGTTTCCTGCGAGATGGACGGCGCCAGGGCATCCATGGCATAGGGCAGAGGTGGCAGAGTATGTTCCATTGTTCTTCCTTTGGTTAGGTGTGGTTGTAGCAACCGGTCAATTTTAACTGAGCGTCCATCATTGTAAAGCGGATGGCCCGTCCCTGCAGGAATGTCCCCCGCTGACGTGTGGACATAGCGGCCCCGGTCAGCGCACCCGGCGCGTGGTCTCGCGCACGATCAGCTCCAGCGGCGGCACCTCGCCGCTGGCTGCTTCGCCGTTGATGATGCGCAGCAGCGCCTGGGTGGCGATGCGGCCGATGTCGTACAGCGGCTGGCGGATGGTGGTCAGCGGCGGCGTGGTGTAGGACGAGCCGGGCAGGTCGTCGAAGCCGACCAGCGAGATATCGTCCGGCACGCGGATGCCCTTGCGGTACAGCGCCAGCCGCGCGCCATACGCGCTCAGGTCGTTGGCGGCAAACACCGCGGTGAACTGCTGGTGCGTGTCGAACAGCCGGTTCATGGCCAGCATGCCGCTCGATTCGTGGTAATTGCCCTCGACCACCAGATTCTCGTCCAGCGCGATCTCGGCTTCGCGCAGCGCGCGCTGGTAGCCGGCCAGGCGGTCGGTGGCGTCGATGTTGTTGGCGGGGCCGGAAATGAAGGCGATCTGGCGGTGGCCCAGTTCGATCAGGTGGCGCACCGCCAGATAGGCGCCGTATTCGTTGTCCATCTTGAAGCCCAGCGCGCTGCGGGTGCGCAGCGCGCGGCCGGTGGAGACGATCGGCCGCTGGCTGGAAAAATTCAGCACCGTCTCGTCGGCCATGCGGCCCGACAGCAGGATGATGCCGTCCACCTTGCGCGCCAGCAGCAGACGGATGCGGTCGGCTTCCTCCTCGGCGTTCCAGTGGCCGCTGACGATCACCGAGGCGTAACCGGTGCCCTTCAGGCCATCGTCGACGCCGCGCAGCGTCTCGTCGAAGAATGGCGACGAGATATCCTGCACCACGATGCCGATGGTCATCGAGCGGCCCTTCTTGAGGCCCTGCGCCATCTGGTTGGGGGCGAAATTCATCTGCGCGATGGCCGCCAGCACCGCCTGGCGCTTGTCGTCCGACACCTTGGCGGTGCCGTTGAGGATGCGTGACACCGTGCTGGGCGACACTCCCGCTTCGCGTGCAACATCCATCAGGGTCGATGGGCCGGAATGTCGTGGAGTGTCTGCCAAAGTATTTCCTGATCGTGTAGTTGTTATGAAAACCTTTTCGGCGAAAGATTACCATAAAGGCGAGGGGCGGCGCATTGACTTTCTGGCCTCGCCGGTATTTAATGTCCATGACGCTTGAAAACGTTTTCAAGACACGGCGTATCATATAATCAAGCGGTCAGCCCGACACGCAGAGACAGAACAGAAGAGACATCGGAACAGACATGAAGCGCGATTCCTTTTCGCATTTCGCCCACGGCCCGCGCATCCTGGCCGACATCGGCGGCGCCAGCGCCAGCTTTGGCCTGGAGACCGCGCCCAACCAGATCGACGCCATCTGGGTGGCCGAGTGCGCCGCCTACCCGACCCTGGGCGCGGCCATGGTGGCCTACCTGTCGCAGCCGGCCACGGTGGCGGCGGGCGGCTACCAGGCGCGCTTTGCCGGCATCGCCATCGCCAACCCGATCGACGGCGACTGGGTCACCATGACCAACCACCACTGGTCGTTCTCGATCGAAGCCGTGTGTTCGCAGTTCAGCCTGAAATCGCTGGTGGTGGTGAACGACTTCACCGCCTTGGCCAGCGCCTTGCCCTACCTCGCGCCCGAGCACAAGCACCAGATCGGCGGCGGCGTGCTGCGCAGCGGCGCCACCATCGGCCTGGTGGGCGCCGACGCCGGGCTGGGCGTGTCGGCGCTGGTGCCGGCCGGCGAGCGCTGGATCGCCATCGACAGCGAGGGCGGTCACGCCACCTTCGCGCCGATGAACGAGCGCGAAATCGACATCCTGCGCTACGCGCGCCGCTACCACGAGCACGTCTCAAGCGAGCGGCTGGTGTCCGGCATCGGGCTGGCGCTGGTGTACCGCGCGCTGTGCGAGCGCGCGCGGGTGGAGGCGCAGGCGCTGAGCACGGCCGACATCATGGAGCGCGGCCTGCACCGGCTCGACCCGGTCTGCGAAGAAACCCTGCTGGCGTTTTGCGAGATGCTGGGCACCGTGGCCGGCAACGTCGCGCTGACGCTGGGCGCCAAGGGCGGCATCTACCTGGGCGGCCGCACGGTGCAAAAGATGGGCGACTTCGTCGAGCGTTCCGGCTTCCGCGCGCGCTTCGAGCAGAAGGGGCGCTTCAGCGATTATTTGGCGCACATCCCGACCTACGTCATCACCGACAAATACCCGACGCTGGTGGGCATGTCCGCCATGCTGTCCGCCACTTAAGAGTCGGCTCTGACCCCGATGTTCAGGCGCGGCGGCGGGTGACGGCGCCGACCGGTCGAGGTACAGCGCGCCCACCGGGGCGGTCTTGGCGCTCAGGGTGTCGGAGATTCATGACAAATGATTAATTTATCACGGGCTGTACCGATTCCACGCCGATGTCGGCGCTGCCCTCGGCCAGCCGCACGGTCAGTTTGCTGCGCGGCTGCAACTGTGCCGGCGCGCGCAGGACGGTGCCGTGGCTGTCGGTGACGATGGCGTAGCCCCGCTCGAGCGTGCGCTGCGGATTCAGCAATTCCAGTTGGGCGGCCAGCGCGGCCAGGGCGTCGCGTTTCTGCTGCAGCCGGCGGCCGATGCCGGTGGTGGCGCGGTGCCGCAGGCCCTGCAGCGCGG
>NZ_SPVG01000050.1 GCF_004614165.1 Duganella callida | reverse complement strand
AGGCCGCCGTCCGCCACCGGGCGAGGCGCCGCCGCGCGACGACGGGCCGGGGCCGAGGGACGGCAGGCGCGGCGAACCGCCGTACCACTTCATTCTCGCCGATCGGAACTACCGGGTCCTGCTGGGCGCGGGCGTTTATGAGCAGGGCCAGCCATTGCCGGCAGCGGCGCGCAAGGATGCGCGTCCGGTCGAGGTGCAGGGCCGCATCGCCGCCTATGTCTCGCCCGAGGGCGTGCTCACGCCGAGCCGCGAAGAACAACAATACCTGGACGCCATGCGCGACGCGCTATGCTTCGGCGTCAGCGGCGCGGCGGTGCTGGCAATTCTCCTGGGGCTGCTGTTGAGCCGCAGCCTGGGCCGCACGCTCAGTCATCTGACCGGCGCCGTGCGCGCCATGCACGGCGGCTCGCTGCTGCAGCGCGTGCCGGTAGAGGGTCGGGATGAAGTGGCCGAACTGGCCCGGGCCTTCAACGCCATGAGCGAGAAACTGGCGCGCAGCCACGAAGAACTGAGCGAATCGCACCAGACCATCCTGGCGCAGGCCGAGCAGTTGCGCGAACTGAGCGTGCGCGATGCGCTGACCAAGCTGCACAACCGACGTCATTTCGACGAGCAGGCGTCGTCGCTGTTCAGCCATGCGGTGCGCCACAAGCGCCCGCTGGCGGTGGTGATCGGCGATATCGATCACTTCAAGCGCATCAACGACAACTTCTCGCACGCCACCGGCGACGCGGTGCTGCGCCAGGTGGGCGAAATCCTGCGCAGCCAAATGCGCCTGAGCGATCTGGTGGCGCGCTACGGCGGCGAGGAGTTCGTGATCGCTTTCCCGGAGACCGAGCTGTCGCAGGCTGCCGCGCTATGCGACAAGCTGCGTGTCATCATCGAATCCTTCCCCTGGCACCAGGTGCATCCGGAGCTGAAGGTCACCATGAGCATGGGCGTATATGCCGATCTGGCGGCCGGCACGGCGGAGGCGATGCTGCAGAAGGCCGACGCGCTGCTGTACCGCGCCAAGGAGACGGGCCGCAATCGTGTCTGCTTCGCCGCCTGATCAGGCGTTGCGGTCCAGCCAGCGGCCGCCGAACATGGTGCAGATCAGCGAGATGACGATCAGCGCGACACCGGCCCACTGCCAGCCGTTGATGACATCCCCGAGCGCCAGCATGCCGGAAGCAATGCCGATCACCGGCACGCCGAGGCTGAACGGCGCTACGCGGTTGACCGGATGGCGCTTCAGCAGCCGCGTCCACATCGCATAGCCGACGATGGTGGACATCCAGCCGATGAAGGCGACAGCCGCCCAGGTGGCGAACGGCGCGCCCACCCATTGCCAGCGCGTGGCCGGGTCGTCGAAAGCCAGCGACAGCAGGATGAAGGGCACGATGGGGACGGCGCCGCACCAGACGATGAAGCTGATGACGTTGAATTCCGGCGTCGCCTTCTGCGCGCGGCGCACCACGATGTTCGATACCGCCCACATGGCGGCGCCGCTCAGGCACAGCACGAAGCCGGCGGGGGTGATGTCGGCCGCGCTGGCCGATTGCAGGGCGCTCATGGCAAAGCAGCCCAGGCCCAGCGCCGCCAGCATCAGGCCGGCGATCAGCGCGCGGCTGGCGTGCTCCTTCAGCAGCACGAAGCCGAAGATGGCGGTGAAGAAGACCTGCGTCTGCAGGATCACGGAGGCCAGCGAGGCGGACATGCCGATCTTCAGCGACAGGAACAGCAGTCCGAACTGGCCGACGCCCTGGCTCAGGCCATAGGCGATGACCCACTTGGCCGGCAGCTTGGGCGGCTTGACGATCAGGATCAGCGGCAGGATCGCGAACACGTAACGCGCGGCGCCCAGCTGGAACGGCGTCAGGTTGCGCAGGCCGATTTTCATGGCCACGAAATTGGTGCCCCAGATGATCACGACCACGAGGGCGGATAAAAGGTCGCGGGTGCTGAAGGAGGAGGCGGGCGTCGTCATGCCAGCCATGTTAGCAGGCATCGCGCCAGCATGTCATGCCCCGCCGTCGCGGGAATGACTGTTCAGGCGATGTCGCGCAGGATGGCTTCGCGGTGGGTGATGATCTGGACCGCATCGGCCTGCAGCAGGCGGATGCGGCGCTGGACCAGCGGCCAGCCGGACCACGGCACCAGCGCCGAAGCGGCAGCGGGGGCGTCCTGCGCGGACAAGGCGGCGGCGGACATCAGCGCGTCTCCGCTTGCCTGGCCCGCTTGGCTGACCTGCGCGTGTTCGCCGTTGCCTGCACCCAGGGCATGCGTCAGCACCTCGACCACCTGGCCGTGGCTTTCGCCCAGCATTGCATTCACCTGCGCCACCGGCAGTTCCTTCGTGTGCCGCCGCAGGATCGCGCGCAGCGCGGCCACGTGCGCCACCAGCAGGTAGTTCTGCACGATGAAAAGGTTGACGTCCTCCACCGCACGCTGTTTGCGTGCCGGTTCGTCGAGCATGCGCACCAGCGCGGAACTCAGCGCCGCCAGGCTGTCCATCAGTCGCTTGCGTTCGATGCGGTAGGCGAAATCGTCCTTGCCTTTGCCCTGCAGCAGATCGAAGCTGGCCTGCATGTAGCGCAGGTTTACCTCCAGCACCGTGCGCACCAGCTGAGGCAATGACTGATATTCCCAGTTCGCCAGCACGAAGCTGAACGCGGTCGCCACCAGCGCGCCGATGAAGGTGTCGATCAGGCGCTCCATGATCAGGTGATGGTTGTCCGGCGCGAGCAGATACATCTGCAACAGGATCATCACGCTGACCGCGATCGCGGCGTAGCGGTAGCGCAGGTAGACGAACGTCGGCATGGCCACCGTCGACAGCACCAGGGCGGCCAGGATGAAGGCCGGGTAGTTCAGGAATTTGAGGATCAGCGCCGTGATCACGCAGCCGATCACGGTGCCGACGATGCGGTCGCGGCGCCGCTGGCGCGTCATGCTGAAGCTGGGCTTGAGGATGATCACGATGGTCAGCACGATCCAGTAGCTGTGCGCCGCATACGGCAGCAGCCAGGCGACACCCAGACCGGCCGTAATCGCCATCGCCACCCGCAGCGAGAAACGGAAGATGGGCGAGTCCCAGCGCAGGTGCGACAGGATCATGCGCAGCTCGTACTTCTGCTGCGACAGGAACGGCCCCATGTCGGCGTCGGCCCAGAACGGCGTGGTGTCGTAGGCTTTCTGACTGGCCTGGTGCAGCTCGCCGATCATCCTGATGATGGCGCGGATCTTGTTGCGCTGGGCGCGCAGCACGGCCAGTGCTTCCTGCTGCGGCTCGCCCGCGTCGATGCGCTGCTGAAGCGCGGCCAGCGCCGCTTCGATGGCATCCAGTTCCGGTTCGTAGCTGATCTCGGGATAAGAGGCCTTCTTGCGCGTGACGTCATAAGCCACCGATTCGATGTCGCGCGCGGCCTTGTAGGCCAGGTCGTGCAGCGTTTTCATCACCGGCGAATCGGCCAGGTGCGCGCGCAGTTGCGCGTAGTCGGTGTGGGTGGACAGGATCAGCTCATACAGGTCCAGCATGCAGACGTGGGTCTGCACCACGATGGCATCCTTGGCGTTGTTGTGCGAACGCAGGATCAGGTCGCGCGACGCCTGCTGGCGGTCGGCCAGCAGGCTTTGATGGCGTATCAACTGGTTGAATTGTTCGGTGAGGTCTTTATCGGTATCGTAGAAGTGGGCCTTGATGTCGATGTAGGCGGCCAGCTCGAACAGCGCCTCCGCCAGCACCTGCTGCTTGATGCGATGACGCAGTATCCACGAGATACCCATGGCGTAGGCCAGGTAGGCCACCGCGCCCAGCGTGAACAGGCCGGTATGGATGAAGGATTCGCGCACGCTCATGTCGTGTTCCATCGACATGGTCATGATGAACAGGGTGGCCAGCTGCAGCGGCATCGACTTGCGGCCGTAGACCACCATCATGCACGCGGCGAAGCTGACCGCCACCAGCATGAACATCAGCAGCCAGTGATACGGCGCGCACAGGCTGATGAGCAGGGTGACGGCGCTGCACAGCAGGACCGAGGCGCTCATCTCGTTGAACTTGTGGCGCAGGGGGCTGGGCATGTCCATCAGCGCGGTGCAGAGCGCACCGATGCAGACCGTCATGGCGACGGTCATGTCGGCGAACTGCAAGGTCAGCAGGGTCACGCCGATCAGGCCTCCGGCGAAGCGCAGGCCCAGGTAAAAATAATGGCTGTAGAAGAAGGTGCGTAGATTGAGCGCGTAATGCATGGCTATGGCCTTGTGGGCAGCTTGCATGCGCACCGCGGGATCGCCTTGGTGCGCACGTTGTACAACGCAGGGAACGACTGTTTAGAAGACGGAGAGCACCGGGTAGCGGCGCCATTCCGGCTCGGCGTGGAGCTTGCCGTTGGCGAAGATGAAGCCCAGCACCGCGTCCTGGTCGGACAGCAGGGCGGGATTGGCCGCCTTCCAGGCCTCGAATTTCGCTTTCAGCTCAGGCTCGGTTTCCAGCATTTCCAGCGCCAGGTCTTCGAACACGTAGTCGGAATAGGCTTCCTTTTTTTCCAGCACGCTGTTGAAGAAGCCCCAGCGGAAGAACGAGTCGTGGCCCTGTGGTTCCAGCGTCTCGACGGCATAACGCGCGTTGGCCTGCTTGAGCGGGATGAAGTAGTCGCCCGGCTGCACGGTGAAGCTGCCGGTACGCGCTTCCAGCTGCACCTCGTCGTGGTACATGTGGCCTTCGTAGGCGTTGGGGCGAGAAGTCACGGAGGCGATGTGGTAGTACTGCGCTTCCACCGTCGATGCTTCGTCGAAGCGTGCCATTTCGACGCCGTTCCACTGCAGGCGCTCGATCGCTTCGCGCCACGCCTGCGGCACGATGTAGCCTTTCGGCGCGCGCACGGTGGCGGCAGGCACGAAGCTGTTGTAGTAGGCGATGTCCTTTTCCCATGGCTGGCCGCGGTCGTAGGACAGGCGCTGGTAGTTGCCCAGCAGGCTGGCGCTGCGCTTGGCCGCATAGCCCTTGAAGCGGAAGGTCGACGGGTTGGCTTCGTCCATCTTCCAGGCCACGGTCCATTCCTTCGCGCTGGCTGCCTGCTCTTTCGCTTCGGCGCGCAGTTTGCGGATTTGTTCGCCATGGGTGACGGTGAAGGCCATGGTCACGTCCAGCAGCGCGCGCATGGAATCGTAACGGTCCTTGAACGGCTTGAGCATGTGCGTCTCCGGCATGAAGCCGATCACGTGGTGCAGGGCGGCGAAGCCGGTCGAAAAGCGCGGGACTTCCAGGAATTCGGCGATGCCGTCATCCGGGGTGTCCTTGACCGGATTGACGTAGGGGCAGGTCGGCCAGCCCCTGGCTTCCATCTCCTTATAGATGTGCGGCAGCATGGTCTGGCGCAGGAAGGGGCCGAGGCCGTAACCCAGCTTGTCCGCCTGGGTGTGAATCAGGGTCATGGTGTACGGATAGTCGGCGCCGTTGGAGGTGTGGGTATCGACCATCACGTCCGGATCCCAGCTGGTCAGCAGCTGGTTGAACAGGCGTGCGTTGAGCGTGTCGCACTTGACGAAGTCGCGGTTCAGGTCCAGGTGGCGGCTGTTGCCGCGGAAGCCGAATTGTTCCGGGCCGTCCTGGTTGACGCGCGAGGTGTTGGCGCGGTTCAGCGCGCCGTCGACGTTGTACAGCGGGACGAACAGCAGCACGGTCCGGCCCAGCGCCGCCAGTTTGGCCGTGTCGTGGCACAGGTCGCGCACGATGGCCATGCAGGCATCCACGCCTTCGGGTTCGCCGGGATGGATGCCGTTGTTGTTGAAGAAGACCGGGCGGCCTTCGGCCTTGATCTGGCTGCGGTCATGTACGCCGTCCGCGCTGACCACGCCCGCATGCACCGGAATGCCGCCGTCGGACACGCCGATCTGTTCAAACCGCAGCACGTGCGGGAAGCGCTGCGCCAGTTCTTCGTAGAAGGCGATGCAGTCGCTCCAGGTGGTGGTCTGATTTTGATTGCCTTTTTCGTAAGGTGTCGGCATGTCTGGGTGCATGGTCTGGATCTCAGAGGGTAGAGGAGAAAGGCGGGCTGGATAAGCCACCCTGTCGAGGGCGGAATTGTATCACCCGTGCTTGTTTTTTGAGCGCCTGCCCTCGCTTGTTGCGTTGCTTCAAGGCAAAGCGTCGGCGCCGGTGGTCTACTGGTTTCCTGTTCACGCACGGGAGAGCGGCATGAATTACGGATTGCGGGCGGTGATCGTGGTGATATTGCTGGCGCTGGGGTGCCGCTGGGGGATTGCGCAAATCGGGCCGCGCCACGTGCTGGAACTGCCGGGCGGCGGCGCGGCCACGGCGGGCATGGAGCAGGGGCGGGTGCAGCTGGCGGGGCCGGGACTGACATTGATCCGGTTCCAAGGACTGAGCATCCTGGCAGTCGATGCCGACACCCAGGCCTACAGCGAGGAAGCCGCCGCCAAGTGGCCGGCAGCCGACCTGGTGCTGGTGACGCCGCCGGCGCCAGGCCACTTTTTCGGTCTGGGGCCGGCGATGTCGATGCGCGGCGCGCGGCCGGTCATCATTCCGCAGGCACCAAACGAGACCATCACTTTCCGCGGCGAAGGACTGCAACTGTATCCCATGCAGGCTTGGGAGACGCTGGATGCGCGCAAGAGCAATACGCGGTTGCGGGTGACGGCCATGGCCGGCGCTGCGCGCACGGTCGGGGTGGCGGGGTTCATGCTGGAGCTTGGCAACAGCCGCGCGTCTTACCGCGTGTATGTCAGTTGCGAGCGCCAGGACGACGCCGAGGCGCTGACACTGGCGCAGCGTTTGCCGGGGGCGGATTTGCTGTTGCTGCCGGCCCGCCACAGCCCTGAACTGGTGACGCTGAAGCGCGCCGCAGGGCCGGTCGGCAAGCCGGCCGCGCTGACGGAAGCCGGTTATGCCTTCAAGGCGATCCGGCGCTGATCACTGTTTGGCGTGCTTTTCCACCCAGGCGGCGTAAGTGTCGGCGAACTTCTTCAGGAACTGTTTCGTGCTGTCGTTGTTGAGCTTGCCGTCGTCGCCGAGCAGGTTGGCGGCGCCGCCGATGTAGGCTTCCGGCTGCTGCAGCAGCGGCATGTCGAGGAACACCATCGATTGGCGCAAATGGTGATTGGCGCCGAAGCCGCCGATCGCGCTGGGCGACACGCTGATGATGCCGGCCGGCTTGCCGCTCCACACGCTGCTGCCGTAGGGGCGCGAACCGACATCGATCGCGTTCTTCAGCGGCGCCGGCACCGAGCGGTTGTATTCGGGCGTGAAGAACAGCACACCGTCGACATCCTTGATCCGCTGGCGGAAATGCGTCCACGCCTGCGGCGCGGTGGCGCCATGTTCTTCCAGGTCCTGGTTGTACAGCGGCAGTTCGCCGATCTCGACAATCTCGAAGCTCAGCGACGTCGGCGCCAGCGCGATCAGTTCGTGGGCGAATTTACGGTTGAGGGAATCCTTGCGCAAGCTGCCGATCACAACGGCGATTTTCTTCGCGGGCATGACATCTCCTGATGGTGGGTGGGCGGAAGCCACACTGTAACCCATCCAGAGAAAAAGCCACGCCGCTTTCCGGCGGCGTGGCTAGGGCTGGGGGCCGCGGCGCTTATTCGGCGCCCATTTCCTTCAGCAGGTTGTCGGCGTGATCGACGTGCTTCATGTTCCACAGGATGTAGCGCAGATCGACCTGGATGTCGCGCGTCATGGCCTTGTTGAAGTCCCAGTCGGAGATGATGGAATCCAGCGTGCCGTCGAAGGCCAGGCCGATCCACTCGCCCTTGGCGTTCAGCGCGGCCGAGCCGGAATTGCCGCCGGTGATGTCCAGCGTCGCCAGATAGGCCACCGGCACCGTCTTCAGGACCGGATCGGCGTACTTGCCGTAGTCCTTGTCCTTGATCGCCTTCAGCTGCGCGGCGGGCGCGTTGAACTCGCCCTGACCGGTGGCCTTGGCGGCGACGCCCTGCACGGTGGTGAAGGCTTTCCAGGTGGTGCCGTCGGCGCCCGGATCGCGGCCGGCGATCTTGCCGAAGGTGACGCGCAAGGTACTGTTGGCGTCAGGGTAGACCGCCTGACCCTTGCTGTGCATGTAGGCGATCTTGGCCTTCATGTAGTTGGCATAGGCTTGCTGCAGCTTGCCGCCCAGTTCTTCCTCGTCGGCTTCTTCCTTCAGGTCCGGGCCGTACAGCGCGACGGCGGCCTGGATGAAGCTGTCGTTGCTGGCCTTGAAGTCCTCCGGCTTGCGCTCCAGCCAGGCCTTGCGCTCGGCGGCGTCGCCCAGCTTGCTGCCGGCGTAGATCTTGTCCAGCGCGGCTTGCAGCTCGGCCTTGCTCATGCCGTCCCTGATGCCGATCACCGCGTCGAAAGCGGCGTGGCGCTGCGCGGCCGGCTGCGCGGCGTACTTGGCCAGGCTGTTCAGCACCAGCGCCTTGTCGACCTTCTCGTCGTAATTGCGCACCAGCGCGTCCACCGACGATTTGATGCGCGGCACGTCACGCTGTTGGTAGCCCGACTTGCGCTCGGTATCCGGCTTGGTGTTCTCGTTGGCCAGACGGTACAGGACGCGCGCCGTGTTCAGCAGGCGCGGCTTGGACGAGGCGTAATAGTAATCGCGCTTGGTGTCGGCGTCGCGCTGGGCGATCAGCTTTTCCACCGCGTCGATGTCGCTGGCGTACTCGGTCTTGCGTTTGGCATCGGCGTTGATCCATTGCTTGAGCGCCTCGTGTTCGGCGGTCTTGCGCTTCAGCATATCGCTGCCGGCGTAGGAGTCCAGCATGCCCTGGCGGTTCTTGTAGTAGTTGTTGATGCTGGCCACCTGCGAAGCGTACTTCAGCGCGGTGTCCTTGTTGTCCTTGGTGGTGTCGGCAATGATGGCCAGGTTTTCGGCCGATTGCTTGACGAATGCCGGATACGACCAGTCGAAGGTGAACGCCACTTCCGACGGCAGGCGGTGGCGGTTGGTGCGGCCGGGGTAGCCGAGCACCATGATGAAATCGCCTTCCTTCACGCCTTCCCTGGCCAGCTTCAGATAATGCTGCGGCACGTAGGGAACGTTGTCCTTGCTGTAGTCGGCGGCCTTGCCGTCCTTGCTGACGTAGGCGCGGTAGAAACCGTAGTCGCCGGTGTGGCGCGGCCACATCCAGTTATCGGTATCGCCGCCGAACTTGCCGACGCCTTCCGGCGGCGCATGCACCAGGCGCACGTCGCGGATTTCCAGCTGCTTGATCAGATAGAACTCCAGGCCGCCATAATAGGACGAGACGGTGCAGCGGTGGCCGGCATCCTTCTCGCAGTCGGCCTGGAGGGTTTTCTGATTCTTCTCGATCGCATCGCTGCGCGCCTTGCCGCTGAGCTTGGCCACTTCCGGTGTGATCACCTGCTTGCTGACGTCGGTCACGGCCTTGGTGACGAAGATGCGGGTGCCCGGCACGGCCGGCAGTTCCTCGCCCAGGTTGTGGGCGAGGAAGCCGTTGGCCAGCAGATTGCGTTCTGGTGTCGAGTTGTGCGCCACGCTGCCGTAGACGCAGTGGTGGTTGGTGGCGACCAGGCCTTGCGGCGAAACGAAGGAGGCCGAGCACCCGCCCAGGCTGACGATGGCGCCCATGGGGAACTCGGTCAGCTTGGTCAGGGTGGCGGGATCCAGTTTCAGGCCGGCGGCTTTGAGTTCCTTGGCTACTTGTGGCAGCTGTTGCGGCATCCACATGCCCTCATCGGCATGGGCGGCGGTGCTCAGGATGGCGAGCGCGATCAGAGTCTTATTCATGTCTCATGGTGAAGTGGTTGAACGGCGCCGAGCAGTATAGCAACAAAAAATCCGGGGTCAGTTCTGCCAATCGCACACGAGCCCAGCCGTAGCATGCGCTA
>NZ_SPVG01000085.1 GCF_004614165.1 Duganella callida | reverse complement strand
GCCGGGATGGTCGCCTCGGCGGCGGCGACGGCCGGCGCATCGAGCGGCGCGTCCCATGGCGTCGACTCGGGCGCGAGGAAGGCGCGCTGCTCCTCGGAGGCATGGTCGCGGAACCAGCCGCGCGCCAGTTCGCGCGGCTCCATATTGCCCTGCAAGTCGAAATACATGGCCCACACCACCAGCAGCGTGTCGGCCGGCCGGCAGCCGCGCCAGGCCAGCGTCTGCACCACCGGGCCGGCTGAACTGGCGACGCCGCCGCCGGCCTGCGACAGCACCGAAATCTCGTACAGCGGCGCATCCGCGATCGCGTTGGCCATCTCGAACACCGTCATGGCCGCAAAGTCCAGCACCTGGAAGCCGGGGAAGACAAAAAATACGATCGCACGCCGCATGCCACTCTCCAAGATTGATCCGCTCCGATGCTAGCGCGTGCGCGGGCCGGCGCGCGATACGCCACATGCGGGAGCGGATAACCCATTTCGAGGGCTGGCGCGCGCGCGGCGCGCCTGCTAGGCCCCTCTTTCGGGGCGCCGCATGGCCTGAATTGCGTGTTTTATGTCCTGAACCGCGGCATACGCGCTCATATAATTTTTCCATTTCGTCCACAGGAGCACGCATGAAGACCCAAGACGCCGCCTGCCGCGCGCAGGGCAAGGAGCCGGCATGACGGACCGCCGCCTCTTCCTGAAATCCATGGCCGCCGCCGGCGGCGCCCTGCTGCTGCAGATCGCCATCCCGTCCGCCCGCGCGCGCGAAGCGGCGAGCTTCGAACCGAACGCCGTGGTGCGCATCGGCGCCGACGGCAAGGTGCACCTGACCATGCCGTACGTGGAAATGGGCCAGGGCACCTACACCTCCATTCCGATGCTGATCGCGGAAGAACTGGAGGTCGACCTCAAGGACGTGGTGCTGGAACACGCGCCGGCCGACGACAAGCGCTACATCAATCCGGCGCTGGGCTTCCAGGTGACGGGCGGTTCGACCACCATGCGCGCCGCCTGGATGCCGATGCGCCAGGCCGGCGCCGCCGCGCGCATGCTGCTGGTGCAGGCGGCGGCGCAGCAATGGCAGGTCGATCCCGCCAGCTGCCGCGCCGCGCACGGCGTGGTGACGCACACGCCTTCGGGCCGCCAGCTGCGCTACGGCGCGCTGGTGGAAGCCGCCGCGCGCCTGCCGCTGCCGGCGCCGGACAGCATCGTGCTGAAGCAGCCGGCCGACTTCCGCCTGATCGGCAAGGCCGCGCGCCGTCTCGACACGCCGGCCAAATTGAATGGCTCGGCGCAGTACGGCATCGACGTCCAGCTGCCCGGCATGAAGGTGGCCGCGCTGGCGATCGCGCCCGCTTACGGCGGCCGCCTGCTGGAGCTCGACACGGCCGCCGCGCTCAAGGTGCCCGGCGTGCGCCAGGTGGTGCGCCTGGACGATTGCGCCGCCGTGGTGGCGGACAACTACGGCGCGGCGCAGAAAGGCTTGTCGCTGCTGGCCCCGCAGTGGGACGACGGCCCGAACGCGCGGCTGTCCACCGCCGACATCGTCGCCGACATGGCGCAGGCGGCAAAAAAAGGCGCCGCCAAGGTACGCAGCGACGGCGCCCCGGAACAGGCACTGGCCGGCGCCAGCCGCGTGCTGGAAGCCACTTATGAATTGCCGTTCCTGGCGCACGCGCCGATGGAACCGATGAACTGCACGGTGCACGTGCAGGCCGACCGTTGCGACGTCTGGACCGGCACCCAGGTCATCACCCGGGCCCGCGCGGTGGCGGCCAAGGTCACCGGCCTGCCGGAAGAGAAAGTCACCGTGCATAACTTCCTGCTCGGCGGCGGTTTCGGCCGGCGCCTGGAAATCGACGGCGTCGAGCGCGCGGTACGTATCGCGCGCGAGGTCAAACACCCGGTCAAGGTGATCTACAGCCGCGAGGAGGACATCCAGCACGACATGTTCCGTCCCTACTTCTACGACCGCGTGCGCGCCGGCCTGGACGAACAGGGCATGCCGGTGGCGTGGTTCCATCATTTGACCGGCTCCTCGGTACTGGGCCGCTTCCTGCCGCCGGCCTTCAACAACGGCTTCGATCCCGAGACCGTCGACGGCGCCGATGCGCCACCCTACGCCTTCAAGGCGATCCAGGTCGACTACACGCGCCATGAGCCGCCGCACATCCCCACCGCGTTCTGGCGCGGCGTCGGCCCGACCCACAACGTGTTCGTGGTCGAAAGCTTCATCGACGAACTGGCGGCCGCCGCCAAGGCCGATCCGCTGCAATACCGCCTGGCCCTGCTGAAGCAGAACCCGCGCGCCGAACATGTGCTGAAGCTGGCCGCGCAGAAGGCCGGCTGGCAGGGCCCGCGCGACGGCGCCACCGGCCGCGGGCTGTCGGTGCAATTCGCCTTCGGCACCTACATGGCGATGGTGGTGGACGCCGCCATCGTCGACGGCGAAGTGCGCGTCAGCCGCGTGGTCAGCGCCGTGGACTGCGGCGTGCCGATCAATCCGGACACCATCCGGGCGCAGGTGGAAAGCGCCGTCATCTTCGGCATTTCCGGCGCGCTGTGGGGAGAAATCACTTTCAGGAACGGCCGCGTCGAGCAAAGCAATTTCCACGATTACCGCGTGCTGCGCATGCACGAGACGCCGCTGATCGAAACCCATATCGTCGCCAGCCACGAGGCGCCGGGCGGCATGGGCGAACCGGGCACCTCGGCGCTGATGCCGGCCCTGGCCAACGCGGTGTACGCCGCCACCGGCAAACGTATCCGCAAACTGCCGATCGCCACCTCGTTACAAGCAGCATAACCCAGCAGGAGCAAGAATTCATGATGACCCTACATATCAACGGCAAGCCACTCTCCGTGCAGGCCGAGCCGGACACCCCGCTGCTATGGGTGCTGCGCGACGAGCTGCACCTGTCCGGCACCAAGTTCGGCTGCGGCATGGCGCTGTGCGGCGCCTGCACCGTCCACCTCGACGGCCAGCCGACGCGCGCCTGCGTGATGCCGGTATCGGCGGCGGTCGGCAAGAAGATCACCACCATCGAGGCGATCGGGGCCACACCGGTCGGCCAGCGCGTGCAGCAGGCCTGGGCCGAGATCGACGTGCCGCAGTGCGGTTACTGCCAGTCCGGCCAGATCATGGCGGCCACCGCCCTGCTGCGCGCGATTCCCAAGCCGACCGACAAGGATATCGATCAGGCCATGTCCGGCAATATCTGCCGCTGCGGCACCTATCCGCGCATCCGCGCCGCGATCCACAAGGCGGCGGGGCAGGCATGAGGCGCGCCCTGTATCTGCTGCTGTGCGCCGCCGGCCTGGTCCAGGCCGCGCCCGCGCCCAAGGACGGCGCGCTGTTCGATCCGGTGGCCAGCGTGGTGATGTCGCCGCGCTGCATCAACTGCCATCAGGCCGAGGCGCCGCGCCAGAAGGATATCGGCGTGATCCACGCGCAGCAGGTGGTGCGCGGCAAGGACGGTCACGGCTCGGCCGTGCTGCACTGCGCCGCCTGCCACCAGGCCGGCAACACCGCGCAGGGCAAGGTGCCGGGCGCGCCGAACTGGCATCTGGCCCCGCTCAGCATGCGCTGGCAGGGGCTGGACAAGAAAGGCGTGTGCCAGCAGATGCGCGACCCGGCCCGCAACGGCAACCGCAAGACCGGCGAGCAGGTGATCGAGCACATGAAAACCGACCCGCTGGTGCTGTGGGCATGGAATCCCGGCGCCGGCCGCACGCTGCCGCCGATGTCGCACGAAGACTTTGTCAAGGCGCTGGAACAGTGGGCCGACGCCGGCCTGCCCTGCCCTCAATAACCAAGCAAGGAGTGATATGAACGCATTAATCGAACAGGCCATCGAGGCGCACGGCGGGCTGGAACGCTGGAAGAGTTTCAGCAAACTGAGCGCGCACCTGAGCCAGGGCGGCATCCTGTGGCCGCTGAAGGGCCACGGCGGCAAGCTGGATGAGGTGGAGGTCAGCATCGCCCTGCACCGGCAATCGACCTCGCACGCGCCGTTTGGCGCGCCGGGCCGCCGCACGGCGGTGACGCCGCAGCGCGCCGTGATCGAAACCGTCAGCGGCGAGGTGCTCGATGCGTTGGAGCAGCCGCGCGATTCGTTCGCCGGCTTCGGCCTGGAAACGCCGTGGAGCGAGGCGCAACTGGCCTATTTCGTCGGCTACGCCATGTGGAATTATCTGACCCTGCCCTTCGCCTTTGCCGAAAGCGGCTTCGGTTTCGAGGAATTGTCGCCGTGGCAGGAGAACGGCGAAACCTGGCGCCGCGTGCAGGTAAGCTACCCGGCCGGCATCGCCACCCACAGCCCGGTGCAAACCTTCTACTTCGCCGCGGACGGCAAGCTGCGCCGCCACGACTATGACGTCGACATCAACGGCGGCACGCCGGCGGTGCACTACTTCCACGACTACGGCACCTTCGACGGCATCAGCATGCCGACGCGCCATCTGATCTACGTGCGCGACGCCGACGGCGGACATCAGCCGGAACCGCTGGTGGTCTCCATCGTCGTCAGCGATATCCGCTTCAGCTGATCCCCGCCCCCCTGCCGCCCCGGCGGCGCCAGCCCCGGGCCGCCAGGCGCGCATCATTCGTGCTGGTTCCATTGATTCCCCTGCTGTGTCGACACGCAGCAGTCCAGGGCGCAAAACGCTTATTGATAAGCCGGTATAATCGGCTTGGGTTTATGCGGAGCGTTCATCAATGGAATATGAAAATTTCAATGACCTGCTGGCGTTCGTCACGGTCGCGCGCGAAGGCAGCTTCACCAACGCCGCCAGGAAGATGGGCGTGTCGCAGTCGGCGCTGAGCCACACCATCCGCGGCCTGGAGACGCGGCTCGGCATCCGCCTGCTGACGCGCACCACGCGCAGCGTCAGTCCCACCGAGGCCGGCGAACGCCTGCTGCGCACCGCCGCGCCGCGCTTCGACGAGATCACGCAGGAGCTGGCGTCCCTCAACGAGCTGCGCGACCGGCCGGCCGGCACCATCCGCATCACCGCCGCGGAACACGCGGCCAACCACGTGCTGTGGCCCAAGCTGGCGCCGGTGATGCACGACTACCCCGACGTCAAAATCGACATCAACATCGACTACAGCCTGACCGACATCGTCTCGCAGCGCTTCGACGCCGGCGTGCGGCTGGGCGACCAGGTGGACAAGGACATGATCGCCGTGCGCATCGGCGCCGACCTGCGCATGGCGGTGGTGGCGACGCCCGAATACTTCGCGCGCCATGCGCGGCCGCGCACGCCGCACGAGCTGCAGCAGCACCGCTGCATCAATCTGCGCCTGCCCACCCACGGCAATCTGCAGGTGTGGGAGTTCGAACGGGACGGTGTGGCGCTGAACGTGCGCGTGGACGGCCAATGGGTGTTCAACAACACCTCATCGCGTCTGCGCGCCGCGCTGGCCGGCTACGGCCTGGCCTACGTGCCGGAGGACATGGCGGAGGAACATCTGAAAGACGGCACGCTGGTGAGCGTGCTGCGCGAATGGTGCCCGAGCTTCCCGGGCTACCACCTGTACTATCCCAGCCGCCGACAGGCGTCGCCGGCGTTCTCGCTGGTGGTCGACGCGCTGAAGCTATGAGTCCGCGCAGCCGCGCCAGCCGCGCGGACGCCGCCGCCTAGATCGGCACGTTGCGCGTGGCCGCGCTGATCTGCTCGATCGGCACCTTGGGCGTGCGGTCGGCGTTCAGCAGGCCATTGGTCTCCTGGAAGGTGTCGGCGAACTGCGTGTAGCAGAAACCGCTGAACATGATGGTTTCGTTGACCACCTTCAGCAGCGCGCGGTAGCGCTCCAGATAGGTGGCGGCGTCGCCGGCGCGCGAATAGCCCCAGGTGTGGCCTTCCGGCGCGTTGGGGTCGTAGGCGATGCCGCCGAATTCGGTCAGCACGATCGGCTGGCCGCGGTGCGGGAAGCCGTCCAGCGTCAGGATGCGGCCGCCCGGACGACGCTGGTCGAACAGGGTGCGCACCTCGTCGGTGACGGCGTAGCGCTGGCGCACCTTGTCCGGATCGCCGTCGTAGTCGTGGATGCCGAGGATGTCGGTGGCCGACGCTTCCCAGCCATCGTTGCCGATCACCGGCCGCGTGCCGTCCAGCATGCGCGTCAGGTGGTACAAGGCTTCCACCGCGTTGCGGTGCGCCGCCAGCGCGGTCAGGTTGGGCACGCCCCACGATTCGTTGAACGGCACCCACACGATCACACATGGGTGGCTGTAGTCGCGTTCGATCGCCTCGGTCCATTCGGCGATCAGGCGCGTCATCGAGCGCGGGCTGAAGGCGTAGGCCGACGGCATCTCCTCCCACACCAGCAGGCCCAGGCGGTCGGCCCAGTACAGGTAGCGCGGGTCCTCGATCTTCTGGTGCTTGCGCACGCCGTTGAAGCCCATTTCCTTGGCCAGCTCGACGTCGCGCCGCAGCGCCGCGTCGGACGGCGCCGTCATCAGCGATTCCGGCCAGTAGCCCTGGTCCAGCACCAGCCGCAGGTGGTAGGGCCGGCCGTTCAGCATGAAGCGGTCGCGGCTGATCGCCACCGAACGCAGCGCCGTGTACGAGCGCACCCGGTCGACCACCTGCTCGCCGCGGTACAGCGTCAATTCGGCGTCCAGCAGCGTCGGCCGTTCCGGGCTCCACAGCAGGTCGTTGCGCGAGTCGTCGATGCCGGGGTCGGACAGCAGGATCTTGCGGTTGGCTTCCTGCCCCACCAGCAGGTAGCGGTCGGCGGCCAGCAGCACGCCGTCGTGCAGCAGCTTGACCTCGACCGACATCTGCGGACCGATGTCGCCGCCGGCCACCACCTCGCAGCCCATTTCGAAATGGTCGAACACCGGGGTCCAGCGCAGCGACTGGATGTAGGTGGCCGGCAGCGGCTCCAGCCATACGGTCTGCCAGATGCCGGTGGTGCGCGGATACCAGATCGAGTGCGGATGCAGCTGCCAGTCCTGCTTGCCGCGCGGCTTGTTGAGGTCGGCCGGATCGTCTTCCGCGCGCACGATCAGTTCCTGCTCGTCGCCGTCCACCAATGCGTCGGTGACGTCGGCGCGGAACGGCGTGTGGCCGCCGCGGTGCTGGGCCACCAGCACGCCGTTGAGCCACACCTTGGCGCGGTAGTCGACCGCGCCGAAGTGCAACATGGTGCGCGGGCCGCGCTGTTCCAGCGTGAACTTGCAGCGGTACCAGCAGATGGTGTGGAAGTTCTGGTCGCCCAGGCCGCTCGCATCGGACTCGGGGCAGAACGGCACCACGATGCGATCGGTCCACTTGATGTCGTCGCCGGGATGGCGGTAACGGCGCTCGTCGTCGAACGTGAAATCCCACACCCCGTTCAACGATTGCCAGGCATCGCGCTGCAGCTGCGGACGCGGATATTCAAACTGGACCATTGCTCTCCTCGCTTTGTAATCCGTGGATTGCGGATCGTAACAACGATTGCGGCGCCGTGCAGGCGCGCCCAATTCCGCGCGGAAAAATGTTGTAGCTCAACCGCGCACGATTGCTTAACCGTACGCACCGAAGATGTAAATCATTGTTAGGATAATTTTACGTTTTTGCAGAAGCCGCCTTTAGCGCCAGCGACCTCTGCCGTAGTTGGCAGGGGGCGCACCATCGCAGCATTGACCTGGTTTCATCATGTCTAATTCCGATTCGCCGCCACACATCGCGCCAGCGCCGCCGTTCGCCACCTTCTGGCAGGCCGGCTATGAAGGCGCCGACCACGTCAACCACGCCGGCCGCGCCCTCGACATGAACGCCGTCACCGGCCACCTGACGCGCAGCCGCGCGGATTACCAGTTGCTGCGCGAATTCGGCATCCGCACGGTGCGCGAGTCGGCCGGCTGGCGCCTGTGCGAACGCGACGGCCGCTTCGACTTCAGCATCCTCGAAAGCCGGCTGCAGGCCGCCCGCGAACTCGACCTGCAGATCTGCTGGACCTTCTGCCATTACGGCTGGCCGGATGACGTCGATGTCTACGGCGACGATTTTGTGCCGCGTTTTGTGCGCTACGCCACGGAACTGGCCAAATTTCTCGCGCCCTGGGTCGGGCCGACGCCGGTGTACTCGCCGATCAACGAAATCTCGTTCCAGAGCTGGGGGCTGTCGGTGCACATGTTCAAGTGCAAGAACATGCACGACCCGCGCGCGCACGACGAGGGCAAGCGCCAGCTGGTGCGCGCCAGCATCGCCGGCTGCGACGCCATCTGGCGCGTCACGCCGGGCGCGCGCATCCTGCAGTGCGATCCGCTGATCCACGTGATCGCGCCGCCCGACCGGCCCGACTGGGCGGCGCAGGCGGCCGGCTGGCGCGCCTCGCAGTTCGACGCCTGGGACATGCTGTGCGGCCGGCGCGAACCGGAACTGGGCGGCGCGCCGCGCTACCTCGACATCATCGGCGGCAACTACTACCACAGCAACCAGTGGGAAAGCGGCAGCAACCTGCGCCTGTGGTGGCACCTGGACGACCCGCGCCGCCAGCCGCTGTACCAGGCGCTGGTCGAACTCGAGGAGCGCTACCGGCGGCCGCTGCTGCTGGCCGAGACCAGCCACGTCGGCAGCGGCCGCGGGGTCTGGATCCGCCAGATGGCGGAGCAGGCGGCGCTGGCGGTACAGCACGGCGTCGACCTGCGCGGCGTCTGCCTGTATCCGGCGATCGACCGCCCGGACTGGGACCACGCCGAGCACTGGCACCGCAGCGGCCTGTGGGATGTCGACCTGCACAGCACGCCGCCGCTGGCGCGCGTGGCGGTGCCGCCGTACGCCACCGCGCTGCACCAGGCGATCCGCCTGACCAACCACCTCTGTCATTTACCAACCGAGCCACACCAAAGGGAGAGCGCAATGCAAACCATGATCGTTTTCTGTCACCTGCGCTGGGACTTCGTCTACCAGCGCCCGCAACACCTGCTGTCCCGCCTGGCCCAGCATTACCGTATCCTGTTCGTCGAGGAGCCGGTCTACCATGACGGCGCGGCCTACCTGAAGACCAGCACCCCGGCGCCCAACGTCACCGTGTATCAGCCGCACACGCCGGTGCAGGCGCCCGGCTTCCACGACGACCAGCTGGCGGTGCTGCAACCGCTGCTGGCCGAGCTGCCGGGCATCGACCAGCAACCGATCGTCTGGTTCTACACGCCGATGGCGCTGCCGCTGCTGCCGCCCAACGCCGGCCTGATCGTGTATGACTGCATGGACGAGCTGAGCGCGTTCAAGAACCCGCCCAAGCAGCTGCTGCAGCGCGAGACCGCGCTGCTGAAGACGGCCGACCTGGTGTTCACCGGCGGCCCCAGCCTGTATGAGGCCAAGCGCAACCGCCACGACAACGCCCACTGCTTCGCCAGCAGCGTCGACGCGGTGCACTTCCACCAGGCGCTCGACCGCAGCAACGGCCATCCGCTGCATGCCGACATTCCCCATCCGCGCCTCGGCTACTATGGCGTGATCGACGAGCGCTTCGACACCCAGCTGATCGCCGACCTGGCCGACGCCAATCCGGACTGGCAGCTGGTGATGGTGGGCCCGGTGGTCAAGATCGACCCGGCCGAACTGCCGCAGCGGGAAAACATCCATTACCTGGGCCAGCAATCGTACCAGGTGCTGCCGCAGTTCCTGGCTGGCTGGGACGTCTGCCTGATGCCGTTCGCGCTGAACGAGGCGACCCGCTACATCAGCCCGACCAAGGTGCTGGAATACATGGCAGCCGAGCTGCCGATCGTCAGCACCGCCATCCACGACGTGGAAAAACCGTACGGCGACATTGTCGCCATCGGCCACACGCACGAGGAATTCATCGCCGCCTGCGCCACCGCGCTGGCGATGGACGACGACCAGCGCGCCGCCATGGCGCGCCGCATGCGCGAGGTGGTGGCGCGCACCACCGGCAAGTTCGAGGACGAGGGCTGGCGCGTGCGCAAGGAC
>NZ_SPVG01000175.1 GCF_004614165.1 Duganella callida | reverse complement strand
GACAGAGCCAGGCCGGCAGGCGCGGCAGCTGGCGGCGGTGGCGCGCCAGCCGCAGCGCCAGGCCATCGTCGCGGTGGCTCAGGCGCTCGCGCAGGGCCACGTCCAGCACCGTGCTGTGCAGGCATTCCACGTGCCGCAGCTCATCCTGCTCGCCGAACTGCAGGCAGACCATCACCTGGTGCGGCAGCAGCGCCTGCAGCGGCCCCTGCGTCCACAGGAAGAACTGGCGCGCGTCCTGCAGCGGCAGCGCGGCCTCGATCGCGTGCAGCAGATACTCCTGCTCCAGCTTGCTCAAAATGACCAGCTGTTCCATGCTCACGCCTGCGCCGCGACAAAGCGGTAGCCGCTGCCGCGCACGGTCTGGATGCGCTGACGGCAGCCGCACGGCTGCAGCGCGTTGCGCAGGCGGCCGACGTGGGTGTCGACCGTGCGCTCATCGACCTCGGCGGCGTTGCCCCACACCTGGTCGAGCAGTTGCGCGCGGGTGTGCACGCGCTCCGGGTGGCTCATCAGAAAATTCAGCAGCTTGAACTCGACCCGGCCCAGCGCCAGCTCGCGCGCGCCGGCGGTGACGCGCTGGGTGCCGGGATCGAGGCGCAGGCCGGCCAGCTGCAACGGCGCGCCGGCGTTGTCGTGCGCATGCCAGCGACGCAACAGCGCGTGCACGCGCGCCAGCATCTCGCGCGGGCTGAACGGCTTGGTCATGTAATCGTCGGCGCCGCTTTCGAGCGCCATGATCTTGTCGGGTTCGCCGCAGCGGGCGGTCACCATCATAATCGGCAGAAACCGCGTGCGGCTGTGGGCGCGCAGGCGGCGCACCAGCGACAAGCCCGACTGGCCGGGCAGATTCCAGTCCAGCAGCAGCAGATCGGGCAACTGGTCTTCCAGCATCAGCAAGGCGGTTTCGGCGTCCGGCGCGCGGCTGATATGGTGGCCCGCCAGGCCCAGGTTGAGCGCCATCAGCTCCTGGATCGCGGGCATGCTTTCAATGATGAGTATATTGGCGGCTGGCATAGCGTCCCCTCTAAAGGAAATACTATGCATTAAGCAATCTGGCTTTACTAATATGATTTCTCTGGCCGATTCAGAGCTTGCCGATATAAATGAAATCCGGGGTCAGTTCTGCCAATCGCACACGAGCCCAACCGTAGCGCAAGCTACGGTTGGGCTTGTGTGCGATTGGCAGAACTGACCCCGGATGGGCTTAGACTGGCTTGCGGCGGCGTGCCAGACCCAGCAAGGCGAGGCCGCCGGCCAGCATGGCCCAGGTTTCCGGTTCCGGCACCGGCGCGGCCAGCGCCGGCAAGGTCGGCGTGCTCAGCAGTGGCGCGGCCGCCACAGTGCCCTGGTCGGCCACCAGGCCGGCGGTCCAGTTCAGCTGCAGCAGCGAACCCGACGCGTCGGTCGTGCCCAGGTAGGCGCTGGCGTCCGAGTTCATCAGGCCAACCGAGAAGGTCGACTGGTTGGCCTTCTCCGTAGGGTCGGCGGCGCCGCTGAAGCTGACGTTGAAGCCGATCTTGCCGCCGAAATTGACCGCGTGGAACAGGTCATTCCAGTCGCTCGTGTTGGCGAGGGTGTAGCCGCCCGCCAGCGAACCGGTGACGTCACCGTTGAGCTGGGCGCTGGCGGCATCGCCGAAGCCGGAGAAGTCGCTCAGCGTGACCGCCGCCCACGGCGTGTTGCCAGGACCCGGGTTGAACTGCAGGTCGATCCAGCCGCTGCTGCCGTAGTCCGCCACCAGGCTCGCGGTATCCAGTTCTATGTGGTAGGTCGCCGCGGAAGCCAGGCTGGCCAGGGCGCTCAGGGCCAGCGCCAGCGCGCCGCGGCGCAAATTCATCAGGGTGTGCATGTTGGTCTTTCCTTACCGGTTAAAAGGTGCCGCTGAAAATTTGTGGGGTGTAGCTGATCGCCGCGCTGCCGGTCTTGCTGAAGCTGACCGCCACGCTGACCGTCGCGCCGGCCGCCAGGCCACTGTTGACCGTCAGGTAAGGCGCGCCGTTGTGCTCGCCGCTGGCGCCGGCCAGGGTCACGCCCGCCGGCAGGCCGCTCAACACCAGTTGCAGCGGGCCGTCGATGGCCTTGCCACTGGTGTTGGTCAGCGTCACCGTCGCGTTCCACTTGTTGGTGACACGGTTCAGGATCGCTCCCGAGCTGACCGCCTTGACGCGGGCGCTGACGTCGCTGTACGGCGCCTGCAGGTTGAGGCTGATCACCACCGGATCGTGGTCGGACGCGCGGTACGGCGCGCTGGTGTACTTGTCCTGCGGCTTGCCATCGGTGTTGTAGTCGATCACCGGCGGTTCGTCGGCGTTGTTGTGCCATTCGGCCGCATCGACCACCTGCGGGCTCAGCGCGGCGCTGGCCAGCGCGTGGTCGAGATAGCCCGATTCACCGTTGAACACGAACGAGTACGGCATGGCGCCGCCGCCGCGCACGAAGCGCTCGAGCTGGTTGACGAAGCCGGTGGCGGTGATGGCGGCGATCGGGTCTTCCATGCCGTACGAGTTGAAGTCGCCGATCAGCAGCACTTTCGGATCGCCGGCGGCCGCCACCACCTGCGGCACGAAGGTGTTGACCAGGCGGTTGGCCTGCTGCACGCGGGTGGCGTTCCAGCAGCTCTGGCTGTCGTTCTGGTCGGCGTCCGCGCCGCCGCCGGTCGGGCAGCTGCCCTTCGATTTCAGGTGGTTCACCACCAGCGAGAACTTGACGCCGTCGGCGGTCTTGAAGGTCTGCGCCATCGGCGGCCGGTTGTTGATCGCATCGGCGTCGGACAGCGCGCTGCCCACCAGGGTCAGCACCGACGGCTTGTAGATCATGGCGACGCGGATGGCGTCGGTGCCGGTGGCGGCCGGCTTCGGCACCACCGCATAGGTCTTGACGCCGGTGCCCGGCGAGATCGCTTCGTTGAGCAGGTCGACCAGCTTGGTGACCGTGTACTCGCCGCTGTTCTGGATTTCCATCAGGCCGTAGACGTCGGCGTTGATGGCCTTCAGCTCACCGACGATCTTGGCGCTCTGGCGATTGAACTCGTTCAGGTTGTCGGCGCCGCGGCAGTTGGACTTGGCGACGCTGCTGCCGAGCGCGCAGCCCTGGCCGCTGTGGCCCTCGATATCGGTGCCGTCGGTAAAGGTGGTGAAGTAGTTCAGCACGTTGGCGCTGGCCACCTTGACGTTGCCGGCCACCAGCGCCGGCGGCGCGCTGCGCGGGTTGTCCTGCGAGAACACCGGCGCCGCGGTCGGCTGCAGCTTGAAGCCGGCGCCGCCGCCGCCCTTGGCGCCGAAATCGACCACGCCGGTCAGGCCCGACACCGTGTCGCCGGCGCGCAGCGAGCCGTCTTCGCCCAGGTAAGGGATGGTGGTCGGGGTGACGAAGATGCCGTCGTCGAGGATGATCTGGTTTTGCTGGTTGGCGGCGGCCTGGGCGATCGCCTCGGCCGTGCGTGGACGGTAGCGGTTGGAGGCGATTTCCAGCCGGCCCGCGGACAGCGTGACTTCGCCGCGGTCGCCCAGGTATTCCAGCTGCGACACGGTCAGCGCCTGGCTGAAGCGCACCAGCATGCCTTCCACCTGGCCCAGGTCCGCGTGCGGCAGCTGGACGTTGGTCGGCGTGACGCTGAGGCCGGCCGCGAGCTTGGTGATGGCGCTGACGTTCTGCAGTTCGGTATACGAGCGGGTCGCGCCCGACGGCGTGTACTCGGCCACCGCGGCGGTGACGCGCACCTTGTCGCCGACCTGCACCGTGCCGATGTTGGCGGCGCTGGTGAACACAAAGATGCCGTCCGAGGTCAGCGGGTTGCCATCGCCGTTCGGGTCCTGGATGAAGAAGCCGGAGCCGACCTTGGCGGTGACCACGCCCTCGGTGGTCTGCACCGTGCCGGCGAACGGGCTGGTCTGGCCCTCGCCCTGGATCTGCATGATGGTGTTGGTCACGCCGGCGGCGGCCGCCACCTTGACGCTGACCACGCAGCTGGTTTCCTGCGCCTGGTCGTTGCCGAACTTGATGCTGAGCGGATAGGTGCCGGCCGGCACCGAGGCCGCCACGCTCAGGCTGGCGGTGGCGGTGCCGCCCGCGCCCGCCGCGGCGACGAAGTTGACCAGGCTGATGCCGGGCACGGCCGCCGAGGTCAGCGCCGCGCTGTTGACGGTGCCATCGGCATCGGTGGCGCTGATGTCGGCGCTGCCGGCCACGCCCAGCGCCAGCGAGACGTTGGCCGGGCAGGTGGCGACGATCGGCGGCGCCACCGGCGCGCCGCAGACATTGAGCGCGCTGGCGCTATTGCGCGGGGCCGGCGTGACGATGCTGAAATCGCTGGCATTGTTGTCGCTGTCGGTGCAGCCGCCGTTGGCGCGCAGCGCGCCGGTGGTGTTGCTCAGCACCGGCGTGGCCGTGCCCTCGGCGAAGTTGGCGCCGCCGAAGCCGATGAAGTCCAGCACGCCGGCGGTCGGCGCGGTGCCGCTCAGTGCGCCGGTGCCGTTGACCAGCGCCACCTTGCCGGCGGTGGCGCTCATGGCGATGGTGCCGCTGGCGTCGGCCGTCGGCAGCGGATCGGTGCCGCCCGCGCCCACCGCTTCCTGCACCAGGTAGTACTGGCCCGGCTGCAGCTTGACGTTGCCCAGCTTGGTCACCTGCCAGCTGCTGCCGGCCGCGCTGGCGTACTGCACGCTCAGGCCGTTCAGGTCGACCACGCTGCCGCCGCGGTTGAACAGCTCGATGAAGTCATTGGTGTATTTGGCGCCGCCGTTGCCGCCGCCGCCGTACACCTGGCTGATGACAAGTGCCGAATCGGCCGCGAAGGCCGGGACCGACAGGGCGCTGAGCAGTGCGGCTGCCAGCACGGTGCGCGCTGGCGCGGGAAGGATTTTTTTCATGGCGGAAGTGGTCTCGCAATATGGACAAATTGTTTTCGAAGCTTGCAATTTGCATATTAAGACTTCGTCATGACGGCATCATGACGCGCCATTAGTCCGGCCGGACTAATGGCGCTCCCCACGCTCAGCGGCGGTACGGCGCCGCCAGCGGTTCGCCGATGAACACGCCCTGGGCCGGCCAGGCCACGCTGCGCCAGTACGCCTCGATGGCGCTGGCGCCGCGCAGGTAGTGCGACAGCAGCACGGTCGGCTGCGGGAACTTCTGCCAGTAATTGCACGGCTCGCTCACGGTGCCGTAGCTGGCCGTGGCGCCCGCCTCCAGCCAGCGCAGGCTGCTCATCTGCGAGCTGCCCAGCAGGTCGCCGCCGAACGACGTCAGGCTGTCGGCCAGCGCGCCGGGCAGAAATCCTAGTGTGTCCAGCCGGGCCACGCGCGCCATGCCGGTCTGGTAGATCATGATGTCTTTTTCATTTTCCAGCACGTCGGCCGATAGCCGCTTGATGGTCAGCTTGCGCGCCGGCAGCGTGCCGGCGCGCGGGAAAAATGGCGCGCGGCTGTTGCGCGCGGTCTCGCTGGTGGTCAGGTAATAGGCCGACGCCGCCGGCATGCTGAAGCCGGCCGCGACGCCGCGGTCGATCAGCGCCTTGGCGCCGTCCACCGAGTCGGTCGGCAACAGCATGGCCAGCCGCAGGCCGTGTTCGGTGTAGGGCTGCGGCCCGGCGGCGTTGAAATACGGATTCGGCTTGCCCGGCCCGCACGGCGCGCCGCACAGGCTGCTGTCCAGGCCCAGCGTGTAGGCCGCGGTGATGCCATTGCACTCCACCGCATACGGCGCGGTCCACACCATCAGCACCGCCTGGATGTGGGGGCCGAGACGGGCGTCGATGTGCTCCTTGAGCTGGCGGAACTGGGCCGCGTCGAGCTTGCGCGGATGGTCGGGGAGGCGCACATGCACCACATTCTCGGCCGGCACGTTGCGCGCCTGGCGGTAGTATTCGCCGACCTCGACGCTGTTGGGCTCGTCGTCGTTGATCACCAGCGCCAGCTGGGCCGGCTTCAAGCCAGCGGCCGGCGCCACCATTTGCGCCTGGGCCACGCCCAGGCTGCAGATCAGCCCGAACAGGCCGCATAGGATTTTGAACAGCAACAGTTTCCGCTCCCAGGTTAATTGATTACGAGAAACTGTAGCATAGGCGGCCGGTTCGGCCCAGCTCAACTGCGCTGGTAGACGTCCTCGAAGCGCACGATGTCGTCCTCGCCCAGATAGCTGCCCGATTGCACCTCGATCAGGTGCAGCGGCAGCTTGCCCGGGTTTTCCAGCCGGTGGTTCATGCCGATCGGGATGTAGGTCGACTCGTTTTCGGTCAGCAGCGTGACCTGGTCGCCGCAGGTCACGCGGGCGGTGCCGCTGACCACGATCCAGTGCTCGGCGCGGTGATGGTGCATCTGCAGCGACAGCTTGCCGCCGGGGTTGACGGTGATGCGCTTGACCTGGAAACGTTCGCCCAGGTCGATGCCCTCGTAGCAGCCCCACGGCCGGTACACCTTGGTGTGGTGCAGGTGCTCGGTGCGGTCCTGCTGTTTCAGGTGGTCGACAATCTGCTTGACGCGCTGTACCTGGCTCTTGTGCGCCACCAGCACCGCGTCGGCGGTTTCCACCACCACCAGGTCCTGCACCCCGACCACCGCCACGATGCGGCCTTCGGCGCGCACCAGCGAGCCGCTGACCTGGTCCAGGTAGACGTCGCCGCGCGTGACATTGCCCTGGGCGTCGGCCGGCTGCACTTCCCACAGCGCCGACCAGGAGCCGACGTCGCTCCAGCCCATGGCGGCCGGCACCACCACCGCGTGGCGGGTGCGCTCCATCACCGCATAATCGATCGAATCGGCCGGGCAGGCGGCAAACGCGGCCTCGTCCAGGCGGCAGAAATCGAGGTCGCGGTAGCTGTGCTCGACGGCGGCGGCGCACGCCTTGGCCATGGCCGGCTGGAATTCCTGCAGCTCGCTCAGGTAGCTGGCCGCGCGGAACAGGAACATGCCGCTGTTCCAGTAGTAATTACCGGCCGCCAGGAAGCCCTGCGCCGTGGCCAGGTCCGGCTTTTCGACGAAGCGCTCGACCGCGAAGCATTGGCCGTCGCCGGCGTCGACGACGGCGCCGGCACGGATATAGCCGTAGCCGGTTTCGGCGGCGGTCGGCACGATGCCGAAGGTGGCCAGGCGGCCCGTCTGCGCCACGCGCGCGGCGGCGTCGATGGCGGCGTGGAACGCCGGCACGTCAGTGATCACGTGGTCGGCCGGCAGCACCAGCATCAGCGCCTCCGGGTCCAGCGCCTGCAGGAACAGGGCGGCGGCGGCCACCGCCGGCGCGGTGTTGCGCGCCACCGGTTCCAGCAGGATGCCCTGCGGCGCCAGGCCGATCTCGCGCAGCTGCTCGGCCACCAGGAAGCGGTGCTCGTTGCCGCAGACGATCAGCGGCGCCATCAGCTCGGCGTGGTCGCGCAGGCGCAGTGCGGTTTCCTGCAGCATGGTGCGCTCGGACACCAGCGGCAGCAGCTGCTTGGGCAGGGCCGCGCGCGACAAGGGCCACAGACGGGTGCCAGCGCCGCCGGACAGGATGACAGGATAAATTTTCATGGACTAAACACTCTTATGGATGGAGACGATATTTTTTTCCAGCCGCCGCTTGCTGCGGCGGTCACGCGCATTGGCCCAGGCGTCGGGATCCACTTCCGACACGTGCTTCATGTCGCCGGCGCGGCCGACACTATAGTCTTTAAACACGATCATTTCGTCGAGTGAAACATTCGGTAACACTCGCGTGTACTCGAACAGCACGCTGCGGCGCAGCGTGGCGCCGCTACAGATATGGCTGCCGCTGCCGATCCAGGTCGGGCCAACGATGGTCACGTTGCGCTCGATGCGCGTGCCCGAGCCGATATAGACCGGGCCTTCAATGGTGGTGCCTTCCCAGTCGATGCTGGTGTTCAGGCCCACCCACAGGCCGTCGTTGATCTGGATGCCGGGCATGTCGAGATGGGCCACCTCGCCCATCAGCACGCTCTGGCACACTTCCCAATAATCGCTGACGGTGCCGATGTCGATCCAGTTAAAGGCGCGGCGCTGAGCGTAGAACGGCAGCCCCTTGGCCGCCAGCAGCGGGAACAGGTCGGAGCCGATGTCGAAGTTTTCCTTGCTCGGGATCAGGTCCAGCACCTCGGGCTCGAAGATGTAGATACCGGTGCTGGCGAAGTTCGAGCGCGCCTCCTCGCGGCTGGGCTTTTCCTGGAACGACTGGATGCGGCCATCCTTGTCGGCCACCACCACGCCATAGCTGGACACCTTGTCCCACGGCACCTCGCGCGTGATCACCGAGGCCAGCGCGCCCTTGCGCCTGTGCTCGAACAGCGCGGATTTGATGTCGAGGTCGATCAGGGCGTCGCCGCACATCACGATCGTGGTGTCGTCGAAAAAGCCGCCGAACTCCTGAATCTTCTTCATCCCGCCCGCCGAGCCCAGCGGCTGGGGCACCACCTCGCCCTGGTCGTTGGTGTACCCCTCGAACGAGTAACCGATCTGCACCCCGTACTGATACCCCTCGCCGAAATAATCCTCGATCTTCTCGTGCAGGTAACTGACGTTGACCATGATTTCCTTGACGCCGTACTTGGCCAGATGTTCGATCAGATAGGCCATCACCGGCTTGCCCAGGATGGGTATCATCGGTTTGGGCAAATCATAGGTCAGTGGACGCACGCGTGTTCCCTTGCCGGCCGCAAGTATCATTGCTTTCATTCCGAGTCACTCCTCTTCAAATATTGGTTGGCGCAACTGGGCGGGTCGCAACCTCTTTGCGGGCATCCGGCCGGCGCCGGCTTGCCGCGTGGGCAATGTTACAACGTTTCATGCATTCAGTGCAATTGATGTGCGGCAACAGAAAATCGCGGTTTACGATATTTAGACATACTAATGTTGCAATGCAATCTGTACAATAGTCATCCTGACTTTTTCTTATTTTGACTACGAGGGAGCCTCACCATGCCATCCGATATCGGGCAGCATACCATTGCCGCGCGCATGCTTGAAACCAACAACCGCGCCAGCGGTTTCGATTACCTGCGACTGATCCTGTCGCTGTCCGTCATCCTGTGGCACTCGTACGTGCTGAGCGAGGGCCGCGACGCCGCGCACGCGTTGTCGGCACTGCTGCTGGTGCCGGTGCGCTCGATCCTGATCTGCTTTTTCGCGCTCAGCGGCTTTCTCGTGGCCGGCAGTTTGCTGCGCTGCAAAACCCTGTTCATGTTCCTAGGCCTGCGCGTGGTGCGCATCGTGCCGGCGCTGTTCCTGGAAGTGACACTGTCGGCGCTGCTGCTGGGGCCGCTGGTGACCACGGTGCCGCTGGCCAGCTATTTCAGCAGCCAGGAATTCCACGCCTACTTCCTCAACATCGTCGGCGTGATCCACTACACCCTGCCCGGCGTGTTCACCAGCAATCCCTTCCCCAACGTCATCAACGGCCAGCTGTGGACCATCCCGTGGGAACTCGAGTGCTACATCGCGCTGTCGCTGCTGGCGCTGTTCGGCCTGGTCGGACGCCGCTACGGCTTTGCCGTCGTGCTGGCGCTGATCCAGGCGTATTTCCTGGCGCGCGGCCTGCTGCGCCCCGATTCGGCCGCCGACTTCGTGCCGGGCCAGGCGCTGATCATGGCTTTCCTGTATGGCGTGGCCGCGTATGTGTACCGCGACTGGCTGCCGCACTCGCTGGCGCTGTGCGCCGCCGCCGTGGCGCTGAGCGTGGGCTTGCTGCTGTGGCAGAAAGGCGCGCTGTTGGCGCCGCTGCCGCTGGCCTACCTGACCGTCTACCTCGGCCTGCTGAACCCGCACAAGGTGGCGCTGATCCGCAGCGGCGACTACTCCTACGGCCTGTACCTGTACGGCTTCCCGCTGCAGCAGCTGGTGGCCCACTTCGGCCCGGCCTACCAGCACTGGTGGCTGAACTTCGGTCTCGCGACCGTGCTCGGCTTCGGCATCGCCTATATCTCGTGGAACTATGTCGAGCTGCCGGCCAGCCGCCTGCGGCCGCACCTGCAGGCGCTGGAACAGCGCTATCTGCAGCTGCGCGCCCGGCTGCTGAGCGCGCTGGGGCGCCCGCGCGCGGCATCGAGCAGATGTGCGCCGACACCTGG
>NZ_SPVG01000193.1 GCF_004614165.1 Duganella callida | reverse complement strand
CGGCCGCAGGTGCTTCTGCCGGCGCCGAGGCGGCAGGCGTGCTGGCGGCGGCGGCCGGCGCGTCAGCCGGCTTGGCGTCTTGCGCCTGGACAGGTGCGGCCAGCGCGAACAGGATGGAGACCCCAGCTAGCAAGCTTGTTATAGTTTTCTTCATTCATCTTCCCCTTAAAGAGCATCGTTACCGGTTTCGCCGGTACGGATGCGTATTACTTGTTCCAGGTTGTACACGAAGATCTTGCCGTCACCGATTTTGCCGGTGCGGGCAGCGCCTTCGATGGCTTCGATCGCCTGTTCGACGACGGCATCGTCTACCGCCGCTTCGATCTTGGTCTTGGGCAGGAAGTCCACCACATATTCCGCACCGCGGTACAGCTCGGTGTGGCCTTTCTGGCGGCCGAAGCCTTTGACTTCGGTCACGGTGATGCCCTGCACATTGATCGCCGAGAGGGCCTCGCGGACCTCGTCAAGCTTGAACGGCTTGATAATGGCGGTAATCATTTTCATACTGGCCTCGCTTAGAAGGTTTTGGAGATGGTCAGGACAGCACCGGTTTTCGCCAGGTTCTTCCCGTTTCCGATGTAGGCATCGGTATTGGCACGGACCGCCGCCAATGCCACCGACACCACGCCGAAATCCTTGGTGACGCCGACCTTGTAATCGCTGTAGCTGGCGGCGCCGTTGTTCTTGACGTTCTGATGGCCCACGTGCAGGTTCAGCACATAGCCGTCATACACTTCGTTGTTGAACTGGGCGTCGAGGTAGCCCGAGTTCTTGCTGTCGACAAAGCCGAACAGATTGGTGGTCGAGTGCGAATATTTGAGCGAGAACGGGCCGGCCGAGATCTGCGCATACAACTCGAAGGTGTTGGCGCTCGGGTGCAGTTCGTTCGACGGATAGTAGTAGTACAGGCCGCCGACGTCATAGGCGAAATCATCGGTGATCTGGCCGCGCTTGCCGGCATACAGGTCCCATTCGACCGAGCCGTCGCCGCCGCCGTCCTTGACCCATTTGATGTTGGTGGCCCAGGTGCCGGCGTAGAAGCCAGTCGGGTTGTTGACATAATCCGCGCCCACTTGCAGAGCAGGTTTCAGACGGGTTTGCGATATGCCGCGGTAACGGTAGTCGCTGACAACAGCCGCGTTAAAGCTGACTTCGTTGTCGGGTTTGGCCTCGGGAGCGGGTGTGGCTTCCTCGGCGTGCGCCATGGACGCGAATGCTAAAGTCAACGCTGCGATAAGGGTATAGTTCTTAGCCATGTTCATAATTATTTTCCTAGTGTGTGAACTTCTAGCAGTTGCGGTTTAAAATCCTTGTCAAGCGATGCAATGAACAGCATTCATGGGCATGGTTAGCAGAATGTGTGCCAGCTAATGTTGTCCAGCGATTAGCTGCCGTATCATTGATGACAATGGCCGCAAGCGGACTAAAGTGATAGCGCGCACCAGATTAACGCTGCGCCGACGTTGAACTGCACCACAATGGTGCAATGAAGGACCTACAGGATCAAGGAATATTATGGATATGAACACTTTTTTTAATGACTTGCAAAACAAGATCAGTCAAGCCATCGAAAATTCACCAGCAAAGGACATTGAAAAGAATGTCAAGTCTATGATGACGCAGGGCTTCGCCAAACTGGACCTGGTGACGCGCGAGGAATTCGACATCCAGACCCAGGTGCTGGCCAAAACCCGCGCCAAGCTGGAAGCGCTGGAAACCCGCCTGGCCGAGCTGGAAGGCAAGATCAATCAATAAGGCGTCCGTTTGGGCTAGCACAAAGCAGTTCGGCCAGCGTGCACTACGCTGGCGACATGTCCATACTCGCCGTACTCAAGAGCCGCGCCCTGGCCGGCATGGAGGCGCAGGAAGTCAGCGTCGAAGTGCACCTGGCCAACGGCCTGCCCGCCTTCACCATCGTCGGCCTGGCTGATACCGAAGTCAAAGAAGCCAAGGACCGCGTCCGCGCCGCCATCCAGAACGGCGGCTTCGAATTCCCCGCGCAGCGCATCACCGTCAACCTGGCGCCGGCCGATCTGCCCAAGGAGTCGGGGCGCTTCGATTTGCCGATCGCGCTGGGCATCCTCGCGGCTTCAAAACAGATTCCTTCCAGGCGCCTGCATCAGTACGAATTTGCCGGCGAACTGTCGCTGTCCGGCGAACTGCGGCCGATACGCGGCGCGCTGGCCATGTCGCTGGCCACGCGGCGCAATGGCGGCTGCCTGGCCTTCATCCTGCCGATGGCAAATGCCGACGAAGCGGCGCTGGTGTCCGATGCGGCGATCTATCCGGCCAATTCGCTGCTGGAGGTATGCGCCCATTTCGCCTCGAAGTCGGCGGAGAGCATGCTGTCGCGGCACGCCGCAGCGCTCCTGAGCTATACGCCCGACTACCCCGATTTCGCCGACGTCAAAGGCCAGGTTCTGATCAAGCGCGCGCTGGAAGTGGCGGCGGCGGGCAACCACTCGGTGCTGATGGTCGGTCCGCCGGGATCGGGCAAGACCATGCTGGCTTCGCGCTTCGTCGGCCTGCTGCCGGAAATGAGCGACGAGGAAGCGCTGGAAGCGGCGGCGGTGCAATCGCTGACCGGCTCCTTCCGTATCCAGGACTGGAAACGCCGGCCGTTTCGCGCGCCGCATCACACTTCTTCCGGCGTGGCGCTGGTGGGCGGCAGCGGCATTCCGCGTCCCGGCGAGATCTCGCTGGCACACCATGGCGTCTTGTTCCTCGACGAGCTACCTGAATTCAGCCGCCGCGTGCTGGACGTGCTGCGCCAGCCGATGGAATCGGGCAGCGTCACCATCTCGCGCGCCGCGCACCAGGCCGAGTTTCCCGCGCGCTTCCAGCTGATTGCCGCCATGAACGCCTGCCCGTGCGGCTATCGCGGCCACAAGACGGTGGTATGCCGCTGTTCCAACGATGTCGTGGCCCGCTACCAGAGCCGCATCTCCGGCCCGCTGCTGGACCGCATCGACATCCAGATCGAAGTGGCCGCGGTCGATCCCGACACTCTGGCGGCAGCGGCCGACGGCGAACCTTCCGCGGTCATCGCCGCCCGCGTGCAGGCCGCCGCCAACCTGCAGCAGCGGCGCCAGGGCAAGCGCAACCAGTATCTGAGCCCGCGCGAGATCGACCATTATTGCAAGATGGAACGCCCCGCCAAGGCCATGCTGAAGCGGACCATGGAGCACTTCCACTGGTCCGGCCGCGCCTACCACCGCATCCTGCGCGTCGCCCGCACCATCGCCGACCTGGGCGGTTCCGACATCATCCTGCTGCCACACATGACAGAAGCGCTGCAGTACCGGCGCGCACTACTGGAATAGTTCAATACAAAAAGCGGTTCTCACACCCGATCTGCATACCAAGTCCGGCGCGCTTGCTGCTATATTGCTCGCAACTTAGCTACTGCCCGGAACGTCATGACCCGTCTGCCCGCCTACCTCGCCGCCAGTGCCCTGCTGGCCGGCTGCGCCACGCAAGTCCCGCCCACCGATTTCACCGTCAACTCCGGCAGCCCGCGCGCGCCGGAGCAGCTCGCGGTGACGTTTGAAAAAGTCGACCTGGCGCTGCGCGTGGAGCCGGACACCAGGAGCATCAAGGGCGACGCCTCGCTGACCTTCCTGCTGAAAGAGCCGCTGACCCGCATCGCCGTCGAACTCGATCGCAACCTGCCGGTCGACAGCGCCAGTGTGGATGGCGTCACGCTCGCGCCCTCGGCCATCAGCAACCCGGACGGCCGCCTGTATCTGACCTTGCCGACGCCGCTGCCGGCCGGCGCGCGCACCACCGTCAATATCAAGTACCACGGCGTACCGGTCATCGCCAAAAAGGCACCATGGGATGGCGGCTTCACCTGGAGCCGTACCGAGGACGGTCAGCCGTGGATCGCCACCACCGTCGAAGGCGAAGGCTGCGACCTGTTCTGGCCCTGCATCGATCACCCGATGGGCAAGCCGCAGCTGATCGATCTGCACATCAGCGTGCCGGCGCCGCTGGTCGTCGCCGGTAACGGCGTCGCCACCGGCATGGAGGAACGCGACGGCTGGCGCACCTACAACTGGCGCGCCAAGAATCCCAGCACCTACGGCGTCGCCCTCAACATCGGCCCCTACGACATGCTGTCGGCCGATTACGCCAGCCGCTACGGCAACACCATCCCGCTGCGCATGTGGTACCTGAAGGGCCATGACAAGGAGGCGCAAGGGCTGTTCAAGGAATTCCCGCTGATGCTGGACTTCTTCGAAAGCCGCATCGGCCCCTATCCCTTCGGCGACGAAAAAATGGGCGTGGTCGAGACCCCGCATCTGGGCATGGAACACCAGACCATCAACGCCTACGGCAACCACTATCTGAAGTCGCCCTATGGCTACGACTGGCTGTTGCATCACGAGCTGTCGCACGAGTGGTTCGGCAACCAGATGACCAACGCCGACTGGGACGACATGTGGCTGCACGAAGGCTTCGGCTCCTACATGCAACCGCTGTACATGGAATCGCTGCGCGGCGAGATGGCATTCCAGGCCGCGCTGTTCGACTTCCGCAAGACGCTGATGAACAAAGTGCCGGTGGTCAGCGGCAAGAGCCAGCGCATCGAGGACATCTACCAGACGGAACGCGGCGGACCGGGCAACGATATCTACACCAAGGGCGCGCTGATCCTGCACACGCTGCGCAACCTGATCGGCGACGATGCCTTCTTCACCGCCACGCGGCGCATGGTCTACGGCAGCACCGCGCCCACGCCCGGTCACTTCCAGCCGCGCTGGAGCAGCACGAAGGAATTCATCCACTTCACCAATGAAGCCAGCGGCCGCGATCTGCAGTGGTTCTTCGACGCTTACCTGTATCACGCCGCGCTGCCGGAACTGATCGAAGAACGCAGCGACAATCAGCTCAAGCTCACATGGAAGCTCAAAGACGGCGGCCGCTTCCCGATGCCAGTCGAAGTCCGCGTCGACAACCACATCGAACGACTCGACATGGCCGACGGCCACGGCGAACTGACGCTGCCGCCGCACGCCCTGGTCACCATCGACCCGCACTCGCGCGCGCTGCGTCAGCAGGATTACATCGATGAGTGGAAAGCCATCGAAGATCAGAAGAAGAAAGCCAAAAAATAATGCACCGCAAACTGGCCCTGGTCCTGCTGCTGACGGCGTCCCTCAGCGCGTGCAGCCCGAAATACGACTGGCGCGATTACCGCAGTCCGGATGCGCCGTACGCCATCCTCTTCCCCGGCAAGCCGGCCACGCAGACGCGCGCGATCCACCTCGGCCAGCTGGAAACGAAGATGACCATGGCGGCCACGGAAATCGACGGCGTGGTGTTCGCTGTCGGCAGCGCCCAACTGGCCGACGCGACGCAAGCGCCGGCCGCGCTGGAAGCAATGAAAACCGCGATGATCAGCAACATCGGCGCCACCATCACCAGCAGCAGACAGCTGCCCAATGGCGCGCTGGAAATCGACGCCAGCGGCAGCCGGAACGGCCATTCGATGCGCCTGACCGGCAGGTTCCTGAGCAGCGGCAAACGGCTGTACCAGGTCGTCGTCATCGGCCCGGCCGGCCGTGTCGACGCCGACACGGTGGATACCTATCTCAGCTCTTTTAAACTGAATTAATCGCTTAAAGCACACTTAATTGGCGTGCGGCAGCGCGCATATTTAAGGATTTCGGGCTTGAAAACGCTGTCAGATGGGCCTACAGTCAATCTAACGACGCGCCGCGCTCTGCGACAATCGGCGCACCGTGCTATTGTTCATCACCAATAAGACTAAGAAAGCGCATCATGTTAATTGCCTTTAAATCCAAATCCAGCCCGGAAGTGTTGATGTATCAGGAGCACGCCCAGCGTATTCTGGACCTGCTGCACAAGAATCCGACCCGCGGCGTGATCACCGCGGCCGAGGCGGCGCAGGCCTTGTCGATTCTCGAACATGAAGTGGCGGAGACCAGGCTGCATCCTGAGACCGACGTCGAGCACGACGCCCACGCCCACGAGCAGGAAGAAGGCGAAACCAAGGAACACGCCATGCTGCAGCGGGTCGGCTTTGCGGCCCGCGCCTTCCCGCTGCTGGAAATGCTGCGCACGGCCAAGGAAGAAAACGAAAACATCATCTGGGGGATTTAATCTCCCGCCAGGGACGCCTTCACCGGTAGATCGATGGTGAAGCGCGTCCCCACTCCCACCGCACTGTCCACCCGTATGCTGCCGTCCAGCAGCGAGGTGACGATATTCCAGGTCACGCTCAAGCCCAGTCCATTGCCGCCCTGCCCCAGCTTGGTGGTGAAGAAGGGATCGAAGATACGCGCCTGATGTTCGACCGGAATGCCCCTGCCGTCGTCCTGGAACACGATGCGCACGCGGTCGGACCCGAGTTGCATGGCCCACATCCGGATTTCGCCGGCCGCCTTGCCGTCGAAGGCATGCAGCAGCGCGTTGTTGATCAGATTGATGATGACCTGCCCATAGGGGCCGGGAAAGCTGTCCATCACGATATCGTCCGGCATCTCCAGCACAATGTGGTGGCCGGCCTTGCGCACCTGATTCTTCATCGTCATCACGATTTCGTGCGTGGCCTGTTGCAGATTGAACTTGCGCCGTTTGGCGCTGGCCTGGTCGACCGCCACCTGCTTGAAGCTGTTCACCAGCTCCGCCGCATTGCGCAAGCTGCGCATCAGCAGCGTGCACGCTTCGTTCGCCGCATCGATAAAGCTGCGCAGGTCGGAACGGCGCAGCGTGTTGGCGGCGTTGAGCTGTTCGATATCGCGGGTCTTGTCTTCCAGCGTGCTGGCGATCACCAGGCTATTGCCGATCGGCGTATTCAGCTCATGCGCGACGCCGGCCACCAGGGAACCCAGCGCCGCCAGCTTCTCGCGCTCCACCAGTTGCTGCTGCGTGTCCTGCAGCCGACGATACGAATCCGCGTTGGCAAACGCCACCGCCACATACGATGCGAGCGTGGTCAGCATGTCCAGGTCGATGCGCTGATAGGCATGCGCACGATAGCTGTGCACCGTGATCACGCCGCGCACCTGGCCGCTGACTGAAATCGGCACATAGATCAGCGAGCGCGGTTCGGTCGGCAGTGATCCATCCTCCAGCGTACCCATATGCTCCGCACCGGACACCAATTCCAGACTGGATATGAAGCGCGAATATTCGGTCCGCACCTCGTTGATGAAGACTTCCTGCGCGTGATTGATGCACCATACCGCCAGTTGATTGGGCTCGCGCATGCTGCGCGTGTAAGGCGTGTAGCGCTTGCCGCGCTCCATCGCGAACGGATATTCGATCAGCTCCTGCTCCGGTCTGTAGATGCCGATGCCGAATACGCTGGCATCCATCAGCCCATGCACCTGCTGGTAGAGCAGCGACATGATGGCTTCACTATCCAGGTTGGCCGTGATGCGCCGGCCGATATCGGACAGCAGCGAGATATTGCGGTGCGCCGCCTCGACGTTTTCCTTTTCGCGCTCTATCGATTCCTTCTGCTGCACCAGCTCGCGCGTGCGGCTGCCGACCTGCTGCTCCAGCTCCTGCTTCTGCCGCAGCAGCAGACGGATACGGATGCGCAGCAGCAGGTAGGCCGAGCCGATCACCAGTACCAGCATCAACCCGCGGAACCACCAGGTGCGCCAGAATGGCGGCGCGATGGTCACCTCCAGCGACACCGGATCGCTGCTCCAAACGCCGTCCTTGTTGGCCGCCTTCACGCGGAACACATAGCTGCCGGGATCGAGATTGGTATAGGTGGCGAAGCGCCTGCCGGCATCGGTCATCACCCAGTCCGGATCGAAGCCCACCAGTTGATAGGCATAGCGGTTACGGCGCGGGTCGGCGAAATGCATGCCGGCGAATTCGAACGAGAACACCGCATCGCGGTAGCTCAGCGCGAGCGATCTGGCCTGGTAGAGCGGTCCCTGCGCCAGGACGTCGGTACGTGGCGCGCCGGCAAATATGGATTGGTTAAAGATGGAGAAATCGGTGATCGCCACCGGCGGCGCATAGGGATTGTCGTGGATGCGCGCCGGCTGAAATGCCGTCACGCCTTCCAGCCCGCCGAAATACAGCGTGCCGTCGGCCGCGCGGTAGCCGGAACCGATGAAGTAAGAGCCATCGATCAGGCCATCCCTGGAAGTGTAGTTCTTGAACGCTCCGGTTTTGGGATTGAACATCGACAGCCCGGCCGTGGTGCTGATCCACAGGCGCCCCTGCTCGTCGCCGAGAATCGCGCCGATGGGATCGGGCGCCCGCCCGTCTGGCGGCGGATAAAAGCGGAAATGCGGTTCACCGTCCGCATCCAGGCGGGCCATGCACAAGCCGGCGGCGGTACCGATCCAGAGGCGCTCCTGCTCGTCCTGGTAGAGATAGTGCACCCGGTTATGGCTCAAGCTGTCGCGCCGCGCCGGATCGTGACGGTAGTGGGTGAACCTGCCGCTGGCGCGGTCAAAACGATCCAAACCGTTTTCAGTCGCCACCCACAACATGCCGCGATGATCCTCCAGCATCGTATAAATACGGCCGCCCGGCTTGTCGTCGGCGTTGGCGTCGATAGGCCAGGTCTTCACCGCCAATGTCTGCGGATCGATGCGGTGCAGCGCCTGGCGCGTGCCGACCCAGATCACGCCTGCACGATCCACCATCACGCGCTGAATCGAGCGCGCCGCCGGCTCGTCGCCCAGCCACAACGACGTGTAACGCTTGCTGGCCGGATCGCGCCAGAACAGACCGCCGAATGTACCCATCCACAAACGGCCCTGTTGATCGGCCTGTACCGCCAGCAGGGTCTCGCCGGCAAGCGGGTTGGCATGCGCATCTTCATCTGCGCTGAGTTCGACCTTGCCTTGTGCCGGATCCAGCAACGCCAAACCCTTGGCGGTACCCAGCCAGACTTTGCCGCCGCCGGCATCGGCCATCGCGCGCACCTTGTTGCTGCCCAGGCTGGGCAAAACGCCGGGGCGTTCAGTATAGCGTTCGAAGCCGCCGCTGCTCAGGTCCACGTAGTTGACGCCCTGGTACCAGTTGCCGACCCACAGCGTGCCGGTGCGGTCCTGATAAATGGAGCTGATCTGATTGTCGCTGATGCCATGGCGGCTCATGGCGTCGCGTCGGTAGCTGTAATAGCGTCCGCTGGCGGGATCGCGCCGCTTCAGGCCATCGGCGAAGGTGCCTATCCACAGCGTGCCGTCGCGGTCATGCAGCAGTTTGCTGACGCGCGCCTCGGCCAGATCGGGCGGCAGATTCAGTGGCAGCCGTTCGGCCGACTGACCGTTCAGGCGCCATGCCTGCAGCCCTTTCATGGTGCCGGCCCATAGCACGCCATCGGGTGCGATGGAAAGCGAAAGCATGATGTTCTCCGGCTGGCCATCCTGCGGCCCGACGTGCTGCAGCCGCGCGCCGCCGGCAGTCAGCACGGCCAGCCCGTGCCCGGTGGCCACCCATAGATTGCCCTGCCTGTCGCGCGCGACAGCGCCAACGTGGTCGTCGGTGACGCTGGCGGCCAGTGTGCCGCCGGCCGGATCGAAATGCTGCAGAGCTTCGCCCACAACCAGCCACAAGCCCTGGCGGCCATCACCGGCTATCTCCGTCACCGCCCCGGCATTCAGCACATGGATAAAGCCCTGATTGACGGGATCATAGCGGTCCAGGCCGCCCTTGTTGCCGACCCACAGCTGGCCGGCGCCATCTTCATGCAGCGCCTGCACGTAGTTGTCGAGTAGACTGCGTGGATTCGCTGGATCATTTTTGAAATTGGTGACGCGGTAGCCGTCGTAGCGGTTCAGGCCGGCCTGCGTGCCAAGCCACAGATAACCGTGGCGGTCCTGCAGGATGCTGGCGACAGATTCCTGGGTGAGTCCCTGCTCGACGCCCAGGCGTTCGAAACGTAGCGTCAGCGGCGCGGCATGTGTCGCGGTGAGGGTCGCCAGCAGGAGTAAAGCACAGGCAAAAACATGACGTATTGCGTAAGCTGGCATGGGTTGCATCTCCGATATCAACCCATTCTAATGCACAAAAGCGAAAAGGCCCAACCGTGGACTACCACGGACGGGCCTTTTCAGGATAACTAGCTTGACGATAACCTACTTTCACACTGGTTGCAGCACTATCATCG
>NZ_SPVG01000038.1 GCF_004614165.1 Duganella callida | reverse complement strand
ATATAGATCCCGCCCTGCGCGCCCAGGGTCACGGCGATATTGCCGGCGATGGTCCAGGGCGGTCAGAACGCCGGTGGCGCCAAGGCCAACGACGCCGATGCCGTTTTCTCCTACGTGACGTCGGACGCCTTCGACAGCGACGAGCCGGGCAAGGGGCGCCAGCAACAAAAGGCCGTGCGCCGCGACCTCACCGCCGAAGACGACGCGCCGAAGCTGCACAAAGTCCTGGCCGAAGCCGGTCTGGGTTCGCGCCGCGACATGGAAGAACTGATCGTCGCCGGTCGCGTGTCGGTGAACGGCGAGCCGGCCCACATCGGCCAGCGCATCCTGCCGACCGACGCCGTGCGCATCAACGGCAAGCTGCTGCAACGCCGCGTCAATAAGAAGCCGCCGCGCGTGCTGATCTACCACAAGCCGGCCGGCGAAATCGTCTCGATGGACGATCCGGAAGGCCGCACTTCGGTGTTCGACCGCCTGCCGACCATGAAGGCAGGCAAGTGGCTGGCCGTCGGCCGTCTCGATTACAACACCGAAGGCCTGCTGCTGTTCACCACCTCCGGTGACCTGGCCAACCGCCTGATGCACCCGCGCTACGGCATCGACCGTGAATACGCGGTGCGCACGCTGGGCGAGCTGGAAGAGGGGATGCGCCAGAAGCTGCTGGCCGGCGTCGAGCTGGAAGACGGCACCGCGCAGTTCTCCAAGATCGCCGACGGCGGCGGCGAAGGCGTCAACAAGTGGTACCGCGTGATCATCGGCGAGGGCCGCAACCGCGAGGTGCGCCGCATGTTCGAGGCGATCGGCCTGACCGTGTCGCGTCTGATCCGTACCCGCTATGGCGCCATGACCCTGCCGAGCAACCTGAAACGCGGCCGTTGGGAAGAGCTGGAGGAAAACGCCGTGCGCGCGCTGATGACGGCGTACAGCGTCGAAAAGAAGGGCGGCGACAAGCCGGCCGGTCAGGCTGCTGGCGGCAAGGGTCAGCAGCAGGTCAAGCCGGCCCAGAACAAGGGGCCGGAGAAGCGTCAGAAAGGCCGTGACCAGCAGGCGGAACGCGGCAACCGCCGCGAAGAGCGCGACTTCTACGACGACGATGAAGACGACGAGAACGAGCCCAACTTCAACCGCGCCGACCTGAGCAACGCCAACGCGCTGCCGTTCGCCAAACCGGCCCGCAATGGCGGCCGTGGTCAGGGCGGTTTCGGCGGTAATGGCAATGGTGGTGGTAACGGCGGCGGCAAGGCGCGCCAGGGCGGCAACCGTGGCGGCCAGCTCGGCGCTTACGGTGGCGGTCGTCCGCTGGGCGAGGCGCCGGCGCGCGCCCAGGGGCAGGGTCAAGGACAGGGCAACCGCGGCCAGAATCGCGGCCAGCAGCAGTCCAAGGGCCCGAACCGCGGCGGCCCGCGTCAACCGGATCCGCTGCAGACCACGTTCGGCTTTGCCGGCGCCGGCGGTGCCCAGCGTCGCGGTCAGCCGCCGCGCGGCGGCGCCATCGACCATGGCATGTCGCGTCGTCGCAAAGGTTGAGTTTTGCCCGCTCCGCCGACCGGCGGAGCCCTTGTTTGAAAGCGTTGTAACAGTGCCGTTCCAACCATGCGGCATTGCGGCGCAGTTCATATCAGGTTATAATATCTAGCCTAGTACAAGTTATTTGCGAGCCGCGCTCGAAAAGACTTCATCTGGCTAGGTGTTATACAAAGATGGGCAGATGCCCATTTTTTTTTTGTTGAACCGTTTGTGAAGTCTTGTTTATGCCCCATATAAACAAGTCTTGAACTGGAGAATTTCTTGCAACTGCCGGAATTAATTGAAAAGACCGTCACCGGTCTGGGCTACGAGCTGGTTGATGTCGAACGGGCCGAGCGTGGACTGCTGCGCGTGTTTATCGATTTCAGCGCAGCCGACGCGGAAGAAAGAGGTCCGATCACCGTCGAAGACTGCGCTACCGTCAGTCATCAGCTGTCGCACGTGCTGACGGTCGAGAACGTCAACTATGAACGTCTCGAAATCTCGTCGCCGGGATTGGACCGTCCGCTGCGCAAGCTGTCGGATTTCGCACGTTTTGCCGGCCACGAGGCAGTCATCAAGCTGCGCATGGCCATGCCGGGTACGAACAACCGGAAATCGTTCACGGGCATCCTGCGGGAGCCCGATGGCGAGAATTTGTCGTTGGAATTTGAAAGCAATGAAGGTCCGGCGCTGTTGGAATTTACGGTCGCCGATGTGGATAAGGCACGCTTGGTGCCACAGGTGGATTTTAAGGGACGCAAAGCATGAGTCGCGAAGTTTTGTTATTGGTAGACGCGCTGGCGCGTGAGAAGAACGTCGACAAGGATGTCGTATTCGGCGCGCTGGAGTTCGCGTTGGCGCAAGCCACGAAGAAACGCTATGAGGGTGAAGTAGACATCCGCGTTTCGATCGACCGCGAGTCGGGTGAGTTCGAATCCTTCCGCCGCTGGCACGTGGTGCCGGACGAGGCGGGCCTGCAACTGCCGGACCAGGAAATCCTGCACTTCGAGGCGAAGGAACAGATCGCCGACATCGAAGTGGACGATTACATCGAAGAACCGATCGAGTCGGTGGAATTCGGCCGCCGCTTCGCCCAGGACACCAAGCAGGTGGTGCTGCAGCGCGTGCGCGACGCCGAGCGCGAACAGATCCTGGCCGACTTCCTGGAGCGCGGCGACTCGCTGGTCACCGGCACCATCAAGCGCATGGAGCGCGGCGACGCCATCGTCGAATCGGGCAAGATCGAGGCGCGCCTGCCGCGCGACCAGATGATCCCGAAAGAGAACCTGCGTATCGGCGACCGCGTGCGCGCCTACATCCTGCGCGTGGACCGCAACATGCGCGGCCCGCAGGTGATCCTGTCGCGCACCGCGCCGGAATTCATCATGAAGCTGTTCGAGCTGGAAGTGCCGGAAATCGAACAGGGCATGCTGGAAATTAAATCGGCCGCCCGCGACGCCGGCGTGCGCGCCAAGATCGCCGTCTACACCGCCGACAAGCGCATCGACCCGATCGGCACCTGCGTCGGCATGCGCGGTTCGCGCGTGCAGGCCGTCACCGCCGAGCTGGGCGGCGAGCGCGTCGACATCGTGCTGTGGTCGGAAGATCCGGCGCAGTTCGTCATCGGCGCGCTGGCCCCGGCCAACGTCTCGTCGATCGTGGTGGACGAAGAGAAGCACGCCATGGACGTGGTGGTGGACGAAGAAAACCTGGCGATCGCGATCGGCCGCTCCGGCCAGAACGTGCGCCTGGCTTCCGACCTGACCGGCTGGAAGATCAACATCATGACGGCCGAGGAATCGGCCGACAAGGCAGCCCAGGAAACCGCCGCGATCCGCGCGCTGTTCATGGAAAAACTGGACGTCGACCAGGAAGTGGCCGACATCCTGGTGGAGGAAGGCTTTGCCAGCCTGGAAGAAATCGCTTACGTGCCGATCTCCGAGATGCTGGAAATCGAATCGTTCGATGAAGATACCGTCAACGAACTGCGCACCCGCGCCCGTGACGCCCTGGTCACCGAAGCGATCGCTTCGGAAGAAGGCCTGGAAGGCATGGACGAGGCGCTGGTCGGTCTGGAAGGCATGGACCGCATCACCGCCGGCAAGCTGGGCCTGGCTGGTATCAAGACTGTAGACGCGTTTGCCGGCCTGGCCTACGACGAATTCGGCGCCATCCTGGCGCTGTCGGCCGACCGCGCACGCGCGCTGATCAAGAGTGAATTTGAAGATGTGACCGACGATGAGATGAAGTTGGTCGATGCGAAGTACGATGACCGCGCCAAAGCGCTGCAAGCCAAGGCCTGGAATCTGACCGAGTCGGCCAAGGCGTAATTATCTTTATCATCTCCGCGACACATAGAAAAGAGGACTGAATGGCGAGTAACAACGTAGCCCAATTTGCCACCGAACTGAAGATGCCTGCAGATTTGCTGCTGACGCAGCTGCGTTCTGCCGGCGTCGAGAAAAGTTCGGCGTCAGATCCATTGTCGAAAGAGGATAAGGATAAGCTGCTGGATCACCTGCGCCGCACCCACGGCGCGGATCAGCCTGAAAAGAAAAAGATCACGCTGACCCGCAAGGAAACCACCGAGATCAAGCAGGCCGACGCCAACGGCAAGGCCCGCACCATCCAGGTGGCCGTGAAGAAAGTGCGCACCTTCGTGCAGCGCGACGAACCGCTGACCACGACTGCAGCCGCGGCGCCTGCCGCGCCGGTGGTGGACGCGGCCGAGATCGCGCGCCGCGAGGAAGAGGCGCGCAAGCAGGCTGAACTGATCGCACGTCAGGAAGCGGAACTGCGCGAGAAGCAGGAGCGTCTGGCCAAGCTGGAAGCCGACAAGGCCGCCCAGGCCAAGGCCACCGCCGAAGCGGAAGCCGCCGCGCGCAAGCAGGAAGAGGACGAAGCCAAGCGCGCCGCCGCCGTCAAGGCCGCGGCTGCCGCCGCCTCGGCTGCGGCCTCGGCCGACTCGGCCGCCGACGAAGCGAAGAAAAAAGCCGCTGCCGATGAAGCCAGGAAGAAGGCGGAAGCGGCCGCCAAGGAAGCCGCCGAGCAGGCCGCCGCCACCGAGCGCGCACGCCAGGCCGTGGCCGACGAAGTGGCGCAGATCAAGGCCATGATGAGCCAGCCGCGCCGCACCGTGAAGGCGCCGGAGCCGGCGCCGGCCCCGGTCAAGCCGAAAGTGGCGGAAGGCACGCTGCACAAGCCGGCCACCGCCGCCAACGCGGCCAAGGCCGCCGCCGGCACCGCCGGCGCGGACAAGAAGGACGACGCCAAGAAACCGGGCGACAAGAAGTCGATCAAATCGGCGAATGTCGCCTCGACCTGGTCGGACGACGCCAAGAAGCGCGGCGCGCCGGGCGGCAGCAAGGGCCGCGGCAATGCCGGCGGCGCTGGCGCCTCCACCGGCCGCGACAGCTGGCGCGGCGGCAAGGGCGGCGGTCGCCGTCATCACCAGGAAGAACGCGAAAGCAATTTCCAGGCGCCGACCGAAGCCATCATCAAGGAAGTGTACGTCCCTGAAACCATCACCGTGGCCGAACTGGCGCACAAGATGTCCGTCAAGGCATCCGAGGTCATCAAGCAGCTGATGAAGCTGGGCCAGATGTGCACCATCAACCAGGTGCTGGACCAGGAAACCGCGATGATCGTGGTGGAAGAGATGGGCCACAAAGCCTTCCCTGCCGAGATGGACGATCCGGAAGCGATTCTGGCCGACCAGGGCGAGCACGCGCACTACGAAGCGCTGCCGCGCGCACCGGTGGTGACCGTGATGGGCCACGTCGACCACGGCAAGACCTCGCTGCTGGACTACATCCGCCGCGCCAAGGTGGCCTCGGGCGAAGCGGGCGGGATTACCCAGCACATCGGTGCCTACCACGTGGAAACCCCGCGCGGCATCATCACCTTCCTGGACACGCCGGGTCACGAAGCCTTTACGGCGATGCGTGCCCGCGGTGCGAAAGCCACCGACATCGTGATCCTGGTGGTGGCGGCCGACGACGGCGTGATGCCGCAGACCAAGGAAGCCATCGCCCACGCCAAAGCGGCCGGGGTGCCGCTGGTGGTGGCGATCAACAAGATCGACAAACCGGGCGGCAATATCGAGCGCGTGACCCAGGAACTGGTGAACGAAAGCGTGGTGCCGGAAGAATACGGTGGCGATTCGCCATTCGTGCCGGTGTCGGCCAAGACCGGCCAGGGCATCGATGCGCTGCTGGAGCAGGTGCTGCTGCAGGCCGAAGTGCTGGAACTGAAGGCGCCGGTGGAAGCGCCGGCGCGCGGCCTGGTGGTCGAGGGCCGTCTGGACAAGGGCAAGGGCCCGGTGGCCACCATCCTGGTGCAGTCCGGTACCCTGAAGCGCGGCGACGTCGTGCTGGCCGGTTCCTCGTATGGCCGCGTGCGCGCCATGCTGGACGAGAACGGCAAGCCGATCGCGGAAGCCGGTCCGTCGATCCCGGTCGAAATCCAGGGCCTGACCGAAGTGCCGCAAGCCGGCGAGGAAGTCATGGTCATGGCCGACGAGCGCAAGGCGCGTGAAATTGGTCTGTTCCGTCAAGGTAAGTTCCGCGACGTCAAGCTGGCCAAGCAGCAGGCCGCCAAGCTGGAGAACATGTTCGACCAGATGGCTGAAGGCGAAGTGAAGAATCTGCCGCTGATCATCAAGACCGACGTGCAGGGTTCGCAGGAAGCGCTGGTGGGCTCGCTGCAGAAGCTGTCGACCTCGGAAGTGCGGGTGCAGATCGTGCACGCGGCCGTCGGCGGCATCACCGAGTCGGACGTCAACCTGGCGGTGGCCTCGAAAGCGGTCATCATCGGCTTCAACGCCCGTGCCGACGCGCAGGCGCGCAAGCTGGCCGAGTCCAATGGCGTGGACATCCGCTACTACAACATCATCTACGACGCGATCGAAGAGGTGAAGGCGGCACTGTCCGGCATGCTGGCGCCGGAGAAGCGCGAAACCGTCACCGGCCAGGTGGAAGTGCGCCAGGTCATCCTGGTGTCGAAGGTCGGCGCGGTGGCCGGCTGTCTGGTCACCGATGGTGTGGTCAAGCGTACCTCGTCGGTCCGCCTGCTGCGCAACAACATCGTGGTCTGGACTGGCGAGATCGACTCGCTCAAGCGCTTCAAGGACGATGCGAAAGAAGTGCGCGCCGGCCTGGAATGCGGCCTGTCGCTGAAGAACTACAACGATATCCTGGTGGGCGACACGCTGGAAGTGTTCGAAGTACAGGAAATCGCTCGTACCCTGTAATTCGGGCATATCAGGCAGCATCAGCAGCATCTGGTAAAGTGGACGGAGGGCAGCCTCCGTCCACTTGCCGTTTATGGAATCATCATGGCAAAACACAGCAAAAACATTCCGCAGCGCGGTCAGCGCGTTGCCGATCAGATCCAGAAAGACTTGTCGGAGCTGATCGCCTTTGAACTCAAGGATCCGCGCGTCGGCATGGTCACCCTGGCCGAAGTGCAGCTGACTCCCGACTACGCGCACGCCAAGATCTACTTCACCATGCTGAAGGATGACGCGGAAACCGTGAAGAACACCTTGGCCGGCCTGCAGGCCGCCGCGGGCTACCTGCGCAACCAGCTGGGCAAGCGCCTGCACATCCACACGCTGCCGCAGCTGCACTTCGTGCACGACACCTCGGCCGCGCGCGGCATGGCGATGTCGGCGCTGATCGACCAGGCCAACAGCACCCGCGCGCTGGACGACGGCGACGCATGAATCAGGCACGTGTGAAACGCGTCCGCGATCTGGTGGACGGCGTGCTGCTGCTCGACAAACCGGTCGGACTGTCCAGCAATGACGCCCTGATCAAGGCCAAGCGCGTCCTCAACGCCAAAAAGGCCGGTCATACCGGCACCCTCGATCCGTTCGCCACCGGCCTGCTGCCGCTGTGCTTCGGCGAGGCCACCAAGTTCTCGCAGGACTTGCTGGAAGCCGACAAGACTTACGACACCATCGTCCACCTGGGCCAGACCACCGACACCGGCGATACCGAAGGCCAGGTGCTGGAGACGCGCGAGGTCGACGTCACCGTCGAGCAGATCGAAACCGTGCTGGCGCAGTTCCGCGGCCCGATCAAGCAGGTGCCGCCGATGTACTCGGCGCTCAAGCGCGACGGCAAGCCGCTGTACGAATACGCGCGCGAAGGCATCACGCTGGAACGCGCGGCGCGCGACGTGGTGATCCACAAGCTGGAACTGATCGCCTATGAAGCGCCGTTCCTGAAGCTGTCGGTCACCTGCAGCAAGGGCACGTACATCCGCGTGCTGGGCGAAGACATCGGCAAGGCGCTCGGTTGCGGCGCGCATCTGAACGCACTGCGCCGCACGCAGGTCGGCGCGCTGACCACCGAGCACATGATCACGCTGGAAGAGCTGGCCGCGCACGAAACGCCGCTGAGCCTGCTGTCGCCGGTCGATGCGCTGCTGTCCAGCTTCCCGGCCGTGCAGCTGAATGCCGAGCTGGCCAAGCGCTTCCTCAATGGCCAGCGCCTGCCGCTGGGCAAGGAGCCGGGCATCCAGGTGCCCAAGGTGCAGGGCAGGGTGCGCGTCTATCTGGACGACAAGCTGCTCGGCACCGCCATCCTCGGCGAATACAGCATCCTGGCGCCGGAGCGCCTGATCGCAGTTCCCCAGCAATAAACCGCTGAAGTTGCAACGCAACATGCTATACTAGAGGGCTACGCTTAACCTGCGTACCCACCCGCAGTTTTTCCGCACATATACAATCATGTCTAATACCAAACGCGCAATTCGCAATATTGCAATCATCGCCCACGTTGACCACGGTAAAACCACCCTGGTTGACCAGCTGCTGCGCCAGTCCGGCACCTTCCGTGAAAACCAGGCTGTCGATACCCGAGTCATGGACTCGAACGACCTCGAAAAAGAGCGCGGCATTACCATTCTGTCGAAGAATTGCGCTGTTGAGTACGAAGGCACCCACATCAACATCGTCGACACCCCTGGCCACGCCGACTTCGGCGGCGAAGTGGAACGCGTGCTGTCGATGGTCGATTCCGTGCTGCTGCTGGTCGATGCGCAGGAAGGCCCGATGCCGCAGACCCGTTTCGTGACCCGCAAGGCGCTGGCCCTGGGCCTGAAGCCTATCGTGGTGGTCAACAAGATCGACCGTCCGGGCGCGCGCGCCGACTGGGCGATCAACCAGACTTTCGAACTGTTCGACAAGCTGGGCGCCACCGACGAGCAGCTGGACTTCCCTATCGTCTACGCCTCGGGCCTGAACGGCTATGCCGGCCTGACCGAAGACGTGCGCGGCGGCGACATGAAGCCGCTGTTCGAAGCCATCCTGAAATACGTGCCGGTGCGTGACGACAATCCGGACGGCCCGCTGCAGATGCAGATCACCTCGCTGGACTACTCGTCCTACGTGGGCAAGATCGGTATCGGCCGCATCTCGCGCGGCCGCGTGAAGGCAGGCCAGGACGTGGTGTTCATGAACGGTCCCGACGATACCCCGACCAAGGGCCGCATCAACCAGGTGCTGAACTTCAAGGGCCTGGACCGCGTGCTGGTGGATGAAGCCGTCGCCGGCGACATCGTGCTGATCAACGGTATCGAAGACATCGGCATCGGTTCGACCGTGTGCGCGCCCGATGCGCCGGAAGCGCTGCCGATGCTGACCGTCGATGAGCCGACCCTGACCATGAACTTCATGGTCAACACCTCGCCGCTGGCTGGCCGCGAAGGCAAGTTCGTGACCTCGCGCCAGCTGCGCGACCGTCTGGACAAGGAACTGAAATCCAACGTGGCGCTGCGCGTGCTGCCGACCGACGACGACACCATCTTCGAAGTGTCGGGCCGCGGCGAACTGCACCTGACCATCCTGATCGAAAACATGCGCCGCGAAGGTTTCGAGCTGGCCGTGTCGCGTCCGCGCGTGGTGTTCAAGATGGTCGACGGCGTGCGCGAAGAGCCGTTCGAAATGCTGTCGGTGGACGTGGAAGAAGCCAACCAGGGCGGCGTGATGGAAGAACTGGGCCGTCGTCGTGGCGACCTGCAGAACATGGAATCGGACGGCAAAGGCCGTGTGCGTCTGGAATACCGTATTCCGGCGCGTGGCCTGATCGGCTTCCAGGGCGAATTCATGACCCTGACCCGCGGCACCGGTCTGATGTCGCACGTGTTCGATGCCTACGCCCCGGTTGATGCGTCGAAAGGCGAACTGGCCGGCCGTCGCAACGGCGTGCTGATCTCGCAGGACGACGGTGCCGCCGTGGCCTACGCGCTGTGGAAGCTGCAGGACCGCGGCCGCATGTTCGTCGAGCACAACACCCCGGTGTACGAAGGCATGATCATCGGCATCCATTCGCGCGACAACGACCTGGTCGTGAACCCGATCAAGGGCAAGCAGCTGACCAACGTGCGCGCTTCCGGCACCGACGAAGCGGTGCGCCTGGTGCCGCCGATTCAGATGTCGCTGGAATACGCGGTCGAGTTCATCGAAGACGACGAACTGGTCGAAATCACCCCGAAATCGATCCGTCTGCGCAAGCGCTACCTGAAAGAGCACGAGCGCAAGAAGGCATCCCGCGAAGGCGCATAAGCCCACGCCGCATGACGAAAGCCGCCCCATCCGGGCGGCTTTTTTTTGGTTCATCGCGGATTACCGGGAAAAGCGGCTTTGATCTTCAGGA
>NZ_SPVG01000075.1 GCF_004614165.1 Duganella callida | reverse complement strand
CGAATCGCTAGTTCCACATCACCTGCCATCGGCCAAATGGTTAGAGCTAAATTTAACGGCGAGCGTTCGACGGAATTGCCATAGGAGATGCCATACTCCTCGCCCACAGGCACGACGCCCAAGGTGTCAAGAAAATCTAGCGGTTCCCAAGAAAATTCTGGCATTCAAATTCCGATAGTTATTGAAGGTCCGTTGTTGGCCGAGTGCCGACTTTGGCTCAGGTTCACAGCATTACGTTTTACTGATGTGCTTCTGTTTAGGAAAAATTAGATGTTCCGCCAAAAATAAAGCACTCGCCTGTCCTATCCCACATAACGTGAGCCAGGTAAGCCGAGCAAAAGGCATGTCAAAAAAAGCAGGGAGACAATCATAGAGCGGTCCCAACGAAAGAGACGCCGGCAATGAGACAAAAATGAGCAAGAAGTCGGGCAGCATGTGTTCGTACCTCGAATTCAAAAGACGAATGTCGGTACACCAGGCGAAACTCGCCGCCGCAAAGACGACAGCTGCATAAACCCATGCGATTAGACGACATACTTTCATTGCATCCTACCAGTGTTCAGGTAAATCCGGCGCTTCCGCTATTGGCCGAAGCTAGCCGGCACTCAGCATAGCATTTTGCATGTGGGGAATGTACACGGATTATCACAATAGTCCACCGAGGCGAATTCGTCGCTTGTACAATTAGCCCATCTCAACTCAATGTAAAGGGACGTGCAATGTCTTCGTACCAGGACTATCAAAAGCAAATCGCTGAACTTCAGGCGAAAGCTGAAGCGGCTCGTCATGCTGAGGTCGCCGAGGCGAAAGCTAAGATCAAGGCGATCATGAGCGAATATGGATTAACCGGCGCTGACCTTGGGGGCGCATTCAAGCAATCGCCTAAGACTCTTCGCAAACCCGTAGAGATCAAATACAAGGATGAGTCAACTGGCGACACTTGGACTGGCCGCGGTCGCGCACCAAAGTGGCTCGAAGGTAAAGATAAGAATCGATCTCCGTCACCGTCTTCACTCCGCGTACCGCTTCCAGGCCGACCTTAGCCTTGAACTCCGCTGTATGCACCCTGCGTTATTTGCCTTCACTCATGCGCTATCATCCTTTCACGGACGACAGCTTAAACCACCGTCTCAAATCCGGGGTCCACTATACGATACCTGATTCGATGACCAGTCAATGGTGCGCTTTCTGCTCCTCATCAAGCATCAGTTTGTTCAGCCATTTCGAGCGCATCATCCACCTCTATTCCCAGATATCGAACCGTACTTTCAAGGCGAGTATGTCCAAGTAAGAGCTGGACTGCGCGCAGGTTCTTTGTGCGCCGATAAATAAGCGTCGGCTTGGTACGACGCAGAGTATGCGTGCTATATGCCGTAGGATCGAGGCCGATTTCATCGAACCACTGGTGTACGATGCGGGCATACTGCCTGGTTGAAATATGTGGTGAATCCCCGATCCGGCTCGGAAACAGATAATCGTTGTGTTTTAGCCCGGCAGAACTGATCCATTCAACCAGACTGTTCCGCGTGCCTGCAGTGAGCTCAAACTGCACCGGGTGCTTTGTCTTTTGCTGCATCACAGTGGCGCGGCTGGCCACGTGGTTGCCGTGGCAAATGTCTTGCACCCGCAGTTGCACCAGATCGCAACCACGCAATTTGCTGTCGATGGCCAAGTTGAAGAGCGCCAAGTCTCGCCGGCGCCCGTAGATTTCCAGTCTGACTCTGATAGCCCAGATCTCGCTAATGCGCAGCGGCGCCTTTTGGCCAATGAGCTTGCCCCTATTCCACGGGGCACGGTGCTCCGGGGCGGAAGTATGTGTGTTCATGATGGACCTCCCTTGTTTGGACCTCTACTATGCGCGCTGTCAGCAGGAACCGCTTGGTCATGTGGGAATGTGTGATATTTTCATTTCTGCAAACTGGTATGCTATGGCCGACCATGCTGACGAGAGCGGCCACAAGCCGCCGCTCACTACCACTGTTCGTTCCAATTGTTCGGAGATGACGTGACCGAAGAAGAATTTATTAAGACTGTTGATTGTCGGTTTCCGTACGACGACGAAGTGCACGCGAGTGAACTTATCGAGCTTGGTTCGGCTATCTCACCAAATGCCGCGTTTATGGTTTTGCATGAGATTTGCCGTCCGCCTCGTTCCAGCCAAGTTGTTGGCAGTCGCGTTAATGAACTATTGGCGGAATGGACTGCGGCTGTCCATCATCCACTCGTCCAGGAGGTCTTGCCTGTGGCCAGAGCAATGACTCAAAATCGAGAGATATCCACGGTTGAAGCCATTCGCGTGATGAAAAGCATTGCCCCTTATCGAAATCAATTTAGCGCACTTTCGATTGCTTACTTTGCGTGCGATGATTTGACTGGCGAAGGCGAAGCAGAATACCGGTCCGTTATTGATGAATGGGACAACTTCGGAGCGTTGACGGCTTGACCGACAACGGCCAAAAGCCGCCGCTTAGGTAACTCTTCTAGGTGATTTGTAGACGAGAACGACTTTCAAGCCCATTCAACAATGCTACGGACCAATAAAATGGATTATATGCTTGATACCAATGTCTTCAATCATGTGTTGGACGGGAAGATAAATATCCAGAGTTTGAAGAAGCTGACTGTCTTCGTTACTCATATTCAGCGAGATGAGATTCAGAAAACGAAAGATGAAGTTCGTCGGGGAGCTCTAATGCAGGTCTTTCAGAATGTCACATCCTCTACTACCCCGACTTCTTCTTGTGTAGCAGGTGTTTCAGTGGCTGGAGGTGCGTGTCCCACTGGAAATGCAACGCTTCCCACCGAAACGGCCGTATGGGGAGTTTCAAAATGGGGGGAGGCCAAATGGAGTAAGGGGGATGGGCTATTCGAAAGTATGCGATGCGATCTCGACGGAATGAACAAGGCAAAAAAGAACAATACGCAAGATATCCTCATTGCTGAGACAGCACTCCGAAATAATCTGATCCTCGTGTCTTCCGACGCTGCGCTCTGCGAAATGATGAGTAAGTATGGGGGCAAATGCGTGCTCCCTTCGGAGATAGAACTAACCGAGAGGTAGTCGGTGTGCCGGTAGCGGCCAGGAGCGGCCATTGGCGTTGAACCATTTATTCAAATTTTTGTCCCTCCTTTTGTGATCTTTCATACTGTAGACCTTCATGTTTAACTACGAGCGACCTTATCAAGCTTACGTAATACTGGGTGACGCTGCTTCCGAACCTCTCTGGGAATGGCATAGGTGGCAATCGTTTGCTGCTGAACTGGACCCCGTATTTGCTGCATGTCGTGATAAGCCCCTCGTGCGCTGTGGGCAATTTGAAATAGCAACAAGGAAGGAGATCAAATTTGGACGACTTGGCTGGACGCCCGAGAGTGCGGCGAAGTGGACTCATTCTTCTCCTTTAACGACGGAATCATCAAAAGACTGGGGTTTCCTTTTTGTTGAGGCTGCTGCTCCTTCGCTGCCTGCTTGTGCGCGCGACGGTAGTCCTCCAGATTTCTTTGTTGCCGTAAGTAACGAGGCATACATTACCAGGCAGGCTCCGGTGCAATTTAGTCCTCGAATACTCATGGCGGTAGCTAAAGATTTGTCGCCATCAACACTACGAAAAGTGGATGAGGTAGTCCGGTCAGTAGCGGCAATGGTCGACGCTCGACTAACTGCAACAATCGAGCGCCCATGGGGATTCAAGCTGGGTTCCGGTTTTACTGCTGCGATACAAGACATTGCTCATGCGGGTCTTTTCAAGGTTGGTCAGCCACACGACCGGCCGCTTGATCTAAATACCTTCGTTGAATCATGGAAACCGCTATAGTGGAAGACGCCGCTGCCGGCCATAAGGAGCCGGTCGCTGAAATGCGCCACATTTGAATAACTTGAAGAATTTAGTATGCTGAAATTTGTGGTGAGTTTTCTGTTTGGATTTCTCTTCATCCCAATGCTCGCCCATGCAGCGCAATGCGAGGTTGAGGCAAAGGTAGAAGGAGTCATGATTCAAAGTTGCGATGGCGAGCGCTTTCTAGGAACGGCTGGCCCAGATGGTGCATTGGCTGGCCGGTTGGTCTTCGATGCGATACCTCTTGGCATTGAGAAATTTTGGTCTGACCTTTGCCAGTGCGACTTGTGGCAGGTATCAGGTATCGCTGGTGCACACACTCGTATTGTTCGTTTCTTTCGAATTGGAACAGACGGGACTCTTGTCTTAATTCCTGGCGGAGAGTTCGGTTCTGAAATAGGTAAGATTTCGCGTGTCAGCCAATCGTTAGGATTTAATGTCGAAGTACGTGATAGTGACGTAGCGGGAAAGCATAAGACGCTGGAACGGTATCGTTTCGACGGCACGAAATTTACGAAGCTTAAATGACAACAACCGGCCAACAACGGACATTCTTCGACGAGGTTTAAATAATGAACGATCCGAAAGTTGGAGATGTCATAGCAATACCTTCAGGCGCTGGCTTCGGCATCGCGAAGGTGCTTTATGCTTCAAAGTATTTTAGGAATGTCATTCTGCTCAAGCTTTATCATATAGCCTTTCATGAAGAGATGCCCGAGCTCGGCTCTGAGATTCCAGCCGATCTCTACTATACGAGTTCGGAACCGATTAAATCGGGGCGCTGGAAAATAATTGGATTCCAATCGGCTTCAGACACGGAGAGATTAATGTCGAAGCGAACAGTGGCGGGTGATGTTTGGGACGGCGATGAATGTTTAGGAGTCGCATCTGAACATGAGCTTGAGACCCTACCTAAGATGCAGACATACGGATACAAGCTAATCGAGAAAGCTGTCTCACGCCTTCCCATTTCTGATCGAGAGTAATACAGGCCGAGACCGGCCAACAGCGGACCAATAAGAGTGGTTTAATTTAAATGAAAAAGATCTCATTCACCCTTTCGGATAGCGTAGAAATTTCGTTATACCGGGCTGCTGACGGAACCTGGTGTTGTCCTGTTTGCGGCAGTGTCGAGCTTCAAGATCAGCCATACTACGCTGAAGGCGGCGCGTCCTTTGAAATGTGTAGTGTATGTGGATTTGAGTTTGGCTTCGATGACGAACCGCTTGCGAGCGGCACCCATATTTCTGGCATTCAAAATAACTGGATACACTGGCGTCAGAAGCTTTTGAAGGGAGCGAGGTTCAACGACACCAAATACAATATGCTCGTTGAACAGCTAAAGAATATTGAGGTTTCTGCCGAATGAACAATACCGGTATCGGCTATTAGGAGACATATTTGAGATTGATCCCAATGAGAACTGCCGTTTATCGAATACTTCTCGCGACATTTTTCATGCTCGGTGTAATGGGATGCAGTGATACCAAATCGTTGCCGGGAAATTACAAGCTGGAACGTTGGGAGGATAATAAGACTTATTATCTGCTAGGGCCATCAACACAAGATGCCAAAGGCGGCGGATTGATAGACGGCACGGTCCTTCGTATAGCATGGAGCGACGAAGTAATCTTTGCTGAGCGCCTCTCCACTTTTCGTGGCGACCCGGATGGTTGGATGCTTATTGATATCAAATCGGGAAAAGTCTCTGGCCCTATTTCGGAATCTGAGTGCGACATATTCCTCAAAAAATATCATCTTCAAGTGAAAGAGGTAGGCCAGGCGTGGAATGAGCTATGAACGCGCCTGCGTTTCGGAGCGTTTTACGCAATAAGAGCGAATGTCCGAGATGGGGCGATAGCGGCCTTATGGAAGCGTAACTCACTACCTTCGGTGTCAGATTAATTCTAAGCTGGTACGTATTATTTCGACTGTGCGCAATCGTTGTAAATATAGCATGAAATTTCTTCGCGAGTCGAAAGCATGACCAAGCAGCGACTATGTAACCCTCGGTCAAGATCGTTCGTCCACGATAGCACCGCTACCTGCGGGCCCGATGGCGGCGCTACGGGCCAACGCTTCGGTGAGGGCGGTAGTGACGACGCCTTCAGTGCGCAGCATGACGGCGCGGCCGGCTTGAATACGTTGCGCCAGTTCTTCGCCCGACATCGAAAACGCCTCCTGCCTCGTCGCTGTCGAGAAAATGTAGAGTGTGCGCTTGGGGCTGATCCAGGCGAGCTTGACTTTACGCTCGCCGCCGTCGTCCTGAACAAAGGACAGCCACATGCCGCGTTCCAGATTCTCGACCTCGCTGCAGGCCGCTTCCTGTGCTGGCGTGGTCTGTGCCTGTGCCTCGACCTCTGTCCTGGCCTGCCGCGCCAGGCGGCGCTCGGCGGCCTGCTGCGCGACTTGCAGGGAGATTTCGATCCTGCGCTCCGGCGGCATGTCGACCGGCGCGCGCACGATGGAGGCGTGGCATTCGGCCAGTTCGGCAAAGAATTGCAGACGGTCGGCGTCCTGCCATTTGATGACGTCCAGCCATTTGTTCAGTGCCGAGAGCAGGCCCGGCAGCCGGGCGATCAGTTGCCGGCGTTCGTCGCTGGTGAGTTTGGGACGCACGCTCCAGATCAGCTCGTCCATGGTGCGGGTGGCGTTATTGACGGCGCCGGGCTTGTCATCTTCGATGTTGTAGGCAATCGTCAGTACCGAGACCCAGCGCCGCTCCAGAAAAGCTTCTACCACGGCGATCACTTCGCCGGTGCCGATTCTCAGGGCGACGGCGTCTTGGGCCAGTCTGGCCGATTCGGCAAATTTTTCCTGCTTCAGCGCGGCGGCGATCGGCTCGGCAATGGCAGCGGTCGCGGCTTTTTCGTCGGCGTCGATCAGCGCTTCCAGCTCGTTGACGGCTTCGGCGAACACCGTGAGTTCCTGCGCGTCGTCGCGGCCGACGCGGTCGACGCTGCGGCGCATGGCCTGGACGATCGGATCATCCGGATTCTTGCGTTGCTCCCATCCCATGCGCGACAACAGTTCCAGCAGCCTCCGCGCCGGATGCGCTTCCTGGAAAAAGAAGTTTTTGTCGACCAGGGCCGCCTTCAGCACCGGGATCTGCAGGAAACGGATCAGGTCGCGGATTTCGGTCGAAATGCTCTGATCGCGGAATACGGTGTCGAACACAGCGGTCAGCAGGTCGATGGTGCTTTCATCGGCGCGCGACAGGCTGCCCTGCGGCATGCTTTGCTTGATGTGGGGCAGGTAAAAGACTTTGGCCGAAGCGACCGGTTCGCCATCCGGCGGCGCCACCGCCGCGGCAACCGCCAGATTGCCGATGGATTCGTAGGGCACGGTTTTTTGCAGCCGCGCCAGGTAGTCCAGCAAGGGTTGCTGAATGCCGGCTGTCGCGACGGCGGCACTGCCCTGCCCTGCGGCCGGCATGAAACCGGCGGCGGGAACCGTTCCGGCGCCAATGCCCGGAGTCGCGATGGCGCCAGGCGCCGCCGCAGACGTGCCGCCGGCGGTCGCAGTCCCGTCACCGCGTGGTGCAAAGCTGGCGGGATGAACCACATACCCAGGTGGTGGCGCCGCGACGCCCGCTGCCGTCATCGCGATTGTCCCGCCAGCGGAGGTGCCAAATGCGCCGCCGCTGATGGCGGCGCCTTGGCGACTCTGTTCCGGGACGGCGCTGCCATGCAACGCATCCGATCCGCCAGCGCGAACGGCGGCGGCGTTCGGCGACCACGCGCCGCCGGCGGACAACGCGGCGGCCGGTAAATCCGGTATCGTCAGGTCTACGCCCGCCAGCATGCTGCCGGCAATGCCATCGACAATCTCGCCGGCCGCCGAGCCGGCAACGTCGCTGGAGGCGAAAAATTCCCGCAATTGCTGTGCCAGCGCCTGCTGATTGGTCTTGGCCTTCGCCGCCGCGTCGCGGACGCCGTCCGTACGGCGCACCGCGTGGCGGTCCGCCGCGCCCGCCAGGACGCCCCTGCTCTGCAACGCCAGATTGAGCGCGTCGAACATCGGCCCCAATTCGATGAACAGCTCCGGCTTGAGCAAGGGCAGCAGCAGCGACGCCGACTCCGGCGCATTGTCGAATTCGGTCCAGGCTTGCTGCAGGGCCGTCAGGAACACTTCCGGCCGGAACGGATTCTGGCCGGTGCGCAGACTGTCGCGCTCCAGCAGGTAGCCCAGCCTTACACTCAGCGTCTGCAACGATGCCGCGTGCAGCGCGTCGAACGGTTTGCTGACGCCGCCCATGGCTACCTTGTTCTCCATTTCCTCGATAGTCACCAGTGACAGCTCCGCGCCCGCGAGCGCTGGCGCCCTGGCGGCCGGCGCCAGCGCGGCCAGTTCGCGGCGCAGCGCCTGCTCCAGCGACGTGGTCGCCAGATGCAAAAACGCGTAATTGCGGTTGCGCAGCTGGTTGCCGGCGCGCAGACGCGCCTGGATCGCACGCGTATCGCCGTCGGTCGCATCGATCAATGCGCCGGCCAGTCGGGTCGCCAGTGCCAGATACTGGTCGCCGGCATGCTTGAGCGCGATGCCGATCAACTCCTCCAGCACGGCGTGCCGGGACGTGGCGGTCTTTTTCGTGGCGGATGGGGGAACAGGATTCTCCATGCCTACATTGTTACACGATATTTCCATAAGGCAATACCAAGAAGCCAAGACCGCGCAATATTTCGCACCCCAAACCCGGCGTTGATGCGGCGCAAACGGCAAGCTTGAAGTTTCCCTAACATAAGATTTTCTCCTCCATCAAGGATTGCCATGAAATTCCTGCACAATCTGGAAACGTCCAGCAAGCTTCTGGCCGCTTTCGCCATCGTACTCGCTTTGACTGCGTTGTTGGGGCTGAACGCGCTGTCACGCATGGGGGCGATCAACCATGCCTCTGCCGAATTGTCGGGCAAATTTTTGCCGCAGACCATTGCCGTCCTTTCTCTGCGCAACGATTTGCAGGAGCTGCGCAAGCTGGAACACGTGGTGGCCGCCGACCCTGCCAGTATCGACGACGCGGCACAGGCCATGATCAACGCCGCATCGGCGTTTCGGGGTAACGCGGAACAACTGGCCCACGTGCTGGGCGACGGCGCCGAGCTGCAACGTCTGGCCGCCGCCTACATGAGCGAGCACGACCGCTTGGCCACGCTGCTACAGGACGGCAAAAAGGACGAGGCCACCGCTCTGCTGAAAGGGGCGTCGCGCCAGCAGCTCGATGCACTGAACGGCCAACTGAGCAAGCAGCTGGCCACCGAAATGCAGGCCAGCCAGGAGGCCGCGCGCCAGGCCGATCAATTGTATGCCGGCGCCAGCCTGATCACCTTCAACCTGTTCGGCACGGCGATGGGAGCCGGCGTGCTGCTGGCCTTGTGGGTGTCGCGCTCGGTATCGACGCCGCTGCAACAGGCGATGCGGGTGGCGCAGCGCATCGCGGCCGGCGATCTGGGCGTGCGCGTGCCGCCGCAGCCCGCCACCCACACCGGCAAGCTGCTGTTGGCCATGCAGCACATGAACGACAGCCTGCAATCGGTGATCGCGCAGGTGCAATCGGGCACGCGCGCCATCGGCAGCGCGGCGGCGGAAATCGCCGATGGCAACCAGGATTTGTCGGCTCGTACGGAACAGCAGGCGGCGGCGCTGGAGGAAACCGCGTCGTCGATGGAACAGCTCACCGCCACCGTGCGCCAGAATGCCGATCATGCGGTGGAAGCCAACCGGCTGGCCGTCTCCGCCTCGGCGGTGGCCGAGCGCGGCGGCGGCGACGTGGCGCAGGTGGTGGGCACCATGGCGTCCATCAACGACAGCTCACGCAAGATTGCCGAGATCATCGGCGTCATCGACGGCATCGCGTTCCAGACCAACATCCTGGCGCTGAACGCGGCCGTGGAGGCGGCGCGCGCCGGCGAACAGGGGCGCGGTTTCGCGGTGGTGGCGTCGGAGGTACGCAACCTGGCGCAACGCTCGGCCGCGGCGGCCAGGGAAATCAAGGAATTGATCGATGACTCGGTCGAGAAAGTGGCGCGCGGCACCCAGCTGGCGGACCAGGCGCGCAAGACGATGGATGAGGTGGTCGGCAGCGTGCGCCAGGTGACCGGGCTGATCGGCGAGATCGCCGACGCCAGCGCCGAGCAGACCGCCGGGCTGGAACAGGTCAACAAGGCGATCACCGGCATGGATCAGGCCACGCAGCAGAACGCGGCGCTGGTCGAGCAGGCGGCCGCGGCGGCGGCGGCCATGCGTGCCGAGACGGACAAACTGAATCAGGCGATCAGCGTGTTTGCCATCGGGTGCCCGCCGGTAGCCGGCGCCGCGGCGCCGAAGGCCAGCATCGAAGCCGCGGCCGCGGCGGCCCATCCGGCCAATTCAGGCAACGGCGGCGACGCGCAGGCGAGCGGTCCGGCCG